>NZ_JBFOAH010000044.1:0-37086 GCF_040812055.1 Paraburkholderia suaedae | reverse complement strand
TTTGTGGGTTTGCCGGTGCGAGTGCGGTGGTGAGGCGAGAGTGAGTGCCGGGCGCTTGCGATTGGGCCGGGCGCGTTCGTGCGGCGGCTGCTTTGGCGCTTCGACCGACTGAGCGGCACAGCACGCTCGGTTTGGTCATGGCGTGAGCTGCCTGTTCATCCGACGTTCCCACGCGGTGGTGGCGGTTCTCGAGCGGCCCGCTACCGACCCTTCTGAGTCACCCCAGACGCTGTCCCTGACCGTCTGTTCTTGGATCGACCCGAGACGATGGTTCCTACACGTGCTTACGAGACCGGCTCTCGACGGCAATCCTGGGTTACAGGCGCAGTCCGTCAATCTCAACTTCCGCTTCGCACTCGACGGGCACATTTAGGGGGAGCGCGACGCCGACGGCTGACCGAGCATGCATACCGATGTCCGGCCCGAACAGTTCAAGGATCAAATCCGAGAAGCCATTTGCGATCCGTGGCATTTGATCGAAGCCGGGCGCTGTGTTGATCATTGCAAAGACGCGTACCCAAGCCGTAATGCGATCCAGATCTCGAAGCGCCTTCTGAAGACTCGCCAACTGTGCAAGCGCCACAAGGCGTGCTGCTGCGTAGCCTTCGTCTGAAGAAACTTCGGCGCCGACCTTACCGACCGGTTGCGCAATCGTCCCATCGAGGTTGAGCGGCACGTGTCCTGAGACAAAAGCTCGAGTGCCGCGCACGCGTACCCATGCAAATGGCAATGACATATTTACGTTTGCAGGCATCTGTAGCGTCTGCGGCAACGCCAGTCCCATCTCCACTAGCTTTGCTTCGATTCTTGCCATGGCCGTCTCCTCGGGAGCCTGCGATGAACGTTAGATGTTGGCGGTCGGCTTTTCAAGTCGTGCAACACCGATCACGAAAACTGGGGGAATCGATCCCGACAATAAGGCGGCCCCGAGGAACAGGTTGACGACAATCTCGCTGGTGCAGAGAACGCACTAGTGGGGTTTCGAACCGATCGTCACGGTCAGAAGCTGCTACGCGAGCGGTCGAGATCGACGCGACGATCCGCCGCCTCGACGATCTCAGGCGGACCGAACTCCAGGACCGCGACTCGCGCATCTTCCCGGGTACGTACGCACCTGTGATGGTCATGGAGAACGGCCAGCGGGTAATCAAGCCGATGCGCTACCAGTGCCGGCCGGTGGGCAAGCCCAAGTTCTACGACACGAAGTTTCCGGGCACCTACAATGCACGCCGCGACAATCTCGAAGGCTTCTGGCGCGATCTTTTCGGCTACTCGCACGGGCTGATGGTCGTCAACGCGTTCTTTGAGAACGTCAGCCGCGCCAGGATGGAAGGGCGCGAGCTGCAGGACGGCGAGAAGGACGAAAACGTGGTGCTGGAGTTCCGACCGAATACTGGCGGAGAGATGCTGGTCGCCTGTCTATGGTCGCACTGGAAGGCGCCGGGCGAGCCGGACCTCCTGTCGTTTGCCGCGATCACCGACGAGCCGCCATCCGAGGTGGCTGCGGCGGCCCACGATCGCTGCATCGTCCCGATCAAGCCGGAGAACATCGACGCGTGGCTATCGCCTGATCCTGCGAATCTGGGAGCGCTCCATGCGATCCTCGACGATCGCGATCGTCCGTACTACGAGCATCGACTGGCGGCTTAGGTGCTTCGGGTCCGCCCGGGAGAAGGGGCAGCGCCCGGCTGAGTCCGGGCCACAAGCGGCTCGTCGCATTGCTGGTTGGAATCGCTGACAAGCAATACAGACAACCTGCGAGCGGGGTAATGCTGCCGGCGATGTAGCGTCGGTAAGGCGCTGGCGATCGGGACGGCCGCGAGTTCGTAAGCGTAAAGTGCAGTCGGTCCGTCAGGCTTGCGCGAGATTTCCGATGAACGTAACGATCGACTGAATCTCCTCTATAGTGGTATCGAACCATTCGGTGCCTGGCGCATTCTCGCGCCACTTACCGCGTGATTGCAAGACCTTGTGAATGGCCGACTCTACCGCGCCGACTCTTTGAACCGGCCAGCGGCCGAGGATCACGGGATTTTCAAATGTCGCGGATCCCTTGCATTGCACTGCAACGCGCTTATCCACATCGCCTGTCGCTTTGCCGACCTTAATGGGGAACGGCGCGCCAGCTTTGAGCAGCGCCGGGAAGCTGAAAGCGTACACCGTGCCATCGAAGGTGTCTGCTTCAGCCGTGTCCCCCTCGGCTACGGCCTCTTCTAACTCAGCGTCTTCCAACTCGTCTTCGTTGAGATCTTCCGCGGTCGGGAGTCGAAAAAAACCTCCTCCCAACGAAATCAACTGCCCGGTGTTTTTGGCAATGAAAGGAACGTAAAACTTGATTATCTTCAAGATCGGCTCTGTCTGATCAGATTGCTGCTTCTTGACCATCATCGCTTGCTGGTCTGACGTCAGGTGCCGATCGATAACTGGCTTCGCAACGTCGATGAGGCGAAAGGGCGCGCCAGTCGCGACTTCCTGGCGTACTAAAATTTCGGGTATGGCCTGATAGCGGGCAAAGTGATAGCAAAATGATCTCGACGGTTCAAACGGTTTTATCATGGTCGTGTCGGCGCTACGGGTGAGATGCCTCGCACAGTACATTAAATCCCTGCAGAATTTAAAGCTTTTTAGTTGCTCGTCTAAGGGTTGGTGTCCGCCTTCCGGCAGGCGGGGATGATACGTCCGTCAGGCGACGAAGTGAGCAGAGGTCGTTCGGGTGATCGATCTGCTTTGCGCAGTTGGAACTGCTCACACTAGTCGTTTATGCCCATTGCGCAGGCCGTTGGACTTAGAGCGGCCCGGACAGCGACGTTCGCTATCGGCCGATTCGACCCAGCCCCCTGCACAAGCCGATAACGGGATGCGCCGACCGAAACAATTCGGTCCCGTGGTGCCCGGCGATCAACTTGTGCGATTTCCGCCGAAAGACACGATTATGGAGGTCACGAGCGACGCTAACAGCATCTCGGCCCATTGCGACTGTATTTCCGATCGATGGCCCAGATGAAGAACTCACGTCGCGACAGCAGCGGATCGCACGGGTGGCGCGAGGCCATGTGCTCAACATAGCGTTCATAGTCCGGGATGCCGAACATCTGCGCGCAGGCTCCGCGCATGGTGCGCGCAAGCTCCGATAGCCGTGTCCCCAGTGCGTTGCTCCGGGCCGCGGCATTCGCGCCCCGAACTGGCATCGCCGCGAGTTTGCCATTGAAGATAGTTTTCATGATCAAGCCCCCCTGGCGCGCACAACAACAGGCGTCTCGTTGACGGTGGGCTGTGCCTGCCGCAGCGCCCGCAAGCAGATCGTGACGGCGAAGACGCACATCGCCAGCACCAGCACGACAAAGAAGCCGCAGACCACCGCATCCAGATAGTTGTTGAAGGCGACCCGCTGCATTTCCGCAATCGACCTGGCGGGAGCGAGTACGGTTCCCTGCGCGGCGGCGTCACTGAACTTGTTCGCCAGCGCGAGGAAGCCGATACGCGGGTCGCTATGGAAGATCTTGTGGATGCCTGCAGTGAGCGTGGTAATCAGGAGCCACGCTGTCGGCACCAGCGTCACCCAGATGTAGCGCTCCCGCTTCATCTTCACCAGGACGCTGGTGCAGAGCAGCAGGGCAATGCCGGCGAGCATCTGGTTGCCCACCCCGAAAAGCTGCCAGAGTGTGTTGATGCCACCGAGCGGATCGACCACGCCCTGATAGAGAAAGTAGCCCCAGGCTGCCACGCAGAGGCCAGTGCCCAACAGGTTCGCGGGCAGGAGCTGGGTGTCGCCGAGCGGCCGATAGACATGGCCTAGCATGTCCTGAATCATGAAGCGGCCGACCCGCGTGCCGGCGTCTACGGCTGTCAGGATAAACAGCGCCTCGAACAGGATGGCGAAGTGATACCAGAAGGCCTCCATGGTCTGACCACCCAGGGCCTGACCGAGAATCTGCGCCATGCCTACGGCAAGCGTCGGGGCGCCGCCGGCGCGCGACAGGATGCTGGTTTCTCCGATGTTCACGGCCGTCTGGTTGATCAGGTCCGGCGTGATGACGAATCCCCAGTTCGACACGACTTGCGCAGCGTGCGCGGCGGTCGTGCCGATGATTGCCGCCGGTGCGTTCATGGCGAAGTAGATGCCCGGATGCAGGATGCAGGCTGCCGTCAGCGCCATGACTGCGACGAACGATTCGGCGAGCATGCCGCCGAATCCGATCAGACGCATATGCGACTCACGCTCGATCATCTTGGGTGTGGTGCCGGAGGAAATGAGCGCATGAAAACCCGAGACTGCGCCACAGGCGATGGTAATGAACAGAAAAGGAAAGAGCGTGCCGGAAAACACGGGTCCGGTGCCGTCGATGAAGCGCGTGGTCCGTGGCATCGAAAGCGTGGGCGCGACCACATAGATGCCGACCGCGAGAGCGATGATCGTGCCGATCTTCAGGAACGTACTCAGGTAGTCGCGTGGCGCGAGCATCAGCCAGACCGGCAGGCTGGAGGCGATGGCGCCGTACAGAATGAGAGCCCACGCCAGTTGCGGGCCGGTCAGGGTAAAGACCGGTCCCCAGGTGGGATCGTTGGCGACCGTCTTCCCGAGTACGATCGAGATGAGTAAAAGTACGACGCCGAACAGGGACGCTTCTCCTACCCGCCCCGGACGGATAAACCGCATGTACACGCCCATCAGCAGCGCGATCGGTATCGTCGCCGCGATGGTGAAGAGACCCCACGGGCTGGACGTAAGCGCCTTGACCACCACGAGGCTCAGAACCGCGAGAATGATGATCATGATCGCGAGTACTCCGACGAGAGCCAGCGAGCCAGGAACCGGGCCCAGTTCCATCTTGACCATCTCGCCAAGAGATTTGCCGTCACGGCGCACTGACGCGAAAAGCACAATGAAATCCTGCACCGCACCGGCCACCACGACGCCCGCGAGGATCCACAGCGTGCCGGGCAGATAGCCCATCTGCGCTGCCAGCACGGGACCGACAAGCGGACCGGCGCCAGCGATTGCGGCGAAATGATGGCCGAACAGCACCCACCTGTTGGTCGGTACGTAGTCCATGCCGTCGTCGTGGCGCTCGGCCGGCGTCTGGCGCGTGTCGTCGAGTCGCAATACGCGCTCGGCAATGAACTTGCTATAGAAGCGGTATGCGATGAAATAAACAATGAGGGCCGCAGTCACGAGCCACACGGCATTCACACTTTCACCGCGCCCGAGCGCGAGCCTGGCGAGGGCGAAAGCGCCGACAGCGGCCAGCACGCCCCACACGAGAATGGACGCAAGCTTGTTCATGATGTCTCCCCTGTCGAATATCGCACAGCAGAACCGTGGGTGCGCAATCCGCGTGCCGGCGGTCCTCCATGTTCGTTCGCCCAGCAGTTCGCCGGCTCCGCGGCACTACGGTCTGCGGCTCGCGACAGCGCCTGGGCGACAGCCGGTAGACGTTCAGGCGCGGAGATGATCGTACCGACCGACGCGGACGTTCCCGCCACACCAAAGGTCTGCGAGACCTGGCCGACGCCTATGCCGAGCACGCCAAGTGCAGTCGGTCAGGTTCGTCAGGTGGGGGCAGTCCTTGCGGTGGCCTGACGTTTTGTCGCCGCTCCTTTCGCTTCAGAAAATACGGGCTCGTCCAGCTCGTCCCAACGCCTTTCTCGACGCCGCGCCGGGCGGCCTGTTGCAAAAGCTCCGATACAAAGCGGCAGAGGCCGGGGCGGTTGGGCGCTGAACGCTGGCGTCGCGAACCGCGGTGCCGGTGCTAAGCTTCGTTGACATTGCCAGGCGCGTGGCTAGCATCTCACGCTCTTGTCGCGCCACAACGCGCAATGAGGGAGTCCGTCATGGAAGCTCAGCATTCGCGGCGCCGTTTGTATGCGTTGAGTGGATTGATCCTGCTGTCGGCGTTCCTGTTCGCCGATTGCGGAGGCGGTAGCGGCGGCGACGACACGACCGCGTCGGACGCCAGCGGCGGCAGCGGGGCCTTGAGCGCCGGCGCCAGTAGCACCGCCAGAGCGGCGGCGAGCGAGACGGCCGGCCCCCAGGATGTACTTACCTACCACAACGACATCGCGCGCACCGGCCAGGCGCTCAACGAGACCGTCCTCACGCCCGCCAACGTCGAATCGGCGACGTTCGGCAAAGTTGGCTTTTTCGCCGTGGACGGCAAGGTCGACGCACAACCGTTGTACGTAGGGGCGCAGTCGATCGCGGGCATCGCGCATAACGTGCTGTACGTCGTCACCGAGCACGACACCGTGTTCGCGTTCGATGCCGACAGCGGCGCCACACTCTGGAAGCGCGGCGCGTTGCCGCCCGGCGAAACGGCGAGCGACGACCTCGGCTGCGGGCAGATCACGAAGGAGATCGGCGTCACGGCGACGCCGGTGATCGACCGCACGCGCGGCCCGAACGGCACCATCTATTACGTGTCGATGTCGAAGGACACGGCCGGCAACTACCATCACCGGGTGCATGCGCTCGACCTCTCGACTGGCGCCGGAGTGCTGGGCAGTCCGACGGAAATCGGCGCTTCATACCCCGGCAACGGCGCGGCCAGCACGAACGGCGTCGTGCCGTTTATACCAGCGTTGTATGCGGAGCGAGCCGGGCTGCTGTTGCTCAACGACGTGCTGTACACGACGTGGACCTCGCACTGCGACGACGGCGGCTATACCGGCTGGATCATCGGCTATGGCGCCGGCACGTTGCAGCAGACGACAGTGCTGAACGTGACGCCGAACGGCATCCGCGGCGCGATCTGGATGAGCGGCGCGGGACCGGCGTCGGACGGCTCGTCGATCTATCTGCTCGACGGCAACGGCACGTTCGACACCACACTGAACGCGAACGGCTTTCCGAACATGGGCGACTTCGGCAATGGATTCCTGAAGCTCGGCACCGAAGGCGGTCTCTCGGTCGCCGACTACTTTGCGATGGCGAACGTCACGCACGAGGCCGACGACGACATTGACCTCGGCTCCGGCGGCGCGCTCGTGCTGCCGGACCTGACCGACGCGAACGGTGCCGTGCAGCACCTGACGCTCGGCGCCGGCAAGGACGCCAACATCTATGTGCTGAATCGCGACTCGATGGGCAAGTTCAACGCGTCGGGCGACAACATCTATCAGCGGATCAGCGGGCAGCTCGCAGGCCCCGAATTCGGGATGCCCGCGTATTACAACGGACGCGTGTATTTCGGCCCGGTCGGCGACAACCTGAAAGCGTTCACGGTAAGCAACGCGTTGCTGTCGACTACCCCGTCCGCACGGAGTTCGATGACGTTCGCGTTTCCGGGCACGACGCCGAGCGTCTCGGCGAACGGTACGACGAACGGCATCGTGTGGGCGGTGGAAAATGGCAGCACGGCCGTGCTGCATGCGTTTGACCCGGTCTCGCTCGCTGAGTTGTACAACAGCAATCAGGCTGGCACGCGCGATCAGTTCGGCGTCGGCAACAAGTTCATCACGCCGATGATCGCCAACGGCAAAGTGTACGTCGGCACGACGAACGGGGTCGCGGTGTTCGGGCTGCTGGGGGGATGAGCGACCCGGCGGTGGGTGGCCGGATCGGAGTTCGTGCGCGCGTGAGTCGTTGTTGGATCGGTCGCGGCTGGAAATCATCCCCACGAAGCGCGTGAAGCCCACGCAGCGATGTCAGGCTGCTGCACCCCGACGAAATTGACCTTGTCCGATCGTACGTGGACGTGCGCGGCGTGCGGCGTCACGCACGTACGCGACCAGAAGGCGCCGCACACGATGCTGCGGTATGCATATATTGGGGACGCGTGGTTTTCGCCGAAGCCCAGATCAAGGGCGTCGGTGTCAGGTTTGCGGCCGGGAACCGGCCTCCTGACGAACGAAGGACCAGGAAAGTACCGGTAATGAGGCACATCTCCATGAAGCACGTCGTTCGTCCCGGATCGGTTGGCGTCAACGCACGGTTTGCTAATAACTCCATCGGACGAGAGACCACTCCTTGGAGCAATTACGAACCCCGAACTGCTAACGGCCGCCGCGCGCCATGCTCGAAAACACGCCGTCGCGACGGATCAGCCCATGAAACAGCGCAGCCGCGAGATGCAGCAGCACCGTCGCGAACAGCCCGAACGCGAGCCACGTATGCAACGCTCGCAGCAACGCGAACAGCTCGACGTCATGCGGCGCGATCGGCGGCAAATGCAGCGGACCGTATAGCGTGATGGGATAGCCCGCTGCGGATAGCATCGCCCAGCCGATCAACGGCATCGCCACCATCAGCGCATACAGCACCAGGTGCGAGGCTTTGGCCGCGATGCGCTGCGGCGTCGCCATGTCGGCGGGCAACGGCGGCGCGCCGCGCGTGATGCGCACGGCGGCGCGCAGCACCACTAGCAGCAGCAACGCAACGCCGAGCGGCTTGTGAATCGCGATCAGCGTGTTGTGCGCGCGCGAGACGCTCGCCACCATCCCGACGCCGATGAACAGCATCGCGACGATCAGCGGCGCCATCGTCCAGTGCAGCAGCCGCGCGAGCGGACTGAAGTAGGTGCGTGCCGGCGTCATGAGCGGTCTCCCTTGAGGTGCGTTTGATGAATCGTGGGATGCAGGGCTTCTTCACGGGTGCGGCGCTGATAGGACAGCGCATAGGCGGCTGAGCGCGCGGCAAGCAACGGATCGTCCGATGGCGCGATGCCTGCGGGCAGGATCGTCGGATCGAAGTTGATGTCGCGGCACGTGCCGTTTTCCTGCGATGTCGCGCGATCGAGCACCAGCGTGCCTGCGTCGATATGCTGGCGCGCGTCGGGCCATTGCAGCGTGGCGTCGTCGGTGGGATCGCCCGGTTGCGCAACGGTCAGGATCAGATGCCAGCGCAACGGCCCGCTGTCGAGCCGCTGATCGAGGTCGGCTTGAAGGAAATTCATCTCGGCTTTCTGCGCATCGGTGATCGGCGCATAGGGCGTCTCGGGCACCATCGCCCAGCGCACGGCGCGCGTCGTGCCTGCGCCGTCGGTAAACCGGAATGCATTGATCCCGTAGTACGCGGCGTTGGCGAGACTCGACGAAGGCGGGTGCGCTTTGACCCAGTTCTGAAACGGCAACGTCTCGGGGTTGCCCGCATAGAAGGCCTTGAGTTTTGCCGCGTCCGGTTTGCCGGTCGCCGGGTCCGGCTTCGCGGCGAGCAGTTGCTGATAAAACTGCGCGGGCGTGTGCACCGCGAACACGGGCGTCGAATTCATGCCGGTGCGCCATTGCTCGCCGTTGGCCAACTGGAACTGCAACGCAAGGCTGCGCACGGGCGAACTGGTATCCGGTGCGGAGGGGTTGCCGCCGGGCACCGCGAAGCGTCCCGTCACCGGCGTGCGCCCCGGCGCGAATACCGCCGCGCGCGAGACCGTAGCGCCGTCGCCGTTGCTGTCGAAGTACCCTTCGACGCACAGGCCCTTCGCATGATTGCGCCGATAGCCGGGATACGGCTGACCGGCCACTGTTTCGAACGTGTTGATCAAACCCGACGCCGTCAGACGCGCGGGCGTGAGCCAGCCCGCCGTGTACGCGAAGCCGCTGGCCACTGCAAGCACGAGCGCGCCGATCGCGGCGAGCCGGCATGGCACGCAGCGAGGCTCAGAGTTGTGAACGGAAGGTTGGGTCACGATGACTCCTGTTTCGAATGGATGCACAGACCGGCTAACACACGCTACGACGATCTATTCCACGTCCCGTCGGGACACATCGCCACTCGACAAACCGGCGCGCGTTCCGTTTGCGCGCCGGCTGCCGATGTTTCAATTGGCGTTGCCTGCCGGCGCGCTGCCGCTCGCGACGCGGCTGGCTGCCGCCGCTTGCGCAGCGAGCGCTTCCTTGTGCTCTTTGACTTGTTGCGCGAAGACCGGGTTGACATCCGGATACGACGCGTCCGTGATGTAATCCAGTCCGTTCTGTTGTGCCTCGATCAGTTCCTGGTAGACCTGAGCACGCGTCTTGCCTTGGGCAAACGCGCTCGACGAAGCGGCGAGAACGACAACCGACAAGGCGGCAAATGCGAGCTTCTTCATGATGAACTCCTGACAGTGTTGTGCGGGATCGCATGACGGCGAACCACGGCCTGGCGGCTTTTATTCCGGCTTCGAGCGTGTAAAAAAACGTCTTTGGAGACCGGAATAAAAGCGTCCGCGCGACGGTTTGCTTGCCGCGGTTGCTCACCGTTCGGCGGCATTGAAAACGGCAAACGGCTCCAAACTCAATGCGCGGAATAAATCCGCGCGAGCCCGTGTTCACCAACCGATAGCCGCATTCCGAGCCCTACCGTCACCATGACCTCAACGGACGCCCCTCCCGACTCGCCGCTTTCCGAAGCCGACATCCAGGCCTACGCCGACGACAAACTGACGCCGGAGCGCGCCGCGCTTCTGCGCGCCTATCTCGGCAAGGACCCGACGGAAGCGCGGCGTGTCGCGTTTTACGGCAGGCTGAATGCGCAGATCCAGCAGGCGTTCCGAACCGCCGACGAACCCGCGACGAACCGCATCCACCGATGGCGGCGCGCAATCGTGCGCGTCAAAATCGTGGGACGTGTGCGCAAGCTGGCCGGTGCGCTCGCGGTGCTCGTTCTGACGCTCGCAGCCGCGACGGGCTGGCTTGCGGCGACCCAGGTGTCGCCCCAAGCGCTCGAGAACGCCGCGTTGATGGCGTTGGCGGAAGTCGCCGCGCGGCCGGCTTCCGCGGCAGCGCCGACGCGCGCCGATCCGTCGGCGCCCGAGCTCGAGGCCATCGGCTTGCGACTCGTCGAGCAGCGAGCCGTGCCGCTCGGCCCATTTCAGCGAGCCAGCGAATTCATCTATCTGAATCGCGACAACCAGCCGGTCGTGCTGATGTCGACGCTAGCACTGCTCGCGCAGCCGCAGCCGCAATGGGCCGCGCGCCGCATCGGCGAGATTCGGCTGTTGACGTGGAACGCCCAGCGCCAGCGCTTCGTAGTCGCAGGCGACGCCCGCACCCACGGCCTGATGCGCGCCGCCGACGCGCTGACCGCGCGATCACCGCGCACCGACTTCAGTAACGGGTCAGTACGCTAGCCAAAACTCGCGGAATAAAAATGCGCTGACCCGTGTTCGCCCCTCGAATGCACGTCGCCGTCCAATCCATGGCCACTCGCCCTATGCTTAGTAAGAGCCCCGCGATCCGGATCACATCGGGATGAAAAATGGATGTCCGTGACGAGTTGATGGAGCATGTGCCGCGCTTGCGGCGCTATGCGCGCGCGCTGATCAGCAATCGCGATCTCGCCGACGATCTGGTGCAGGACACGCTGGAACGCGCGCTCGGCCGCACCGGCATGTTCCAGCCGGGCACCGATCTGCGCGCGTGGCTGTTCACGCTCATGCACAACGTGTTCGCGAATCAGGCGCGCAAGGCGTCGGCGCGCGCGGTCCACGTCGCGGTCGACGACGACAGCATCGCAGAGAGCGAATTGGCGGTACCCTCCGAGCAGAACCGCTCGCTGGAAATGCGCGACCTCGACTACGCGCTGCAGCGTCTGCCGATGGAGCAGCGGGAAGTCGTGCTGCTGGTCGGCCTCGAGGAAATGAGCTATGCCGACGTCGCGCTCGCGCTGAACATCCCAATCGGCACGGTGATGTCGCGGCTGTCGCGCGGACGCGAGAGGCTCAGGGCATTGATGGCGGGCAGCCAGCCCGCTGCGAAATTACAGGTGGTGCGATGAGCGACCAACATATGCCGATCGGCGAAGAAGATCTGCACGCGTATGTGGACGGCACGCTGCCCGACGCACGCCGTCTCGACGTCGAACGCGCGCTCGAACAGAACCCGGAACTGGCCGTGCGCGTTAGCGATTATTTTTCGCTGAACAACATGTTCCACGAGCGCTATGACCGCGTGCTGAGCGAACCGGTGCCCAAGCGGCTGCAAGCGGCCGTGCCGCGCGGCTGGCGCATCGCCGCCAACTGGCCGCAGTTCGCCGGCATCGCCGCGGCGCTGCTGCTGGGGGTGGGCATCGGTGTTGGCACGCAGATGGGGCGCGACATTGGCGCGCCGGCTGCGGCGGATCACGCCGATACGCGTCCGGTCAGCGCGGACAGCGCCGAGGTGTTCGCGCGGCGTGCGGCGGTGGCGCACGTGGTCTACATGCCAGCCATCGACCGGCCGGCCGAAATGAGTGCCGACCACGAACAGGATTTCGTGCAGTGGCTCGCCAGTCGACTGGGCACCGACGTGCATCCGCCGGTGCTGTCGAAGAGCGGCTTCGCGCTGTCGGGCGGCCGCCTGTTGCCCGGCGCCGACGGGCCCACCGCGCAGTTCATGTATCGCGGACCGAACGGCGAGCGTGTCACGCTGTGCATCTCGCATCGTCAGGTGAACTCGAACACCACAGCGTTCAAGCTGTATCAGGACGGGCCGGTGAACGTGTTCTATTGGGTTGACGGCGACTTCGGCTATGCGGTGTCCGGCGGTATAGACCGCAAGGTGCTGTTGCAGCTGGCGCACGACGTGTACGCGCAATTGACGGGCGCTGTGCCGGGTTGACGGCGGCGCGTATTCCCGCGGCGTGCCTGCAGGTTCCGCCTCGTTGCTGCGGACCAGCAACGCATTGCCCGTCGCGTCGCCAGTCCGGGCAACGCTCAGCTCGCGCGGCGTGACGCCCAGCAGGCGATGGAACTCGCGAATGAATTCATTCGCGAATGACCGGTTGAACCCGCCGTCGCGTTTCGCGCGTGATCTGCGGGGGACGGCCATAATAACCAACAAAAAGCCCCCTCGGGGCGTGCTTTTCCTTGCTGCTACAGCACTGTAGCAATGCCTTGTCTGGCGGGCTTCGCGCCTGTCATTCCAACCCCTGAACTACGGGACATCAAAGGCCTCGTCCTTGCCAAGCTACTGTGGACTCCAGCCAGCCTCGCGGCCGTCATGGGTCGAGATCGGCAACTAGCGGCCAGTTTCGGACCTTCGACACGGAGTCTCAGATCGTTGACAATCGGCGGATTAACCCACGGCTGCGAGACGCCAGCCGACCACGGTCGTTTGATGCTTTTATTTGACGGCTATAAAGTTCTGTCCATTTTTGCCGTTACATGGGGCTGGGTCGCCGTGTTGCCGTTTCTCTCCTTAGCTTAAAGGTGAGCGTCCTTCAAGTGCAGCCAGGACCATACCTCGACTATCATCCCACTATCGAATTTTTTGCCTTGAATTGCCGCCGCGATACACCGGCATAGGATTCTCTCCTCAGCGATGCACGTCGATCTTCTCACCCTTTATTTCCTCTTGGTTGGGACGCTTTTCGCCAGTTCCGGGATGACGCTCTGGGAACATCGAACACATCCCAGGCGCAGCAAGGAATTGAAAATACTGGCAGCTGGGTACGCAACGCTTGCGATCGGCTGTGCGGCGGCAACAGTTCGTCACGAGCTGCCCGGTGCGACTGGCTCCGCCTTGAGCAACCTCGTTGTCGTCACCGGTTATTTGCTGGTCCTGCAAGGCGTCGCATCCTTGAGCGGCCGGGAATACCGTAACAGCTCTGCTGCGATGCTCATCCTGCTGGCGCTCACATGGGCCGTGGCCGGCGCGCGCTGGGAGGATTCGGTCTGGTACTACGCGAGCGCGATTCCGATCGCGTTGGCTAGCGGCGTGACGTCTTTCGAGCTGCTGCGATGCGACGGCATGAAGTCGATGCAATCGCGGCATATCGCGGTGTTGGTGACGGGCATCCATGCGCTCCTATATGCTGCCAGAGCGTACATCCTGCCTTTGCTGGCGGCACGGTACGGGCGGGACGTTGTGTCGGTCGCTAGCAACATTACGATGTACGAAGGAGTCTTGTATTCGGTTGTTCTGCCGATGACCCTGCTAAGGCTGATCCGCGAGGAGACCCATGGCGAGCTTCTACGAGAGTCCCAAACGGATTACCTGACCCGTCTTGGCAATCGCAGATGGTTTTTTGAAGAGGGCGCGCGCGTGATCAGCGACGCAGAACCACACCGCCCGATTTCCCTCCTTGCATTCGATCTCGATCTTTTCAAAACAATCAATGATCGATACGGTCATAAGACGGGCGACGAGGTACTGAAAGTATTTGGCGACATAGCCCGGAGCGTGGTGGGTCCCGATGCGATTCTCGCGCGCATCGGCGGAGAAGAGTTCGCTGCCCTGCTTCCCGACCATGACAGCCTTCGCGCCAAAGTAGTGGGCGAGATCGTCGCTAAACGTTTCGCTGAGACGATCCCTCACCGGATTGACGGCGTCGCGATACAAGCAACGGTCAGCATTGGGCTCGCACAGTTCGGAACCGGTGCGTCCACGCTTACCGACCTGCTGGCAGCTGCCGACGCGGCGTTATACAACGCGAAGTCGCTCGGCGGCAATCGGCTCGCATTGGCGCAGCCTGCCTCGCGCCCCGAGGTTGCCTGACGGTGGTGTGGACAGCCGGTTGCTGTCGGCGCGATGCGGCTGGTCGAAACCAAAGTCACCAATATGCGGCGTCCGGCCAATTTGCGACATTCGACATGGCAGGCCAGATAGTTGACAGTATTCGATGCAGATGCGCTATCGACTTTGAAAGAGCTTTAAGAACTCTTCTGCGGTCATGCTATGCCAGCTTGTTTTCAACCAGGTGTCGCAAAGCTTGCGGGCCACCTCAAGCGCGTCCTGCAGATTGGCGGTATCGGGAGCGGGATGGTTACAGTAGAAGACCTTTCGACCAGCGCCAGCTACCGTGCCTCGAAAGAAATGACCTATCGCGCCTGCTCCGCTGTCATAACAAAGCCGTGGTTGCCTGCCGTGACCGAACCGTCCGGGGACCCCTCTGCACCGAAATGCATCGCGACCCGCAGACCCGACGCGCCAATGTGCCAGTCGCATACCGGCAAGAACAAAGGCGCGTTCATGGGCACTTCGTTGGACGTACGGTTCTTGCGGCGCGGCACAGGGAGAGCTCCGGGAAGCGAGTGACGGGCAGAACGCACCTCAGTCAGCCGGCGCCCTCGGCACCACGCGCGAGGTCGGCGGTCCGCTGCAGCTCGAGTTCCACGAGCGCCAGATTCAGTCCGGAAACCAGCTCCTGCGCCTGGTCGGGAGTGAGCGTGAGCTGATAGGCAGCCGTCTCCTGTGACAGGCTCGACAACGCCTGCCCCGAAATGCGGATGGTGCCCTGACCATAGGGTGATTCGGAGCGCACATTCCAGCGCCCCAGTGGGATGAGCCATTGCGGCAGCATGCTTTTTAGCCGGGAATCGGGTCTCTCAACGGGTGACATGGAAATTCGTGGTTAAAAAAACAGAAAACCGGAAAATGCGATTTCGCACCCGTGCTTAGTCAGCAGCGACGGAAATCGAAAGTGTATCCAAGCAGGCGCTTCCTTCGTGGCGGCCATTGAGAACTGAGGCCCCGCTTTTGCTGCAAGGCCAGATTCAGCGCAATGGCATAAGCGATGCGCGCGGTTTGCAGCGCGGCTGTGGGATTCGTTGCGTCTAACATCAACAGCCGCACTCGCTCACCGCAGCACCCTCGGCGCCCCGCGCCAGGTCGGCAGTCCGCTGCAGCTCCATTTCCAGCAACGCCATGTTCAGCGAGGAGACCAGTTCTTGCGTCTGGTCCTGTGTGAGTACGACGGTCTCGACATGCTGTTCGACGAGCGCCAATTTGACTGCCGCTATTTTGAGGATGGTTTCCAAGATGCTAGTCAATTTCGTATTCGTTGACATCTTTGGTCTTATAGGTAGTACTTCCATAGCAGCGTCGAGACCGTCATCGTGGTCGAAAACGCAATGAAGGCACCGGAGAGAACGAGTGCGGCCCAGTTGCGCCGTTTGCTCGTATCCCTTGCGCCGAGGGCGCATGCGGCAAGGAGGGCTGGCGCGATAAAGTATCGCCCCTGCACGCCATTGATCACATCAGCAGGCAGATCTGTCCACGACATCAGGAGCGCCATAAACGTTAGCGGGACAGCTAGCATCGCGGCCATCACCGCCAGCGCCCGAGTAGCGCCGCCAATTCGCCTGGAGAACGATATTGCGACCGCGCAAACCAGCGCAGCGCCCGCGACTTCGTATGCGACCGCGGGCATCGGCCGGTCAAGCCACCCCAGGATGCCGACGAACTCGCGCCAGTAATCGCGGATAACGGCGTGGTCGGTGACAGTTCGCCATGTGATTCCCACCAGATCAGATGGGTGATGTGCGTAAAATTCGACAGCCTGTTTCGATGTCACAGAGCGCGTCAAACGAAAATCAACATTCGAAGACATAGCGTAGCCTACCCATCCTACGGCCGCCACCGAGCTGACAACGGATGCGACGAGTGCACGTTTGTCATTGCGGACCAAGAACACAGCCGATGGCAGGACGAGGACGCCAGCCATTTGCGGGCGGCTCGTGACCAGCATGAACGCTGAAAGAATTAGCAGCGCTCCTTTCCAGGCAGAGAACACTTCATCGCGTTGCATGCCGACGCGGAAGAGACTACCGGCAAGAACAGTCCACGCGAATGACATACCGTCGGCCGAGGCGCTTGATATCTGAAACATGGTCATCGGCAGCGCAAGCAGGCATATCACCAGCGCATTCGGTGGGAAGATACTAAACGCATAAGCGATGATCGTTGCGACCGCCGTCAGCGCTGCGAATCTAGCGAGCCGGTAGGACGTGCCGACGCCCAGATCGAGCGTCTGTCCTATCCGAAAGCCAAGGGCCTGAGGCAAGTACCCGAGTGGGAAATACGGGGCCGCGCCGGAAAGGCCTGTGTAATCACGTTCATGTGCCCACCTGATTGTCGAGGTTTGCTGGGCCGTCTCGCGGCTAACCCTCGCGTCTGGCTTCGCAGCGAGCGCTTGAGCCCACGTGGCCTGGTATTGCTGCAAAGCGTCGTCAACGTAACCGCCGGTCGATAGCTGGGGCAAGGTCCTGGTGGGCGACAGGATCGAAAGCAGATACGCCCGATCGGTGTGTCCGATCTCGTCGGGCGACTGCATTGGCGGTATCAGGGCAGAGAGAATGCTGCCGATGATGATAATTGAGAAGAGGGCGATCGCGCTGCGCTGAAAGTGGCTCATTAATTTCTCAAACGTTTCTTTTTTTGTGGAACGAATGAGACCTGACGCTCTTCTCATCGCTGTCCCGAGACACTATTTGACTGCCCGCTTTTTGCGAGCTTTTGCAATCAGCGCCGATGTTTACCACGAATTGCGGGCGGTCGAGTCCACTGCACCCTCCGCGGCCCGCGCCAGGTCGGCCGCCCGTTGCAGTTCCAGTTCCAGCAGCGCCATGTTCAGCGAGGAGACCAGTTCTTGCGCCTGGTCCTGCGTGAGTACGACGGTCTCGACTTGCTGTTCGACTCTCCAGACGTTGGGGAACGCCCGCCCGCACAGGCGGATGGTCGACTGTTCGTTGGCCGCGTCGACGTCAATCTTCCAGCGGCCTGTCGGGATGAGTAATCGCGGCATCATGCTTGCGCCCGTGCACCGGGTCTTGCTGTGAGCGACATGTGTAAATTGAAAAAATATAAAAGCCAGTTAAGGCCGCATGATGTGGATGCGGAAAACTTCACCGGGTTATCCAAGGCATAAAAGCCGACTTATCTAGCTAATTTGACTCGTTCGACGGATGCAAAAAAGCCAAGGCTTGTGGCCTCGGCTTCCCCCGTTACCGCAATACTGTGCGGCTATGTTTGCGAGATGGACGGCCTGTGATGGGGCCGCCCCTCGCGTCCTACCGACAGCTTTACGCGAACGTCACATGCGTAGCAGCAACCGTTGCGTGCGACAGATCAACAACACCCGCGATCTTGACGACGTTGTTGTCCATCGTGGTGGCAGTCGAAGCACCACTGTTCTCAACGTACGTGTTGCCGGCGAACTGGAACCACGTCACGGTGTTGGCCGTGCCGGATTGAGCCGCGAATACGGCCTGATCGAACGTTTGGGCAGCGGCAACCGACGCAGCTGCACCAAGCGCACCGCCAGCGTTCGCCACTGTCCCGAACGACACCGAGTTACCGTGCAACGTACCGTTCAAAACCAGAATGTCGCCGTTCGTCGCCGAAGTCGTGCCCGTCGCAGCTGTGTGGTAGGTGAGGTTGTCGTTGACGTTGGCGGCGCCGCTGCCGAACGTAACGTTGACGACATCGCTCATCTTTGCCGCGACGTCATCAATCACGTTCACGGTCACACCCTTACCCGATCCCAGCGTCGCGGTGTTGCTGAAGCCGCTCAGGTTGATGGTGTCAGTGCCAGCCGACGCGGCATCGTTGATCGTAGCGCTTGCGCCATCTACGGTCAGCGTGTTGGACAACGTCGAGCCCGTAGCGCCTTCGTTAATCACACCGCTGACGGCGTGGTTGACGATGGTGTCGCCACCGGTGCCGCCGTTGATCGTCAGGCCGGTGTACTTCACAACGTTGTTGCCCGCGCCAGAATCTGCGCCTGCCGTGATGGTCAGGTGACCCGTTGCGCCGGAACCATCGATCTTCGTCAGCGACGAAGCCGTGAAGCCCGCGGTCGGCATGGTCGTGTTGTTCACGGCCGTGGTGATCCCGCCGAGCGTGAAGGCCTTGGCACCCGAGATCGTCACCGAAGTCAGGCTATTGTTGGTTTCGGCGATGGTCGAAATAGCGTTACCAAACGCTGCGTTCGTCGAAGCGCCGCCAGAGACGATGCTGATCGTGCTGTCGCCGGTCGAGGTCAACGAAGCGATGGTCTCAACGTTGGTCGAGGTCGTGCTGGTCTCGGCGAAGTTGATAGCCAACGAGTTCGTGCCGGTGCCCGCATGGGTCAGGACGAGGCTGCTAGACCCCGCTGCATCCAGCGTATCCGTCACCGTAGCAGCCGATGCCAGGTTCTGGATCGTTGCCGTACCGTTCGTGATCGCGGAGCTGATCGCCACGCCCGACACTGCCGTTGCCAGCAGCGAAGCGTCCAACGAGCCATTGCCCGCGCCCGAACCGAAGCTCGACACGTCCAGGACTTGGAAGTTCGAGATGCCAGCGGCATTGCCCGCGTTTACCAGCGAAGCAGAGATGGTGTTCATGCCACCCGTGCCGCCGTTCACGGTCACGCCCGATGCGATAGAGCCACCTGCGCTCAGCAGGCTGTTGTTGCCGGAGCCAAAGCTGATGGAGCCGCCCGACGTCTTGGTCAGCGCACCGGTGAGGGTCACCACATCGTTACCCGTGCCGGTCGAGGCGAACGCCGTGGTGGCACCAATGCTGGTGGTGATGCCAGCGCCGCCGCTAACGTTGATTGCCGCGACATTCGTCGAAATCGGGGTAGTCAGCGTGATGTTCTGCGTACCGGCGACATTAACTGTTGTCAGTGCAGCATCATTGAATGCGAGCGTCGAAGCAGCAGCGCCGCCCGTCACAACATTCAGCGTCTTGATGCCTGCGTCGGTCACAGCGGCTGTTGCACCCGTGACTGCGTTTGCCGTCAGGTTAAGCGCCGTCACTGCCTGTGCAGCCAGGGAACCCGCTTCGTTGATAGCAACAGCCCCGCCCGTACCGGCCAAGGTCAGGTTCGTCAAGCCAGTGTCGTTAATCGACGCGCCATTGCTGAAGTTGTTCAGCGAGACGGACGTAATCGTGCCGGCCTTGGTCGTGCTGGCAAAGTTCACGTCTTGGACAGTCACGGCACCGTCTGCGATACCTTCCACGGCGGTGGCAGCGGGAGTAGCTGCACCAATGGGAGCGTTCGCCGTCGTAATCACCGTGGCAGCCGTATCGCCGATGGCGGTACCACTTACAGCGGAAGGCGCAATCATCGCCGTTCCAGCAGTAGCCATCGTCACGGTAAGTACGCCAGCGGCTGCAGTAGCCGTCACGCCTGCCGCAGCATTCCCTGCAATAGCAGCAGCGATGGCAGTTGCGATGGTAGTCGGCGTGTCAGCAGTGGTTACGGGGATGGTGTAGGTCTGCCCGTTGATTGACTGAATCAAGGTTCCGGCGGTAGTAATGTTGCCGGTGTATGTAATTGTGTCCACCTGTGCAACTGCGGGAGTGCCCGCAATGACACCATGACCAATCACTGCAGTCGCAGCAGCGGTTTGATTGACCGTCACGCTGGTCGTGGTTGCCGTGCCGGTAACGTTGACTGCGCCGCCGGTGGTCGTAATGATACCCGTCGTGTCCTTCGTCGTGATGTTCTCGGTCACCGTAACGGCCGTGCCGCCATTGACGACAACGGAGTTGCCAAAGACCGTGACCGGTGCATTGGCGGTAACCTGACCTGCGGTAGCTGCAGCAGAAACGTCGCCGACAGTGACCGAAACCGTGCCCTTGGGCGCCGACGCAGCCGTGCTCCCGACCGTAACAGCGTTTGTAGCAAGGACCGCAGAAGCGGCAGCAGCCGTGCTACCTGCAGCGGTCACGGACACGTTTGAGCCACCGTTGACCTGGATGCTGTTCGCAGCCAATGCCGCATCGGTCAGGTTGACGGCAGTTGTGCCAGCAACGGTAATGCCCGCAGCACCGCCAATTTCCTTGACGTTCAGTTGCGTCAGACCCGTAAAGCCGGAGAAGTCGTCCGCAGCCGTAGCGACAGCCGATGTGAGGTTTACCGTTTGCACGCCGGATACCGTGATGCCGGCGGGGAGCGTGTCGCCGGTAACAGTAGTCACTGCGCCGACAACGGTGGTAGTCCCCAAATCACTGAGATTCAGGGTGTTGCCCGTACCGGTGCCCGTAATCGAGTCCAGCGTGGTCAGCGTTGCGACCGACTTGCCCGTAGAGTCGGTTCCGAGCACGCCGTTGACAACGCCATTGCCCGTCAGCGTGGCGCTATCCACACCCGTAGTGAGCGTACCGGATACCCTTGTCTACCTGGTTGATTTCGTTTACCTATTTTGATGAATTTCCGTGAGTCAGTAGTAGTGCTGACCGAATCAACGGGAAGACGAAATTAGATGATGCGCAACACCTGATGCCACGGCAGTCAGCGGAGGAGGGAGCCTGAGTCAGCAAGTCAGCGAGTCTTCGAATATTTTCCGTCCATACTTGTTCGACAAGAAAAAGCCCCGCAGAAGCGGGGCTCGGTGGGTACTTTCGCTGCAGCGCGCAGTCATCTAAAAAGGCCGGTCGCATGCGCAGCTGCGTTCGCGTTCGCGCGCTTTCGGCCCTCGGTCAGATGCAGATATACCGCGGTGGTTTTCAGTTGGGTGTGTCCCAGCGCTTGCTGCACGTCGACTATGTCCGCTCCTGAATCGAGCATCATCGATGCGTACGTATGCCGGAGATCGTGCATTCGCAGACCTTCGAGGTGGGCCTTATTCCGCGCGGTTACCCACGCGGATCGACATGATGTGTAGGGTTTGCCGGTGGTCGGGTTGGGAAAGACCCACGGCCCCGAGGCGGCTTGCCGACGATCATGTAACAGCTCGAGGACGCCGACGGAAAGATGCAGGACGAAACCCTTCTTTGCCTTGTCGGCCTCCGCGGGCACAGTCAGCGTACCTCTGGCCTCATCCAGCCACGCCCATTTCATCGCCAGGACGTTTTCCCTTCGCAATCCCGTGGCTCCCATGACGCGAAGAATGTCAGCAAGGCTGTCATTGTCCGACTCCGAGGCGGCGATCAAAAGTGCTTCCAGTTGCGACCGCGTCAAAAATCGCCCCTTCACCCTGCGGACCGTGGTGAGCTGCAGCGCGTGGCTCGGGTTCTGGGTCAGCGTATTACTCTTGTCCCGGATCGCCGCGTTGAAAATGTGCCGTAGGAGAATGAGGATGCGCTTGACCGAACCGTCTGAGAGTCGCGCATCCGGTTGCGTTTTCCAGCGGCCGCCGGCTACTAGCTTCTCTCTGAGAGCGGTGTTGAACTCAACAACGTCGTGCCCGCTAACCTCATCCAAACGCTTTTTGCCGAACACAGGCTGGATGTGGTTCCGATAGATCGATGCATGCGCCCGGTAAGACCGGCTTGTGTTCTTCACCGCAGGTAAGAACGTATCGAAGAAGAAAGCGTCCATCGTTGGGAACGACTTCCGGCGAGGACGTGCTGAGTCGCCTCTGCTCAGCTCCAACTCTGCGAGGCGCGCTTTGGCCAGTGCGCGGGCAGCGTTCGCCGATACATCCCCGACGCGGGCCAATTTTTCCTGCCGTTGGACACCGGTCGCGTCGCGATAGACCATGACATAACTCATGGTGCCCCGGTGAGTGATGTTGACTGCAAAGCCGGACTGCTCCTGGTCAAACACCACTACTTTGTTCCTGCCCGCCGGCATGACGAATTCTTTCAGCGCCTTCTCGGTAATGTGTAGGTTCATTTTGTTTTTAACTCCTCGTGGACGGGCAACCGCCCTTTGATCCGTTATGTCTTGGGTATTGCGCGAATCTGTCCTATCGTTGATTTCTCGTGTCCTGTTGCCCGATGGGAGGCGGTCATGACCGATACCGGGTTCTGGCTATGTATCCGCTGCCGTCAAGACATTCCGACCAAGTTGGTCGAGCCCGGCATCGACGACTTCGGCCTCTATTTCATTTGCCCTTTTTGCAAGCGACGCAACCAGCTGGAGAGCCTTGGGCGTCAGCGCGGGGCGCTTGTCCTGCGTCAGACTGGTAAATAGCAGTTCCTTGCAGGTGGCTCAGTTCAAAATGCGCTTGCTTTCGACGGCCCATACCCACGGGTTAGCGTCCCAGCCATTGCGTCGGGCGTCCGGATCGGCACCTTTGAACCGAGAGGCAAATCCGGAGTCAATGGAGACGCGACGGGGCGGCCAAAGCTTGTCCGGAGCGACGACGAGTAGAGCAATCTTTTGGAGACGGCCATGCAGTTTGACTACAAGGAGTTCCACATCGACGCTTCGCCTCTCGATGAAGGTGGCCGTTATTACGCTCGCGCAAAGATCTACCGGCGTGTCTCGGCGGGTGGCGATTTCGTCGAGATGAAGTATTCGGGCGATCTCGGGGACTATCGCTCCGACGCGGACGCTTTCGAGGCGGCGCAGCGTTGGGCCATCCAGTGGTGCGATCAGCATGGCGCTTAGGCAGCGTGCTGCGATTTCTCGAAAATCACGATGGAGACAGCCATGTGGGACAAGATCGAACACAATGGATACGAAGTCTGGGTCCTGCCGATCCTTGCGTACGGTCCCCCGGCCCCGACCACCTTGTGGCATTACTCGGCCTACATCTGTCGACACGGGTCCGATGCCCACCTCGCTGGGCAAAGCATTCGCTTCCAGGAACTTGTCGCCACTTTCCGCAGTGAAGAAGCAGCCCGAGAGGCGGGGTATGTCGAAGGCAAGCGGCGCGTCGACATGATTCTCAATGAACATCCGTGAAGCAGGGAGGGCGACATGACTCCGCGCACGAAGTACTTTAATTATTGGTATGAAATCTCGGCCACTTCGACGGGCCCGGATGCTTCTCAATGGCAGGGTGAGCTGAGGCTCGTCAGAGAAGCGCTTGACGGAACCGAAGAGACGATTTTGGACCGACACCTCGTACCGGGCTTCTTCGATACCGAGCCTGAGGCGCGAGACGCTGCCGACGCGTATGCGCGTGTATATATCGATCAGCTCTGACCGAAAGCCGTTGAAGGTGTGCGTCGTCATTGGGTGGCTTCGACGAGTCCAAGCGATTGCGAGCACGCAAGGTAATGTTGGACCTTCGCCAGCTTCTTGGCGATCGCGACCTGGTCCGGCGAGCCGATGTCGAACCAGAACTCACCGTTCGACACTTCGCCGAGTTGGTGGACCATTGCCAGCAGGTCGTTCAACTCACCATACACGCGCTCGGCATTCGTCTCTGTGCGGCCCGGTTGAATCTCGCTCAAACCGAAGTGCGCGGCCTTCAGCGCAATCTGCGCAACCTCGGAGGATTCCTCGGCGATCTTGATCAGGAAATATTGGTTCAGGTTCATCATCGCTCCGTTGAGCTTGTTAGTATTGGCGGTCATGCCAGGATTTTTAGAGTCATGCCTATTGGAGGCTGCCATGCCAGCTACCTTTGAACGTGCCCGGGATCTGTCTGCCTTGTTCGATGGGGTCGTTGATGTCTTCCCGCCCGACGCGCGGTATTCGCGATATGACGATAGCGAACGCAACTTCATCGTCAAGTGGCCCTTGAAAGGACAACCCGCAGATAAGAGCCCAACGTCCAAAGAGGTCAGCATTCGCTTCTCGGAGGAAGCGCTTCATACGTACTCGGGCATGTCGCAAGAAGACAAGGCTGCTGCTCATCAAATTCTGCGGGCACTGATCCAGCAAAGGATGGCGGGCTACGATGAGGGGCGTGACGTTTCTCGATACGGAGCAAAGGAACCCTTCATCGTTGACACGACAGGGGAATTTTTGGACTAGGTGCTGACGGACCGCTGGATTCAACCCTGCGCACCGTGCGCGCACCTCTACGGGCAGCCGGCCACCACCGAGCCGCATAAAGACTTGACGCTCGCCGGCGCGGGTGGGGTGAAAGACGCGCGCGCAGAGGAGCGCTACCCATGCGTGAAATGCCGCAGGGTGTTTGCGCGCATTCTCGCTGGCGCACTGAGCCGTCAAATATGGATACTGCTGAACGCGGGGCAGCACTGACCTACCCCCCTCTGAAGAGCCGACGTTCGGATCGTTCCTTCGTGCTAGGATTCCTCGAGAATCAGAGAGGACAGTGTGAAGATTGACGAATGGAAATGGCCGTTTGGCACGTTGGTGTTCATCGTGGGTGCTGCGATATTCCTTCGCTACCAGCCGCACAAATCGGCGGACGTCGCGTCTTGGGTTCAAGCGATAGCGTCCGTGATTGCGATCGTTTGGGCTGGTTGGAGTGCGCGAAAGCTCCAACGGGATAGTCAGCGCCAAGCACGAGTCACTCTCGCAGGTGCGGTTCTTGAGATTGCTGCGGCGGCTTCGAAACTCGCTCGACACGTTGTGAGAAGCTTGCCGGACCGGAAAACAGCGCATGAGGTTGGCGACGGCTTGAGGCACTTTGATCTCCCCGAACTCCGCGAAATGGAACGGGTGATCAGGGCGATTCCCTTGCACGAACTGAACACTCGCGAACTCGTGAAATTCGTCATGATTCTCTCCGCAACTGTGCGTCAACTTCGCGAAAAGGTAGAGGCGATGATTCAGCTGCACCAAGAAATGGCCAGTGCAGAGTTCGATAGATTTTTCGTTACTTTGCATGAGATGGATGCCGCTCTCCTCGACACCAAAGAAAAAATTGCAGAGCAGCTCGAAATCATCAAGCGCGACTGATCTGTGCGCGCAACATGACGTGAGCCATGTCTCCAACCGTTTTCGATCTGTCATCATCGCTCCGTCGAGCTTGGTTGTGGGTCCGCTTGGGTATTCTGCGAATCTGTCCTATGGTTCATTTCTAGTGTCCCGTTGCCCTATGGGAGGCGGCCATGACCGATACCGGCTTCTGGCTATGCATCCGCTGCCGTCAAGAGATTCCGACTAAGTTGGTTGCGCCCGGCATCGACGACTTCGGCCTCTATTTCATTTGCCCTTTCTGCGAACGACGCAACGAGCTCGAAAGCCTTGGGCGTCAGCGCGGGGCACTTGTCCTGCGTCAGACTGGTAAATAGCGCGCTGGTAGTTTGGGCGGTCATGGCGTCAGCCTCCGAACGTTGATCGCGAACACTGCCACCGGCCGTTTTGAGAATCTCGCGCGCTCTCTCGGGGAGCGTCCGGCCTTCTAGAGCGGCCGCTACTGCGGTTCGTATCCCCGTGTCGGTCGTGCTAGGATTCCCCCAAAAACAAACGGGGCAAAAAAATGAAGAATTGGAAGCTGGTTTGCGGAGCGCTCATTGGCACCTTCGCGGTCATTGCGCTCGCATGTTATGGAGCCACATCTGCTGGAACAAAGGCATATGACGCCAACCTGATGGCGAGCTGGCTGCAAGCGATCGGCTCGATCGGCGCAATTGTCGGGTCGTTCGCTCTGGTGAAGCATCAGATGACACTCCAACGGCGCTTTGCGGACGATCAGCGGGCCGACTCTTACCGCCGGACGGTTGAACACGCGGCTAACCAAGTCGCCAATATTTGCAATCAAGTCGGAACAACACCGCCAGAAGGCTTCGCGGAGACATGGCGTTACTTCCGCATCCAAGTTGAAGCGGGTATAGCTGCACTGTCCGCTTTCCAGATCGGCGAGCTTAAGTCGACGAATGCTATTTTTCAGCACACGATGCTCATTCGATTCTTGCAGGACCTTGTCAATGACACCCAGACATATGTCGATGCGAGTCCCGGCCCCAATGCGCCACTCGTTTCTGATTTTCGATTCCAGATCAGTAACGTCGCCGCAACCATCACTTCCATAAAAGACCTGCTTCTTGCGGCTGCGTAAGAGCGGCTCAACCGGTCGTCTAGGATCGTTTTCATCCGGTGTCATGCGGTCTCTGCTGACGATTTCATAAGTGGGGGCTTCCATGTGTGCCAAAACATTGCCCACCCACTGCACGCTGAATGGGTCGATCTCGTTGTAGTAAGCGGTCATTTACTGACCGGCCTGCGCGATCCGTTTTCGGACGGCTGCGGCGCGAGTCTGCGAGCAGCCGAGATACTTCCGGATCTCATTCACGGTTGGCCGCAGGCCTTTGGATTCAACCGCAGCCCGCACCCGGGTAACGTCGCCTTGTGACCCGGTATCGTCAGCCTCCAGAGTCGTGACCGCGTTACTCGACTCCGTTACCGGCGTGACTGACTGCGCGTGACTCTCAAGCAGGACGGGCGTTACGGCGATTTCAGTCAGGACGGCCGGGCGCAGCGCGAGCAGCCAGGCGAAGCAGGCGACACCTTCGAGGACGGCGGCGAACACAAGGCCCGCGATCAGATCGGCGTGCGCTACCGGCAGACCGAACGCCGTCAGTGCACCGGTCACCGGGTCAGCCATCGCTGCGGCGCGGGCGGCGGCGGCGCTGTCTTGTGCGGCCTCGGTGCGCTTCGCTTCTGTTGCTGCCACGTCGAGCGCATCGAGGCGGGCGGTCAGCGTCGCGCGCTCGATCCGCACGGTTGCACAACGGTCACCGCAGCGGCGCTCGGTGACGCGGGCCAGTCGCGCTACTGCCTCTGCGCGGTCTGCCGCGATTTCAGTCAGGCCGCGACCGTGAGTCACTACCCCGGGCACCGCCGCGGCGCGCAGCTCGCCAGCATGCTTCTGCGCCATCACGAAGAAAACGGCATGGCCGTAGCAGGTAGCCGCCATGCAGGCGAGCCACAGCACGGCGCCGAGCACCCGGATGCGCCAGCCATGCGAACGGCACAGGGCAGGGAGTAGATGAGCGGCCACAACCAGCACGGCGCCGACGGCGATCCACAGCGCGCGCTCTGCAACCCATCCGCCACGCTGCCAGCCTGCGAGGACGGACAGGCACGCAGCAGTAGCGGTCGCTGTGACTGCGAGTAATGCTGGTTGCGTTCTCATTGGCATGGCGTTATTTCTTCTTTCGTTCCTGGAGCAGTGCCGCGGCTATTCCCACCACTGCCGTGCCCAACACAGAAAGCACGAACCATTCGAGGCCGGTCATGCTAGGATCCCTCGAAATTTGGGAGCCGTAACATGTCGACTCATGACTACAAGGGCCACACGATTGAGGTGTGGATTAAAAGCATCGGCGGCAAGCACTTCACGTGGTCTGTCAAGGCTGGCGACCTCCCAATCCAGAATAATTCCGGCGAAGTCGCTCCATCTGCAGTGGTTGCCGAGGAAGAGGCGCTTGCTTTTGCTAGGCGCATGCTCGACCAGTTGATCGCACGAGGTCACGGTTAAACTCTCCGAAACTCGACGACCCAGACCCACGGGCTGGCGTCCCACGATTCGGGGCCGTTGATCGAGTCCCACAGGCAGTGGAACGAGCTACGGGGCGAATAGGTGCCATCTACGCCGCTACGGCCGTATGTGCTCCAGAATCCGCTGGGCGTCTTGCCGATGCCTTCCGCAATGGCGTCTGCCTCGCTGATGACCTGCAACCGCTCGACCCGCACGCCGGTGACTTCGAGCTTGATACGCGAGGCCCAGCGCGGCATGTGGATCGATGGGACGCTCATGCGCGCCAGATGCGCAAATGCCATAGCGTCGTTGAACATCGGAGACAGATTGGGATCGCGCGGCACCTTCGAGCTGTCGGCGGCGTAGTGCCAGTCGACGATGTACCCGTTCTGATCACGCGTCGGCGCCAAGGTTTCGCGCACCCACAGACGGTCGCCGGGCTGTCCGTGGGGGCACATGAGGCTGTCGCCTGTCCGCGTGTGCCAGATGCCGCCTTGGAGTGGTACGGTTTCGCCAGCCGCCGTGCGACCGCCGTTCGCGCCACCGATACTTGTCGGCTCCCACTGACCGAGCGGATTGTTGTGCGGCAGCTTCACGACGCGACGCGTCTGAGTCTTGCTGCGGTCGAGCAGAGCGCGCACCATCGGGCCGCTGAAGAGGATTGGGCGTTCCTTCTTCATGCTAACCTGCCTTTGAGCACCTGAAGGCGATCATGGACGAGGCGTCGACGCGTGATATTGAACGGCTTAAGGCCTTGGAGCAGGCCGCTCAGAAGATCGACGAGGCCATCACTCAGGGAAGCAAGGGGCTCGCAGTGTTGAGCAGTGGCGCAGCCCTGGCGATGCTTGCTTTTATGCAAGCGCTCGCGCTGAAAGCCTGCTTTGCTCAGTTCAAATGGTATGGGGTTACGAGCTTTGTAATTTTGGTGATGGGCGCGCTGATTCCGTCGCTCATTTTTTTTCAGCGCATTGAGTTCCACCGTAGGCTTGCGGAGTTCGAACTGAGCAGCAGCGGCCCCGGTACTCCCTTGAAACGAATTCGCCGTGCGCTTACATTCTCTGCAGTGCTTTTTGTCCTTGGCGTCGCTGTTGCCGTGGTCGGAATGTGCCGAGCGCTGTGAGACTAGCCGCGGTTCCATTGAGACGATTTCCCCGCTTTGTGCGCTATCAGAGAAGCCAGAAAGGACTCCTAAGAAGATTTTGACAGTTGCATCCATTGGTGTGCCTTTACGGGATCAGGTGTTACGCATCGACACGCGAACGCGTTCGGTGTCAGCGTCGTCCCATTTTTTCGTGATACCGAGGATCAGGATGATCACTACAAAGGCGGCGCACATGCGCAGGCAGAATTTGAGATCGCGCATTACCAGGCACCCAGCAAGCGGCAGATTCCTTCGACGATGAACGGCGAGGCAGCTAGCAGCGCGAAGCAGAGCAGCGGGCGCTTGGTCGTGCGGCGGGCGTACTGCTTGAGCTCGGCGGCGGTCATGCCGGCTTTCTCGGACTGCGGGGTCTCGTGGGTCGGGCGCGTTGCTTCGGTAAATCGCCGCGCCGGTACTTGCAGGGTGTTCATCTCAATGTCTCCCGGTAGGTCGGTGAGTGCGTGAGATGTATGTTACCCAAGGGTAAAACGCATTGCAATACCTGCGGGTAAATTTCCTAGAAAGTAATCTGCGGGGCGCGGGAACGATGCCGGATGGGACGGACTACGGCTTCAGCCGTGCTGTGCCCGCGCCTAGAGCGTGTTAGCACTTCGGTCGGACTTTGTAACTTGGCGGGATGTCACCACGCAAGCCATACCGGACGGATGTTGCGGACGAGGAATGGATCTTCGCCGCTCTGTACCTGACCTTGATGAACGAAGACGACGGGAACGCCGATAGGAACTGGCCAAAGTTCAACGCGCTGCGCGGGTGGGCGCGAGCCGGTGCATCGTGGCGTATGCTCCTGACCAACTTCCCGTCGTGTGAGCTGGGGTCTGCCAGCAAACGCAACGTTGGCTGAACGCGGGTTGCTTCGAGGCGATGGTCAACCATTTGCGTTCGGTGCTGCTCGTGGCGCACCAGCGGCAGGGCCAGCACATTGCGGGTATCCCAAAGTGCCTAACGCGCTCGAGCAAGAATTTCGGCGAGGACTGGACTGAAATCCACGTGACCGGTGTGTCGAATGCCCAAGCGTCGCAATATTTGAGTGCATGACTGACACGGCGGTACAAGGCCTCTCTTGCTAACAGCGACAGCCTGACATTCGGCGCCTTTCAATTGGGCCTCGCCTATTCCATGATTTAGCGCCTTGCTCAAAGCATCTGCTTCGGCGCATTTTCCATTGTTCACACCTTGATATGCGCTGGGGACTTCTGTGTATATCCGAACCACGGTCGGATGCATTTCCCTGACTTCTCGTGAGCTTTCACCCGTAAAAGATTGCGCATCTTTCCCGTGCCCTATTCTTAATACACAAACTACAGTTGGCCGAGCGCTACTCGGAATGTGCAGATAGGTATTTGCCCTTGTCAACACGATGCTTTCAATACTGTTCGGGTCCCATGGCATAGCTTATCTCCGTCGGCTTTGATGAAATTCGGCTGCATTGCTGCACCGGCCGCAGATTGCGCGAGAGAAACTGCGATATATACGGCTTCATTATCTGTATCGCAAAGATGTTATAAAAGCTCAGTCCTTCATCCTGGAAACGTTGCAGCGCCTGCGCTGAGTCCGAACGTTAGCGCTTGCGCGTTCTGTTTTGTATAGGCGTTTGGCGGCTCAAAAGCAAATAAACCACCTTCCTCGAAAGATTGACGTTAAGGCGAAGGGTCGCGGAGGAAAGTAAATTTTACTGCTAGGCCTCGTGTCACAGCCAGGTCTATGCCCGCGCGGTAAGAAGAATGCAGCCCACTGATCTGTTTCAGAGGCTCGCAAGGAACTGAGTGACCCGTTTGGAGCGTTTGCTGCTCGCAGGCACATTGGACGTGGGAACCATGCGGCTCTCAAGCGAAGAAGACGCGAAGTGTCGCTCGGACTATTCTGGGCGCCACGCCGATGGACGACATATCGCACGCACGAAGTGCATTTTATCAATCTCCCCGTCAGTGAACGCCATAGGCGCGTGTGCGGTGTTGACCGAAATGACGTGAGTACGGCCGGCGCGTTGATATAGAAAGCGTTTAATCATTACCCGGCCGTCCTTTGACCTTAAAAGCACATCGTCGCCGGGTTCCACAGGCTGGTTCGGCTCAATGATGACGAACTCACCAGCCTGAATGCGGGGCAGCATCGAATCACCTTCGCATTTGAGCGCGTATGCGTCCGGGTCACGGGTCGGGAAGTCAACGTAGCCATCGCCCACGCCGACGGGGTACTCTAAATCGGCCCAATGACCGTTGTCTCCAAGCTGCGCCATTCCTACCACCGGGATTGGTTTCCAGACGGTGATCGGGATGGGCCTGTATTCGTCGTTATAACGCACGGCAACGCCCGGCTTACCTCTGCCTTTGGTGAGCCAAACAACGTTCACTCCGTAGGTGTTTTGTATAGCGACAGCCTGTTCCAGGCTAATCTCCGGACCCTGTCCCGACAGCCACTGAGAAGCAGTATCAACGCCGACTTTCGCAACACTCGCTAGCTCCGCCGGCGCTATGCCAGTTATGCCTAGCGACACTCTGAGGCGCTGCGGTGAGGTCAGTTTTTCGGCGTCCACTTCAGACGACATCGTAGCCGACTCTTCGCTGTCTTGCGAATTGATAACGGAGCCTTTCTCCGCTGTAATCGGAGAATTGACGCGGCTGCCTTCCTGTGCGCTTGGATCGTCGGAGGACAGACCGTCCAAGACGGCTCGGAGCAATCGATCGCGCGTGAGAAAGTCGAATGTTCCGTGAGCCAGTCGGAACGCGTCTTCGAGCACCGTGACGGAGCCGTCGCCGATTCGTTTGTACCCTTTTTTGTCCTCCGAATAGAGCATCCGAGACACGTAAGAGTCCGTCTTGCCGATCTTGCGCGCGAGCGCCGCGTTCGAGCCGTCGAAGGCGCGATCGCGGATCGCCAAGAGCTTCGCTCGCCGATCGTCGTATTTATCCATTCCGGAATTAAATAGCACCATTACTCTTAGGTAAATGCCCTGCAGGTATTGACATGTTCTTTACCCGTGGGTAAATTGCTGCGCATGGACAAGCTACGCGCATACCTAAATTCGATGACTCCCGATCAGCAAGAGGAGTTTGCCCGGCTGTGCGGGACGACGGTCGGTTACCTGCGCAAGGCGATCAGCGCCGGCCAACAGCTCGGCGAATCGCTGTGCATCAACATCGATCGGGAAAGCGCGGGCCGCGTCCGCTGCGAGGAACTCGCGCCAAGCGTGGATTGGGCATACCTGCGCGCAACGACTGTGAGAGAGGCCGCTTGAAATGAAGCTCATTCCGGAGGACGCAGAGTACGCGCGCGACTGGCCGAGCGCTATGGGGTCGTGGGGGGGGGCCATCCTGGACGTGACGCGCTGAGCAGAACCGTCGGACGAATCGGTGAACGTTCACCTTTACACACGCGCAACGCCTGGCTCTGCGAGGACGAGCGCAATCTTTGAATGCAGGGAAATCCAAATGCATCTTCCGCACCATCAAGACATACTTCGCCGCGCAACGAGCGACACGCTCGATTCAGTCATCGCGAAGATCCGCGCAGCGAACCCGGCCGCATTCCACGTCGAAGAGACGAAGGGCGGGACGGTCGAAACGCTGTCGTCGCGCGTGTTCTTCGACCAGCCGGTGCGCAACGAGCCGTGCAAGGGCTTCGTCATGGCCTACATGCTGCCGGCGGCCTGAAATGGCGCTTAACGCATCCGAGCAGAAACAGATCCGCGAGACGCTGTGCGCGATTGTCGTTCGCGGCCTACGGCATCCCGATGAGTTAAAGACGGTACGCGAGGCTTTGACGGAGTCGTTTGAGGCGTTGAAAGAGGCTGCAGCGCCGCGAGCAGCAGTAACGAACTGATCGCGGCGCCGTCAGCGGCAGTGGTTCCCGTGGCGTAAGCAGTAGAAGTCGTTTTCATTTTTCTCTCCCTGTCGCACGCGTGGGCTTAGTAGTCCTCATCGCGTGCAGCCAATATAGCCACTAACGAGTGACAGATCATGCGAGACAGTTCGCACAAGTCCCGAATCCAGATCATCCGCGACCATGTCGCAGCCTGGCGCAAGTCGCATGGCTGGAGTCGCGAGACGGCCGCGGCTGAGATCGTTGCGGCGCATGAGCGCATCGGCGGCCATCTGTCCGGCGTTATCGTTTTTGATCGCAGCGGGGACGTCTACTCGACGCAAAAGAACCACGCTGATCGCATCTGGCGCTGGCTCGACGACGAGTCGAAAGACAACAACCTGATGCCGGCGAATTTCGAAAACTCAATTCTCGCGGCGCTGCCGATCCAGCGCAGGGTCGACCTGCTGAACGAGATCCTCGCGCAGATCGATTGCGTGAGTCGCGCCCGCCATTACGACCCCAAGGCGGAGCTCAATGCGCACGAGCTGGTGCAAACGATCATGCGCGCCAACCACCGGACCGAAGCCGACGCAGCCGATCTGCTCGACGGCATCGATCCCGGCGAACTGCCGCGCCTTCATAGCAGCCTGGTCGACGACATCCGAATCAAGCAACGCACTCTGCGCGTCGTCGAGTCGGCTCTTTCGACGACCGGCGAACCGGTCAAACCCGAACAACTCCGGAAGGTGTCCTGATGCGACCCACACATACGCAACTGGCCGGTTATGACTCCGTCACCGGCGCGAAACGCTGCACGCAGAAGCAGATGATCCTCAACCTCTTCTACAGCCCGCACCTGACGCTCACGCGGCAGGAGATCGCCGACCGCACGAATCTGCGCCTGTCGAGCGTGTGCGGGCGCGTGTTCGAGCTGCTGAAGGACGAGGCGCTGAGGGTTCATGGCACGCAGAAGTGCGCCGCCACTGGCGCGCTGAACGAAACCCTCGGTTTGCCCGCTGCGAACTGACATGGCACTCGCCGACGTCCTGCACTTGCCCGAACACCGCGGCGCGCAACTCGAAGACGGCTACATGCGCGTCGCCAACGAGCTGGCGCGAGCGATCACCTGGGCCCGGCTGACGTCAAACCAGCGTTGCATTCTCGATGTCGTGATGTGGCAGACGTACGGCTTCAACAAGTCCGTCGACGACATTTCCCGTACCCAGTTCGCCGCTGAGACTGGCATCGACCCCTCAGATGTACGCATCGTCCTGAACCAGCTGGTCGAACTGAACATCATCACGCGTGGCGAAGGCAGGTACGCGCGTTCGTACAGCATCAACAAGCGTCATGCGACGTGGAAGCTGCCCGATGCGCGCAAGCTTGTGAATAAGCCTGGCTATCAGGGGGGAAATCCCCCCCTGAACGGGGGGGAAGTTCCCTTTTTTGAGGGGGGAGATTCCCCGGTTGAAGGGGGGGAATTCCCCCCCACAAAAGACAACTCCAAAAAACATAGCCAAAAGACAACTCCAAAAGAAGACCTTTCGCGCTCGCTTCGCGAACGCTTTGAGATTTTCTGGGCGGCATACCCGAAGAAGAAATCGAAGACCACGGCGGAGAAAGCATTTGCCAAGCGCAACCCGGACGAGCAGCTCTTCAACGACCTGATGGCAGGTCTTGAGCGTGCCACGACTTCGGAGCAGTGGCAGAACCCGCAATTCATTCCCCACGCTGGCACCTGGCTGAACGCTGGCGGCTGGATGGATGAAATCCAATCTGCGTACACCGATGACGAACTTGCCGTGATCCGAGCCTTCAACGGGGCACTCGGGGAGCGTATCGGCACGGTGGACGAGGCGGTCTTTGTCGAGGCGCGCGCCGGCGCAATCCGCGCGTTCCTTGGGAAGCTGGCAGCGGATCCCGAAGCGTGGAAGCGCTATTTCCCGGCTGTGCGCGACAAGGTCGAACTGCCGCCGCATGCGGGCTTCGATTACCTGATCAGCCCGAAAGGCTACGGCGACGTGAAGGGGCGCATGGCAATCAAGCGCAATCCGGACGGCACGAAGGCGTCGGGAGAGTGGGACAGGTCCGCGAGCGGCATCCGGGCGATGGCGATCGAAATGGGCGTGCCGTTCACCGACGAAGACCCGATGCCGGCTGTCGCGGCGCGTGTGCGGGCCGCGATTGCAAAACAGGAAGGTAACGCATGACAAAGCGAGCACCCTGGCCGATGGTAGTCCCGGCTGGCACAACAACCGTGGGCACCGCGCGCGTGCGTGACGACGCACGACCGGGCATGACGACCGCGCAACGCCGAATTTACGAAAAAACCGGCAACCCGCCGCAGACGAGCGCGTTGGACGACGTCGACCACAACGATCCGTTCGCGCCGGCGCTGATCAAGCAGCACCCGGTGACGCTCGCCGCGAAGAAGCCGTCGAAGTACCGCAACACGAAGTGCGAGCACGAGGGAATCAAGTTCGACAGCCAGCGAGAGCGGTCGCATTGGTTCCTTCTGATCCAGCAGCAGGCCGCCGGGCTCATCGGCGATCTGCGGCTGCAAGTCCCGTTCGTGCTCACCGAGCGCAAGCAGCGCGACGATGGCACATGGGAACGCAAATCGACGTACGTCGCGGATTTCACCTATGTCCGTGATGGAAAGCTCGTGGTCGAGGACGTCAAGTCCGAAGCGACACGAAAGAACCGAACGTACATCCAGAAGCGCAAACAGATGCTGGACAAGCACGGGATCACGGTGAAGGAGATCAAGTAAATGGCATACACGACCATGAGCAAACAGCAGCGCGAAATCTGCGAATTTCTGGCGCTCAATCCCAACTCGACCAATGCCGAGATCTGCACTGCGACCGGCTTCACGTACGAGAGCGTAAAGAAGAAGCTGCGCGTTTTGAAGGAAAGCGGCCACGTGAAGGGCAGCGAATCGCGCTATCGCTCGCTTTATGAGCTGACTGGCAAGTCGTTCCCGCGTAGCGCGGACTATCGACCCAATCCGCGCTATCTAGCCAGGAAGGACAGGCTTGCGACGCGTGTGCTGCGCAATGACTCGCTGTTCGCGGCGATGCACGCCATGGTCATTTCGGGGCGGGCTGCAGCGTGACGGAACGCGAAGAGTACGACGGATGGATCGAGGCCGAATTTCCGGGCGGCGTCTTGTCGGAGATGATGCGCGCGGTTGGCTTCTTCTTCTGGCGGCAAGGCCGGCAATCGGTGCTTGGGTCGAGCGGGCTAGCGGTCGAAATGCGCTGCCTTCAGGAGGGAGCACGTTGAAGCGCTCAGCACCAATGCGGCGTAAGGCGCCGCTCGCGCGGACCGGGTTCAAGCGCAAAGAGCCGGGCGTATTCAAAGCGCAGATGGACCGCACCACGCAAACCATGATGCGCACGGGCATCAAGCGCAAACCTCGCAAGCCGAGGGCCGGTGACGACAAGCGTATGCGCGATGCGTGCCGCGACGAACCGTGCTACCTGCGCATTGCGGGCGTGTGCACGAGCGACCCGAAGAAGAGCGCGCCGGCGCACCGCAATGAAGGGAAGGGCATGGGACTGAAGACTGCCGACTATTTCACCGTGCCGGCATGCCCGACGTGTCACCACGAATACGACCAGGGCAAACGCTTTCTGCGCGAGCACAAGCGGGCGCTCTGGAACATGGCGTTTGCGCGCTGGGAGCCGATGCGCGCGAGCAAGTTGGGACTGAAAATTCAGGAGGCGGCGTAATGCAGTTGTTCGTGAATGTGCCGTTGAAATCGACACGCAGCGTACGTGGAAACCGGGCGTCGCAGTATCACGGTGCGTGGTTCACGGCCACCCGGTTGTATGGACCGGAGCGCACGGACTATTACCGCGGCGTGGGCCGTGGGTATATCTGGGCGGACATCGAAATCGCCGATGAGCTGAAGCCTCACGTGTCGGTCGCCGGATTCAACAAAGACGGAACGATTCGCGTGCAAGTGTGGGTGCTCACGCATCGAAAGACGCTGGCGGCGTTTCTCGCCAGCGGTGATCTCGAATGGGACGTTAGGGGGCAGTCGTGAATCAAATGCCTTTCGTTCTGCCGTCCTCCTCGCCGAAGCTAAATGTGGACGGAGGAGACTCTGCGACCCAAGCCACAACGCTCGGCGGCAATGCAAACCAGTCCATCTCATCACGGCTACCCCGCCCGCGCTGTGGTTTATGTGGCACGAGTTGCAGGAAGCCGTACCCCGTGCTTATGACTTGTTCGCACCTAATAAGCAAAAGCTCGGGTTCGCCTGGACCCGTATCCAGACGCATGACGGCCGGGCTACTTTCGATTTGCATAGTAAGGTGTCTTATCGACGGATCAAACCTGACAGCTACGAAAAGTTCGCGCATTGAATTTTTCCTATTCAATCTGTTGCCGCATTTAAAAACGCTTTTGACACTTTCTCGATTCAAACAAAACGAG
>NZ_JBFOAH010000043.1:0-40285 GCF_040812055.1 Paraburkholderia suaedae | reverse complement strand
CGCGCGCCGTGAATGAGCAAAGTGCGCAGGTACGTGTCACCGCGGCGGCTGATGTGACACAGCCGCGACTTGCCGCCGGAAGAATACTGCCGCGGCACGAGGCCCAGCCAGGCAGCCAGATGCAGGCCATTGCGGAACTGTCTGGCGTCGCCGACTGCTGCGACGATGGCCGTCGCTGAAATCGGGCCAATGCCGGGGATCTGGGCGATCTTGCGACACAGCGCCGATCGCTTCATGAACGAGCGGATAGATACCTCGATGAAGGGGATGCGTTCTTCGATCGTGCGCAGGTGCTCAAGGAGTTCGGTCAGCAGTGTTTGGCAAAATGGGGTGAGCTCGTCGGCGCTGTTACGCAGCAGTTCCGGGACCGCACGCTTGAATGCTTCCGGTGACCGCGAGATCGCAAGACCGCGTTCGCCAAGAAGGCCGCGCATCTGGTTGATCAGCGCAGTACGGTGGCGCAACAGGATGGCACGCATGCGATGCGCCGCCTGGATGTCCTGCTGCTCGACGGATTTAACCGGCACGAAGCGCATGGTGGGCCGGCTCGCGGCCTCGACGATCGCCTCGGCATCGTTGCGATCGTTCTTGTTGGTCTTGACAAACGGTGTGACGTACTGGGGGCTGATCAGCCGGACTTCTGTTCCCATTGACTGGAAGCGCCGTGCCCAGTGCTGAGCAGTGCTGCAGGCTTCCATGACGACCAGTCTCGGCTTGAGCGTACGCACGCATTCAGCCAGCGAGCCACGCGAAACCTTTGCCCGATGTACGGCCCGTCCGCGGCGATCGGCCCCGTGAAGCTGGAAGACCTCTTTCGCGAGATCGATACCGAGAATGTCGATTTCCATGATGAACCTCCACACGTCAGGTTGATGTCCGTCAGTGTCTCCCGAAGGGAGGCGTCGGGTCCATCTCAGTAGAACCGAACGCGTCGCTCTTTTTCGCGGCTGACGAGATACACGGCGCTCACGTGCTCTGCAAGAAGGCGCGTCCGAAAAAACCACCGACGCTCAGCCAGGTGACACGGATGATCGCGTCACCAGGCGGATTCCTCGGGCGCAAGAGCGACGGCGAACCGGGCGCGAAGACCCTGTGGATTGGCACGCAGCGGGTCATGGATGCTGCGATCATCATCCAGATCTTGCGCGACGGCTATCACACTTCTGTATAACGAAATGCATTTAACCGTCTCGCCGCTGCGTTGAGTTCGCCCTGTCCATACACCGACAGGTCGATTTCAGCGCGACTGCCAGATACAGCCAGTTCTGCGCCGTGTGTGAAAGTCAACTCTCTCCTAACCCGGTACGGTAGCGTGCAGACGTGTATGCCCGGTCACCCTACACTTGCTGCCAGCGCATGTGCTGCCACTCAAAGGACCACGATGCTGCACCATCAATTCGAAGACGAGCTGAAGCACCTCGAACAGATCACGCCGCGGCTTGTCCGCGGAAGTCCTCTCGGAATACGTTACTGGCGACGTCGCGTTACGGCGCTGTCGATGCATCAGCGTCTGGTTCCTGATGGAGCGTCGCGGGTGACGCGACTGCTCGGGCTGTTCGACCAGCTTGAGCGCGAAGCAACGTGAAGTCGAGCCGCCATATTGCGTTTCTCAGCACGGTCCATCTCCCATTGGCCCCGCATTGATGCGGTTGGTGTTACGCCGGGCCGCCGCAGTCACGACAATTAAATTCTTTTTTTCAGGACTTGCGCCTTCAGCCGACATTCACGTGCAGGCGGTTTACCCGATTGGGAACCCGGCGCGGGTTCGCCGTCCGATGTGAATGCATTGGTCCATCGGCGTCGCTGCAGGTTGACAAGACCGCATCATTCTCTTCCGCCGCCGTTGATCCCGCTTCCACTTCTCCAGACCTGCTTGCCCCGTTCGGAGAGTTCACCGCAACTATGTGTCGCGTCGCCCTCCGTCCCTTCTATCGCCATGTCGCCGCCGGCCTGTTCCTGTGCCTTCTGTTTCTGCCTGTGGCGCGCCGCGACGGCTTCGTCATGCGATCTGCCCGCGTAATTCAGGGTCATTTTCCAACTCCTTCACGTAACAGCCATTACCAGACGCACCGATCGGCGCGCGTCATTCTCGGGGTGACAGTTCCAACTGCTTGCGTAGCCGGTCCAATATATGATGTTCATCGAGCCAGCGGATGTCCCGCTTTCGTAGAGCGTTGCGCCGATACCGGCGCAGCGCCGCGGCGAACATGAGTGCCAGCCCGACCACGATGCCCCACATTGAGTGCGTCATATCATCCTTACTGGTTGTTCCCGACTTGCGTCAGGCCGCGACGGTGCGGAGGAACCGCACGTTCACATCCCGGCGCTTCCAGGGTGCGCTCCAGACCCGCGAGCTTATTGATGAACCGAACGGCAAGACGATGGTTAGCCTTCCTGCTTCTTCAGTTCGTCAACAAGCGCTAATGTGAGGAATGCAGAGCGCGTCATGCCGCGCTTCTTTGCCCTCGCATCGACTTGCTGAAGAAGGCTCTCAACCAGATTGAATTGAATAGCCACGGATTTCGAGGTAACACGCGCCAGATCGATGTCGACAAATACCCAGATCCCGTTGCCATCGTCCATTTGGAGCGCCTGCAGTTCCGACGTACTGCAGGTCGGGGCCGCGATGAGCTGCTCGCTGCGGTCATACATCGCTTCCACAGTCGCCTGGGCATTGCGGGTCAGTTCGTCGAATGAATCGCCGCTCGCGTCGGCGGTGGGGAAATCGGGGAAGCTGGCGCGAAAGCCCGTATTACCATTCCGGTGAACATACAGCGGATATTGCATGACCGGCTCCTTGGAGTGGAGCGCCGACAGACGCTCGCTGCGCAACTTCATGCCCGGGGGTGCTGGATGTACAACCGACAGCCGGCCAAGTCTGCGCGCATGTTTCATTAGACGCTTCGTGTACGAATACGCAATGACTTTCTTGTGTCATTGCAACGCCATATCGAGGAAAGGCCGAAGCCACCTGCTTACAGAGGGAATTGTTTGGCGAGGGGCCATGTTCTGACTGGATTCCAGGCCGCTCAGGACCCACCGGGCAGGCCAAAAAAGGCAGCACACGTGGCGCACGTGAGGAGTTCACTGGGACGGGCGACGCTGCTGGAGTTTGCGTCTGCTCCACCGCGCCCGGAATGCCGTCGATAGCCTGGTGTCGTTCTCAGCAACAAGGTAAGCCCAGCGACGGAGGTTTTGATGAGGCCTCCGATATGAAACCAGACATCGAACATGTCCTTCGATGTGGACTCGAAATCGACCTGAATTTCGAATCCTCGATATTCGATCGCCACCTGGTCATCAGTCATGCTGCTTTCCCACTTGAATATGAATCGGTCCGAGCACTGGCTTTTTGGGTGTGTCGGGGACAGAGAAGGAACTGCGCATCGAATCGTGTTGGAGGTTGATGGGACGCCGTGGGTCTGACGCAGACTGGCCGTCTCACGTGAGCTCAATCCGTCGTTGCGTCGACTGCCCTGGCCGGCTTGGAGGCGGGGGTGGTGTGCAGGCCAATGACCCTCGAGACACTGCGGGTCGGAAGGAACCCGACAGGTACCCGATACCGGTAACCGCCGTTAGAACCGAAACACCAATGTGGCTTCTTTCCGTAGTGGTCCGGGTGTCCGGCAAGACCTGGAACTGGCAGATTTGGGAGCATTCCCGCGAGATGGCCGCAGTTATGAAATCGAATACCGGTTCTGCGCACCACCGACATACAGCTTCTTCGCGATATCGAGGATGTTTTCGCGGCCCTGGTCGAAAGCACCGAGTATCGACCGCTCATCGGATCCCACGCCACTCTGCAGATTTCTGAGGATGGCGTCGTCGACCAGGAAGGTGATTTCGCGCGAGTTGTCGTAGCCCCAGAAACACACACAATGCCGGGAGGCATCGTAGCTACGGCTCGGGTTGGGAAATTGAAGCGCCTCGATCAGCTCTTCATGCCTGGGGCCGGGTAGCGCCACTTGCTAGCGTTGGAGTCGATGGCAGCCAGATTGGCGCGCCTCTTTTCCGCTCGTAGAGCATCCGCTGTGTCGAGTACGCGAGCACGCGTTCTGCGCTCGATGGAATACTCGCTCTCGCTGCACATTGTGACAGAGGCGGATTTTATCGGCGATCGCATGACGGAGCCCCAGAGATGGATGTCACTCAAGGCGACCGGTGTTCCGACTGTATACCCTTTGAGTGGCACTGCCGTCACTTCTTTTCTAAACCCCGGAGTGCGAGCGATGGGGGAAGCCACTGAAGCGTGTGTGGGACAGAATCCGGCCCGGAACAGGCAGTTGAGCGGACAGTGCACATACCGATGACTCGTCAGACGCTCGCTAGCGAGGCGGCCCCAGGAGCGACGGTCGCACTCATTGCAACCGGGCAGTTCTCGCGATTCAGGCGCGCGGCGGTTTTCTTTGGCCGGTGATACGCATTCTCGCCGGGCGAGGCGTACACTGAATCGCAAGGTGCCAGGACGGCGCCTCCTATATGACGCTTTCAGCCGCATCCTCCCCGATACGAGATCCGCTGCTAACCGCGTTGAGCGGGCATTTCCATTGTAGAAATCCGTATGGGGAGCATTTTCGTGCTAGTTAAAGATGTAATGAGCAAGCCGGTCTGTGTGCAGGCGGAGGAGACCCTCGATGCTGCAGCCCGCAGACTGAAGAAGGAAAATATCGGCGCACTGCCGGTATGCAAGCACGACCGCGTGATTGGAATGATCACGGACCGCGATATTACGATGCGCGGTGTCGCCGATGCACGTGACGTCAGTGAGATGACCGTACGCGAGGCGATGTCGGCCGAGGTCCTTTTTTGCTTCGACGACGATACGACTGAAGAAGCCGCGAGGATTATGCGGGAGAGCCACGTGCAGCGTCTGGCTGTTCTCGATCGTGTCGATAAACATCTCACCGGTATCGTATCGATGACCAGGTTAAGCGGTGGCGCCTCCGAGCGCCGACCTTACGAGGTAATTTTCCACAAGACGTTTTTCGATCATCAGGGGCATCCGCATCACAGTGAATTGATGCGTATTGCAGTGGCCCAGGGCACAAAGGAACAGGCAATTGCGACGGCCACCCGTCAGTTTGAAGAGATGAAAGAAGTCAAATCCTGGCACCAGCTCGCGAACGGATATGACGTCATCAGCGTTCATGTCGATGCAGGAGGCACAACCGTCGAAGAACGCGAGCCGACCTCGGAGCGAGAAGCCGAAGTTTGCGAAGGGCTGGGGAAATCTGGGAGCGCGAAGGTACCCCGGAAGGGCATGACGAGCGGATCTGGGGACAGGCCGCCGGCGAGATCGACCGCGAGGACCACGTTGCGGCGTGAGGGGGCGTGCGACAAAGAAGCTACTGAGATTCACTCTCCTTTGGTGTTTGCTTTCCCTGAGATGCCAGGCAGCCAATAATCTTTCGAGTCGGTACGCCACCGTACCGACTCCCCGCCACCATACGCGCACCGTCGTCGTAAGCCTGCTCTGTTTCCCACGCGCAGCGACCGAAACAGTTTCGCGTGACCGCACGTTCCTGACCGACTTTTCCGCCGTCTCCGAATTGCGCGCGGATTGGCCATCGCGAGATTCATCCGATCCCGGGAATTGTTTTTTCCATGCCCGACCTGGCAGGGCCCGCGGGCATCGCGCTGCGCAACCATATTGAAGTTCGCCGGCGATCCTACGTGCAGTCAAATTGCGCGCGGCCGCACTTTGCGCGAAAGCGCTGCAACGATTAGCCGAAGTACACGTACAGAGCACGCGTGAAAGCGTGCGAGGGACACGAAATGTCAACTACCGATTCAATTCTGGAGGAGCCGCAGGCATTCCTCCCGCACGCCAGCGTGGCGGCTTACGCCGCTATCTCCGGCATGCACGCCTATCGCGCGCTAGTCGCCGAGGCAGAGCGCGATTACCCGGGATTCTGGGCTCGTCTCGCGCGCGAAACACTGCAATGGAGAACCCCGTTTTCTTCGGTTCTCGACGAGTCGCGTGCGCCGTTCTATGAATGGTTCAAGGACGGCACGCTGAATGCATCGTACAACTGCCTCGACCGGCACGTCGAAGCGGGTAACGGGGATCATGTCGCCGTGATCTTTGAGGCCGACGACGGTGCGCTCACGCATGTGACCTATCGGGCGTTGCTCGAACGCGTGAGCCGCTTTGCCAATGCGCTGCGAACCCGCGGCGTAAAAAAGGGCGATCGCGTGGTGATCTATATGCCGATGTCGATCGAGGGCATCGTGGCCATGCAGGCCTGCGCGCGGATCGGTGCGACCCATTCAGTGGTATTCGGCGGGTTCTCGTCGAAGTCGCTCAATGAGCGCATCGTCAATGTGGGCGCGGTCGCGCTGGTCACCTGTGATGAACAGATGCGAGGTGGCAAAGCGTTGCCGCTGAAGAACATTGCGGATGAAGCCCTCACGATGGGCGGCTGCGACGCGGTCAAGAGCGTGATCGTCTATCGGCGCACGGGCGGAAAGGTTGCGTGGCACGAAGGTCGCGACCTGTGGATGCACGAACTCACGGAGGCCGAGGCGGCCACTTGTGAGCCGGAATGGGTTAGCGCAGAACATCCGCTCTTCATCCTCTATACGTCCGGTTCGACCGGCGTGCCGAAGGGCGTGCAGCACAGCACGGGCGGCTTCCTGATGTGGGCTGGGCAAACCATGAAGTGGACTTTCGACGCCAAGCGCAGCGATGTGTTCTGGTGTACTGCCGACATCGGCTGGATTACCGGTCATAGCTATATTGCATACGGTCCGCTGGTGATCGGCGCGACACAGGTGGTGTTCGAAGGCGTACCGACATGGCCGAACGCTGGCCGCTTCTGGGAGATGATCGCGAAACACCGCGTGAGCGTGTTCTACACCGCGCCAACTGCAATCCGCTCGCTGATCAAGCTGGCCGAATCCGATCCCAAGGTGCATCCGGACCGTTTCGACCTGACGACGCTGCGTTTGCTGGGCACGGTCGGCGAGCCGATCAACCCCGCTGCGTGGACGTGGTTTTACGAGCACGTCGGCCACAGCCATTGTCCCGTCATCGACACCTGGTGGCAGACCGAAACGGGCGGTCATATGATCGCGCCGATGCCGGGCGCCACGCCGCTCGTGCCCGGTTCGTGCACGCTGCCTCTGCCGGGCATCATGGCCGCGGTGGTCGATGAGACGGGCCACGATGTGCCGAACGGGCAGGGTGGCATTCTCGTCATCAAACGTCCGTGGCCCTCGATGCTGCGCAACGTATGGGGCGATCCGGACCGTTACACGAAGAGTTACTTCCCGGAGGAACTCGGCGGCAAGCTCTATCTCGCGGGCGACGGTGCGGTGCGCGATGAGGACACTGGCTATTTCACGATTACCGGACGTATCGACGACGTGCTCAACGTATCGGGTCACCGGCTCGGCACGATGGAGATCGAGTCGGCACTCGTCGCGAACCCGCTGGTGGCGGAAGCCGCAGTCGTCGGCCGTGCTGACGAGACGACCGGCGAAGTTGTCGTCGCGTTCGTGGTGTTGAAGGGCGAGCGGCCAACAGGCGACGACGCGAACACAATCGCGAACGAACTGCGTGCGTGGGTGGGCAAGGAGATCGGGCCGATTGCGAAACCGAAGGAAATCCGCTTTGGCGAGAATCTGCCTAAAACCCGTTCGGGCAAGATCATGCGCCGTTTGCTGCGCTCACTGGCGGCCGGCGAAGAGATCACACAGGACGTATCCACGCTGGAAAACCCGGCAATTCTCGAACAGCTCGGGTGATCTTTCGCGAAGCTCGCGGGGGTCCCCGGATCGCTTTTCATCTTCAGGAGCAGGCCATGGCCAGCGCACCGATCCGAACTACACTTGCGAACCCTGCGCCACTGGGTCTCGCTGGCTTTGCATTGACGACGTGGCTGCTGAGCATGATCAACGCTGGCTGGTTTTCGGGCGAGTCGATGGGCCTCGTGCTGGCCTGCGCGCTCGCTTACGGCGGGACTGCGCAGGCCATTGCCGGCATCATGGAGTTGCCGCGCGGCAATACGTTCGGCGCGACGGCCTTTCTGAGCTATGGGGCTTTCTGGTGGTCGTTCGCACTCTTTGTGCTGTTTCTGCACGACAAGGTGCCCCCCGCGTTTGTCGGCTGGTACCTGTTCCTGTGGGGGACGTTCACGTTCTATATGTGGCTGGCCACGTTTCGCTCGCCTCGCGCGTTGCAGTTCATTTTTCTGGCGCTCTGGATCACCTTCGGCCTGCTGGCTGGAGGGGAGTGGACGGGTTCAGGGCTGGTGCGGATGGCGGGCGGCTATATGGGGCTCGTCACGGCGGCGCTCGCGTTCTATCTCTCCGCGGCCGATGTGCTCAACGAGGTGCACGGGCGGGTCATTCTGCCGGTCGGCGATCCACGGGTATTTAGCCGGCATGCTGTGGCGCTTTGATAGTCCAGCGGGGCGTCGGCTGCTGATTGTTTCGACACAGGGGCGTGATTGTGACGTCTGTCCGTGCCGATCATTGAAGCGGCAAGCCAGCCGGATGTAGCGATCAAGACCGGTCTGAGCAGCATTGAAGCGCGCCGCAGGCGTGCGGGGGCGAGTACGAACATGCTCCCGGACACGTCGGCGAGCACGTGGCGCATGGTGCTGATGAAATTCCGGGCGCCAGTGCCGTGGATGCTCGAAGCCGCCGTGGCATTGCAGTGTGCGCTCGGCCGCTTCGCCGAAGCAGGGATCATTGTCAGGCCAATGCCCTTCTAGGCGTTTTGCAGGAGAGCCGGGCGCAGGCGACGCTGGCCGCATTGAAAAGTCGCGCCTCGCCATGAATACGATTGGCGCTGCCTAGTGGCGCCGTATTTCCCGGCGTGCCAACCAGATGCCAGGCAGCATCGGCAGCCAGAACGTCAGCGCGCGCAACAGAAGGGGGTGGCTGCGAGCGCCGCCTCCACCGCCACGCCAAGCAAACCCAGCATCCCACGGAGGTGGCTTCGAAGGTCCCCAAGCCGACCGGAATGGGACCGATAGTGGCCACCATCGACGCGATGATAAAGCTCACGAACACGACCCAAAGCGGCGGCACATCACCGATCGCGTTGAACGTGAGCCAGAGCGTCAAGGCGTCGAATACGAAGATGGCCAGTTGCAGTCCCGCTGTCTGCAACAGCAGACGCGGGCTACACAGCAGGTGAGTGGGCGCGTCGGTCAACTCCTGAAGCAGCGTAGTGGCGCCCAGGCACTTGCTGAGCCATGCGATCGGCGCACGCTGGCCCCATTGTTTAAGTCCCAGCACGGCAGCCGGCACCGCCACCGTCACGACTACAAAGATCGCCACGCCGGCGATCGGCGTCACGTTCACCGATGCTGGAGCCACACCACGCCGCCGCTTGCGAGCACCACGAACAGGTAGGCGATGTCGTACGACACCATGCCGACCAGCATGGCGGGCATCGCAATCCCGGCAGGAACGCGCCGGCCGGTCAGGCCATGCACCACGAGCATCGTGCCGCTGATGCCGCCGCTCGGCAGCACCTCATCGGTAAAGACCTTGGCGATGCCGACTGGAACGAGGGTGCACAGAGACAGTGGATGCCCGGCCTGGCTCAAAGCTTTGCGCCAGACGAACGCCGCGCTGATATAGGTGCCTGACTGAACCGCAAGCGCGACCAGCATCCAGCCGGGGCGAGCCGAGCGTATCAGCCCGGCCATCTTTTGCAGTGAGCCGAGGTGCAACACCACCAGAATGACGACGAGAAATCCCGTCAGTCCGACGATCCAGACCATGAGCAGGCGCAGCGGCGATGTTTGCCGAGCAACCCGGGCGCGATGTGCACGAGGCCGGTCTCGGCGACAGGCCTCGTCTTGGGCAGCAACGCGCCGCTTCCCGGCATCAGCGGGGCGTGGACGGAGCGGATCTGCTGAGCGCTCATTGGATCAGATGCGATTGAAGGTGCTGAAAGAGTTCGTGCCCTGGCGGGTGGCGTCCCTTCGCCTGCCCGCCTGGTCGCTTTGAAACACGTTGCTCGCGCGCTGGCGCGATGTCGGTACGGTTTCGTACGCGGTCGGGCCAACGCGCTCGGCCGGCCGCCATGCGGTCCGCCACCGTACCGACTTTTTCGGCGTGACGCGGCATAGTGGTTTCAGGCGATGACAGCCGCGCGTCAGTTCAACCGCCCGAACAAACATACGTCACTGCGTACGGGACTATCCCATGCAACCGGAGTTACCGACAATGAAAGCACTCGTTTATCTTGGTCCTGGCAAGAAGGCCGTTGAAGAACGGCCCAAACCAGCGATCGAGGCGTCCACCGACGCCGTCGTCAAGATCAGCAAGACGACAATTTGCGGGACAGACCTGCACATTCTCAAGGGCGATGTCGCGACCTGTCAGCCCGGCCGCGTGCTCGGCCATGAAGGTACCGGCGTAATCCAGCAGGTCGGCGCAGGCGTCACGGCGTTCAAGCCAGGTGAGCGAGTCCTGATCTCCTGCATCAGCGCATGCGGAAAGTGCATGTATTGCCGCAAACTCATGTATTCCCATTGCGTCAGCGGCGGCTGGATTCTCGGCAACAGGATCGACGGCACGCAGGCCGAGTTCGTGCGAATTCCGCACGCGGATACCAGTCTTTACCGGATTCCCGACAATGCCGACGAAGAAGCGCTGGTGATGCTGAGCGATATCCTGCCGACAGGCTTCGAGTGCGGTGTGCTCAATGGGAAGGTGCAGCCCGGTAGTACCGTCGCTATTGTCGGAAGCGGGCCGATCGGGCTCGCCGCGCTGCTCACAGCCCGGTTCTATTCACCAGCCGAGATCATCATGGTCGATCTCGACGACAACCGGCTTGAGATAGCGCAGCGCTTCGGTGCCACGGCGGTGATCAACAGCGAGGACGGCAAGGCAGCCCAGGCGATCATGAAACTCACGGCCGACCGTGGCGTCGACACGGCAATAGAGGCGGTCGGCATTCCCGCTACCTTCGAGTTGTGCGAGGCCATCATCGCGCCGGGTGGGACGATCGCCAATATCGGGGTACATGGCGTCAAGGTGGATCTTCATCTTGAACACCTGTGGGACCGTAACATCACCATCACCACGCGGCTGGTGGATACAGTCAGTACACCGATGCTGCTGGACACGTTGCGCGCCCGCAAGCTCGATGCCAGGCTTCTGATTACGCATCGCTTCCGGCTCGATCAGATTCTCGATGCCTACGAGACATTCGCGCATGCCGCAGACACGCACGCGCTGAAGGTGATCATCGCGGCATAGCCGATCACCGCGACGGCTGCGTTGCCGCTCTAGCGCGGCATCTCATACATCGCAGCGGCAACGTCCGCGTGGCCTGGTTCGGCCGGCTCTACGCGCGTGGTTTGCGTCTGCCGGCTCGGCACCAGCAACACCGGACAGCACGCACTGCGCACCACGCGCTCGGCGACGCTACCGAGAAACAGACGCTTGAAGCCACGCCGGCCGTGCGTGCCGAGCACCAGCACGTCCGCATTGAATTCGTTGGCCGTGATGCGGATGCGCTCCGAAATATCTTCGCCGATCGGCGCGACGTCCACCATCCGCGGCGTGCCAGCCACGGTCTCGTGTTTCATCCGTGCCAGCGTGTCGGCCCGCAAGCGCTGGCCTTCTTCCACGAACGCCTCACGCAGGATCGTTGGATCGTAGCCCGGAGGCGTCGTACGCCATCAGGGGGTTGTCGATGACATAAAGCGGTTGCAATTGCGCGCCGCTCTCGCTGGCGAGTTGTAAAGCGGGCCCGGATCTCGGCGGCATGACAACCGATCGGAAACAGCACAGTGAACAGCACCACGTTGCGCTCAATAGCGTCGTAATGCAATGAACAGATGGCGTGGGATGCCGCAGCGCGGTACGGCACCGTACCGACTTCGATAGGCTCTGCGCGCACCGTGGTCAAGGAAGCTCTCCCGTCTACCAACATCTATTCCGCTCGCTCAGGCGTTCGTTCACGAACCCGCCGCGTTCGTTCAAGCAAGGAGTGTCACGCCATGACGTTTCTCAAGTCCCCGCCACCCACGTCCGATGCCGTCGCCGACGAATACGGCGCGACGATCTCGGGTTCTTCGCTGCCGAAGTACCGAATTCCGGAGGCGTCCTCCGACCGCCGCGCAGTATTCGATCTGGTGCGCGACGAATTGTTCATGGATGGCAACTCACGGCAGAACGTCGCGACGTTCTGCACCACTTACGCCGACGACGAAGTTCGGCGTCTGATGGATCTGTCGATCGACAAGAACATGATCGACAAGGACGAATATCCGCAAACCGCCGAAATCGAAATGCGCTGCGTGCATATGCTCGCGGATCTGTGGCATGCGACCAAGTCGTGGAAGACCACCGGGTGTTCGACGACGGGTTCCAGCGAGGCCTGCATGCTCGGCGGTCTAGCGCTCAAGTGGCAGTGGAAAAAGCGCAGGGAAGCGCAAGGCAAGCCGACTGACAAGCCGAACTTCGTCTGCGGACCCGTGCAGGTATGCTGGGCGAAATTCGCCCGCTATTTCGACGTCGAGATGCGCCAGGTGCCGCTCAGCGGCGACGCGACCGGACTGCGGCCGGACGATGTGGCCCAGTATTGCGACGAGAATACGATCGGTGTCGTGGCCACACTTGGCATCACGTTCACCTGCGTCTATGAACCGGTGAAGGCGCTGGCGGGCGCTCTAGACGCCTTGCAAGCCAATGTCGGACTCGATATCCCGATTCACGTCGATGCTGCCAGCGGCGGCTTTGTCGCACCGTTCATTCAGCCTGACCTGGAATGGGACTTCAGTGTGTCGCGCGTCAAATCGATCAATGCGTCGGGTCATAAATACGGGCTCGCGCCGCTCGGGGTCGGCTGGGTAGTCTGGCGCAGCACTCAGGACCTGCCCGACGAACTGATTTTCCGTGTGGATTATCTGGGCGGTGACATGCCGACGTTTGCACTGAATTTCTCCCGGCCAGCCGGACAGATCATTGCGCAATACTACATGCTGCTGCGCCTGGGCCGTGAAGGCTATCGGCATGTCCAGCAGGAGTGCGCCGACACCGCGCAAGCATTGGCTGACGGTCTGGCGAAAATCGACGCGCTGGAGATGATTTACGACGGGCGCGGCGCCTTGCCCGCTGTCTGCTACAAGCTGAAGCATCCAGAAACAGCGGGCTTCACGCTATTCGATCTGTCTGATCAGGTGCGCATGCGCGGCTGGCAGATTGCTTCGTACGAACTGCCTGCAGGGCGCGAGGACACCATCGTGCAACGCGTGCTGATCCGGCGTGGCGTGACCCGTGACATGGCGGCGATGCTGCTGGAGGACATCAGGCACGCCGTCGCTCATCTGGCGAAGAACCCGGTGCCGCATTCGAGCGCTGGCCCGACCTTCCATCACGATTGATGTCGCCTCTTCACAGGAGCGCACGAAATGGATAACACCGTTACCACCGCCGCCGCGTTGCCGGCCGCCAATACCCCAAAACGCGGTAAGTATCTAAGCGTCACGTCGATCGGTCTGATGACGGCCGCTGCCGTAGTCACCAGCCTGCGTGGGCTTCCTTTGCTGGCGAAGGAAGAGATGACGATGTTCATCTATCTCGCCTTTACCGTTGTTTTCTATCTGATCCCCGCGTCGCTGATTTCGGCTGAACTGGGGGGCGCTTTTGCGGATAGGCGCGGGGGTATCTACACGTGGGTTGCGCAAGCGTTCGGCACACGCTGGGGTTTTCTTGCGATCTGGCTGCAATGGATTCAGAACGTCGTCTGGTTTCCGGTCGCGCTGACGTTCGGTGCGGCGGCGCTCGCGTACACGATCGGCCGGCCGGAGCTGGCGGAGAACGGCGTCTACGTCGGGATTTTCTGCATCGTCGCGTACTGGCTCGCGACGTGGGTCGTGCTGCAAGGCGTGGAAGTCTTCGCGAAGATCGCCAACTGGACCTTCGTGATCGGCACCATCGTGCCGGGCGTCGTACTGCTCGCGCTGCTCGGCTACTGGATCAGCAGTGGCCACCCGCTCGGCTGGCAACATCTGAGCGATGCCTCACTGTCCCAGCATGGCCATGCCCGCTTCTGGCCCGCGATTCATGGCTTCGGCACGATCTCGTTTCTTGCCGGCATCGTGTTGCTGTTTGCCGGAGTAGAGGTGCAAGCGGTTCATGTGATCGACATGCGCAGCCCGAGTCGCGGATATCCGGCGGCCATCGGACTGGGTGCGCTAATTTCGGTGCTGATCTTCGCACTCGGCGCATTGCCGATCGCGGCAATCTTGCCGTACGAAAAGATCTCGCTGCAATCCGGCGTGTTCGACGCGTTTGGTGCCGTGCTTGGCGACATCTGGCACATGAGCTGGGCTGTGGCGGCGTTGTCGCTGCTGGTCGGCGTCGGTGCGATCAGTGGCGTGCTGGCCTGGCTGGGCAGTCCGTCGCGCGGCCTGCTCGAGACAGCACATGAGGGCGAGTTGCCGCCGATCCTTCAGGCGAAGAATCGCAAGGGCATGCCCACTCATATCCTGCTGGTGCAAGGTCTGATCGTGACCGTCATTTCGTGCTTCTACTTCGTGATCCCGGATGTATCGGTCGCGTTCTTCCTGATCTCCGCGATGACGATCTCGCTTTACCTGATCGCCTACATGTTGATGTATGCGGCGGCGATCCAGTTGCGCTATTCGGCACCTGCTTTGCCACGCCCCTTCACGGTGCCCGGGGGTTTAGCCGGCATGTGGCTGACGGCCGGCATCGGCTTTGCTGGAGTGCTGTTCAGTTTCGTCGTGTCGTTCTTCCCGCCCGACCAGTTGCCGGTCGGTTCGCCGTGGCTTTACACCGGGCTGGTCGTCCTCGGCATCGTCGTGTTCGCGGGCGTTCCGTTGATTATCCACCACGTGCGCCGCAGCGACTGGGCGACCGTTCATGACGCGCCGCTCGCTCGTCCCGCCGTGATACCGCTCAAATAGGTGCGCGCGCGGCCTCTCCCATAGGTCTTCAATATGAAATACAAAGACTACTACGAAGTGCTGGGATTGCCGCGCAGCGCGACGCAGGACGATATCAAGCGTACGTATCGCAAGCTCGCTCGCAAATATCACCCGGATCTGAGCAAACTAGACGACGCGGAGCCGCGCTTCAAGGAGGTCGGCGAGGCGTACAGCGTGCTCAAAGACACGGAAAAGCGTGCGGCCTACGACTGGATGGGCGACCAGTGGCAGAATGGTCAGGACTTCGAGCCGCCGCCCCAGTGGGACGAAGGCTTCGAATTCAGCGGCGCGAACGACCGCGGCGCCGAGGACGCACGCTTCAGCGAATTTTTCGAGGCACTTTTTCGCGGAGAACATGCCGGTGGTGGCGGAGCTTCGCGCTCGCACTCGATCTGCTGGATGAGATCGAAGCCTTGCGAGCGCAATATCCAAGGCGATAGAGCGGTTCGGTCATGCGAACCAGGTGACACCCATCGCCACGACCGTCGCCGCCATCACGCCGGTTGCAACCCAGCCGAGGATACGTAGCGCCGGCGGCAGCGTGAAACCGGACATGATGCGCTTACGCATCGAGAGATGCATCATGACGATCATCACGGGCACCGCGACGACACCGTTGAGGACGGCGCTCCAGTAGAGCGCCTTGACCGGATCGATTGACGTGAAGTTCAGGCCGGCGCCGATTGCGGTCGCGGCGGCGATCACGCCGTAGAACGCCTTCGCCTGCGAAGGCAGGCGCGCGAGGCCCACGCGCCACGCGAACAATTCGCCCACCGCATAGGCACCTGAACCGGCCAGCACAGGCAGCGTCAACAAGCCGGTGCCGATGATGCCGGCGGCGAACACAACGAACGTGAATGGACCTGCTATGGCACGCAGCGCTTCCGCGGCCTGCGCCGAAGTCTGAATATCGGTGAGACCATGTGCATGCAATGTCGTCGCCGTCGTGACGACGATGAAGAACGCGATCACATTCGAGAGCGCCATGCCGAGGTAGGTATCGACGCGGATCCGCGCGAACTCCGCGGGCGCTTCCCACGGCGCGTGGGTCAACGGATGCGCGCCGGGCCGTTCTTTTTCGTCTTCGACTTCCTGCCCGGCTTGCCAGAAGAACAGATACGGGCTGATGGTCGTACCCATGACGGCGACGATTGCGACGAGGTAGTCAGGCTTGATGGAAAGCGCTGGCAATAGAACGGCACGGCCGACCTGATCCCATGGCACTTTGACGACAAAGGCGCAGATCACATAGCTGAACAGCGACAGGCACAGCCATTTGAGAATGGACACGTAGCGGGCATAGCGGGTGAACACTTCCAATACAACGGACAGCAGCCCGAAGCCGCACACATAGAGTAGCGCGGGACCGGCGATCAGGAGCTTCAGCGCTGCGCCCATTGCGCCGAGATCCGCACCCAGGTTGATGATGTTCGCGACGAGCAGCAACCCGACTATGCTGGTCGACAGCCAGCGCGGATAGTGCTCACGCAGATTGCCCGCGATACCGCTCCCGGTCACGCGCCCGATGCGTGCACTGATCTCCTGGATCGCGGCCATCAGCGGGTAGCTGAACAGGAGAGTCCACGCGAGACCGTAGCCGAATTGGGCGCCGACCTGGGAATACGTTGCAATACCGCTGGGGTCGTCGTCCGACGCGCCGGTGATAAGGCCGGGGCCCATCACCTGCAGCAGTTTCGGGCGAGTCGGCTGCTTGACCGGATCGTGAGTGAGCGTGTCCATGAGCGGGGCGCTCCTGGTGGCTGGCGCGGCCGTATCGGCCCGTCAGATGGTTTCGGGCGTGGCGGGCTCGGTGGGCATGACGCCTTCGTGCGAGTCGAGCCGCGCCGGTTGGTGGGTCGCGAGAACCGCTTTGGCGCGTGCCATTTCATCCGGTGCGCCGTGGGCCATTACGATGAACCCATCGGCCTGGATGGCGGCTTCGTAATGGATGACGCTTGCCGTCGGCAGCCCCGCATTGACGAGCGTAGCGCCCAGCGCGCTGAGGGTGCCGACGACGACCGCCCCTTCGACAGCCGACACGATGACGACTGCCAGATGACCCAGCACCACGATCGGGCCGAGCACTGGAATCGTCAGAAATACGCCGCCCATCAGCAGGCCCCACAGTCCGCCCCAGAAAGCGCCGTATTTTCCCCACATTTTCATGCGATTGCCGACCGTGTATAGACCGACGATTTTTTCCTCGGTGTGATAGCCCTAGCCGACCACACTGAAGTTCTTCATGTCGAAGCCGCTGTCTATCAGCTTGCGCACGGCGGCATCGGCTTGATGGTGGTCATCGAAGACCGCAATTACGACGTCATAGGGAGTCATGCGGGTGGTCCTTGAATAGAGAAGAGGTAGGCAGGTTATTGCGCCCTGCTCGGCGAAGTTTGCACACGCGGCCCGGTGTTATTTCAGATTGGCGAACTCGGCACGCGCAAAGGTCTCAACCGATTCCCATGCGACGTCTTCACGTTCGAAGACCGTGTCGAGATTGACATTTTCGTTGCCCTTTGACAGGCCCTTCGGGACGACACACACGCTCGCTGCCCAACCGTCGGCATGTGATGCTCGACGGTCATGTGAGCGTCGTGTGTGGTGCTTGAAATAATTCTGTCGGTCATGCCACCGCCCGTCTGGTTGAACGGCGGCCGCACTACCCGTCGTCCGTGCTGAAGAAGTGCGCGGTTCGTCAACCCCTGTCAACGCCGCCATAACCGAACATATGTCGTTTTCGTCCGATCCGGCACCGCCCGCGCGGGCGGGGACCGCGTGCTGCGCGACGCCTCAATCCAATGCACCCCGCTCGCCGGCATCGGCATCCGACCAATAGCCGTGCTTGTCGTAAAACCGGTGTAGCATGACTTCGTAGTGCCGGTCGGTGCGTTTCACCGAATACGGCGAAACCAGTACCTGCCGGTCGTTGAGCCAGTTGCCTGTTTCGACCACCAGATACCGCACGCCCCAGGACTCGTCGTCGAAATAGGCCTGGTTGACCGAGCCGATGTCACCGTCGGATGCGTGCCCGGCGCTGCCATGCAGGTCGCTTATGCTTCGTAACATGGTTACTCCGCAGGATGAGAAAAAGGGCGCACATCACGCCGCACCGAGGGTCTGCTTTTCAAAGCGACGCGAGTCGCGTGACCTTGGTGCCTTCGAGCGACGCGCCCGCCATCAAGCCATGGTTGGTCAGCACGAAAGCGTTGACCTGACCGGTAGCGGTGCTCGTGTCGAGATTGCCGTTCGCGCCGATTTGCAGCACCGCCACGGACGCATCGCCGCCCGCCGACCATCCGTCCGTGCTACCGAAGCGGTTGAGCGACTCGTCAGTCATGAAGAGGAATACGATCGCGCGCGATTGCGCGCCGATCTGCCAGCCGATTGATCCGGTCGCCGTGCTGTAGTAGCCGACCGTGCGTCCGCCGACGCGTAACGAACCTTCGCCATACTGACCACCGACGACGAAGCCGGCGTCGAGTACAGACGGGAACACCAGCACCCCGCACGCCTTGCTGACCAGCTCATGCGAGCCGCTCACGACGTTATAGAGGCGTCCGAGCGTCGAATCGACGCCTGCATCGATGGTGCGGCGCTTGTCCATCTGCTCACTGCGGCTCGCGTCGGAAGAAGAGGGGGTGGTGCAGCCCGAGAGCGCCGCCCCGAGCGCGAGAAGCGATCCGGGTGTGCTCCAGATGAATGTTCGTCTAAGCATGATTTTGTCTCCGCGAATCGACGATAAACGCCAAGCTACGCGCAAGCGCGGGAGATTGCGGTACGTCAACGTACAGACCTCGTTATTACAGATCCGAACGCCACCGTACCGACTTACCGAACTGCATTTGCGATGCCATCAAAATCAATGACAATGGTTCGGGGATTTCGCCTGTCCTCCTACCGCATATTTTCGAGTTGTTCGCACAATCCAGCAGAACGATCACCGCGAGCGCGGGTGGCCTCGGCATTGGTCTCGCGGTGGTGAAAGCCATTGCCCGATCACACGGTGGTACCGTTTCGGCGGCCAGCGCTGGCCCCGGAGAGGGCAGTGAGTTCATGCTCAAGCTGCCGATCGTCACGTCCAGCCACGCTTTTTATGGCAACATGTAAGTGGAAAGGACGATTGCCGCGCAGCCGGTCGGTTACCTTGCAAAGGCGAAGGGAGCGACGATCTCGAAGTCCGTGCAAGCGGGGATTCCTGGCTGCGCTGCAACGCGAGGTCATGGCGACACGCGGACCGGCTCCTATTTCAACGCGACTTATAATCGATTATGTATCGACCACAGTTTGAGCCGCGCGAAGCTTTCCGCAAGGGTGTCGCGCTGCGGCATAGCCCGTAAAAGTGTTGCAGCATTCCTCCTATCCATCTTTACCCGTCAGGAAGTCGTCAGCGAAAGCGGCGGGTTCCAGGCGAGCTGCGGAGAGTGCGAAATGGCTCTAAATCGTCACCAGAACGAAAATCATCTGCTGGCAGTGTTGCCTGACCCGGAGTGGGATCGTCTCGCGCCACTTCTGGTGGCCGTAGATATGCCGCTCGGCAATGTCGTCTACGAATCCGGCGATCGCCTCAATTACGTTTATTTCCCGACCACCTGTATCGTGTCGCTGCTGTATGTGATGGAGGACGGTGCGTCCGCCGAAATCGCGATCGTCGGCAACGAAGGGCTCATCGGCATCGCGCTTTTCATGGGGGGCGAGACCACGCCTAGTAGGGCGGTCGTACAAAGCGCGGGCAAGGCGTATCGTCTGGACGCCCAAATCCTGAAAGACGAGTTTCATCGTGCCGGTCCTGTCCAGCGCCTTCTGCTCCGCTATACGCAGGCGCTGATCACGCAGATGGCGCAGACCGCCGTGTGTAACCGACATCATTCAATCGATCAGCAGTTGTGCAGGTGGCTCCTGCTCAGCATTGACCGTCTCTCTTCAAACGAACTGAAGATGACGCAGGAACTGATTGCCAATATGCTGGGCGTTCGCCGGTCCGGTGTAACCGAGGCTGCGCTGAAATTGCAGGATGCGGGTTTGATTCGCTACAGCCATGGCCACATCGAGGTGCTGGACCGGCCCGGACTTGAAGCACGTGTGTGCGAATGTTACGGCGTAGTGAAGCGGGAATTCGACCGGCTGTTACCTGCTTTGAAAGCGCTATAGAGATGGTGTGAGCCTGTCTTGAAGCCGTTACTGCTATGCGCCGCTCCACGAAGTCACGGCAACGGCGGGCTGCGTGCCGGCGATCGTCGCCATGCATGACCGCGTAATGCATAAAGCAGGGCGCGGTCGGTTTGAGACATGCACGCCAGAGGTCCAGATATCGGATGGCGCGCGACGCTTCAGCATGGCCTCGACACACTACAGAAGCGACGCGCCGACACCGTTTGCAGCTGTGCGGCTTGCTCATAAAACGACGCCGCAGCCGCCGCCTGTTCGAGCAGTACCGCGTTTTGCTGTGCCGCCTCGTCCATTTGTGGCACTGCGTGATTCGCCGGTTCAATGCCGATGCTCTGCTCTACCGATGCGGCGGTAAACTCTCCCATAATGTCTCTGACGCGCCGGACAGACTACACGATTTCATTCACCCGTTCGCCGGCTGCAGCCAGCCGATCCGTCCCGTCGTCAAGGGCCCGAACTATCCTGACATGTAATTGGCCTTGCCGGTAGGCAGGACATGCCTCGCGGCGAAACACGCGCCCGGCGATCATCGGTCGGGGAGCGCGGCGACATGCGAGCTTCTCATGCTGCATGGTGCGAGGAGAAGTGGTGGAATGGCCGCTATAGCGTTCACGACGGCTGTTCGAAATCCTCAAGTGCGGATGACTGAAACGGGTGTGCGCCGTGAAAAGGTGGCGCTTTCCAGCGGGTGCAAGCCCCGCCCGGCAACCGCTCCAGCCGGAAGCAACCGGAGCAGCTATGGAGGCAACGAAGTGGCTGAAGCCTTCGGTGATGCGTGTCACGAATTGGTGACAGCGCGAGTGTGCAGGCCGTAACGCGAGTGAACGCCTAGCAAACCTCGAAAATGTCGATGCGCAGGCCGACCCGAACACCCTATCGGGGAAGGCTGATACGACTGGATGGATGAGCGAAGCAGTGCCGCCAGTCGCTGCGCCGGGGTAGTGGGTTTGAGTGTCGCCCATGCGACGGCTATCGGATCATCCATTCACCTTGGCGACAGTGTGCAACCGCTGAATTTTGCGCAATCGACGCAAACCCGTGATTGCCGGTCGCACTTCGTTATCCCAGAGGCCGGTATTTAAGCGAAGCGGGCGTTTGAATGACAATTTCCGAGCGAGAGCGAACGGCGCTTCCTGGCCGGCAGTACGCATTCATCCATTTCGCCAGAAAGCTGCCGTTGCAGACTCCAACGCCCAGCTTTGTGAAACGTCCACGGAGCTGGTGCTTTCGGCCAGGAGCTGCCGGTGGCTGATCACGGAATGCACACCTCCGATTGTCCGGAATTCGTAGGCGGATTCAACCGGTGGATGCAATAGTTTGGTGGAATCGTTCGGCGGGTGTTTCGTAGTCCAGTGTCTTTCGCGGACGCTCATTCAATCGTCTTGCCACAGCGTTAAGTTTGGCCTGTGAATACACTGACAGGTCAGTGCCCTTCGGGAAATACTGTCTTAACAGTCCATTCGTATTTTCGTTCGAGCCGCGCTGCCATGGATGCTGGGGGTCGCAGAAGTAGACCTGGATATCAGTGGCCACAGTGAAACGCTTGTGTCCAGCCATCTCCGTTCCCCGATCCCACGTCAGAGATCTATAAAGTTCCTGCGGCAACTTGCTGGCATGCCTGATGAGTGCATTGACGACCGTCTCGCTATCCTTGCTGGCTATCTTGACCAGCATGACGTAACGCGTCTGACGCTCGACGAGGGTTGCAATCTGGCTGCTGCCACTACCGCACAGCAGATCACCTTCCCAGTGGCCCGGTACGGCCCGGTCTTCAACGGTCGCAGGGCGTTCGCTGATCGATACCGTGTCCCGAATCCTGCCGTGATCGTCAGTCTTCTGCGTGTGGTGGCGCGAACGACGCATGGCGCGGGTGCGCCGCAAGTGTTCCAGCAATTCCTTCTTCAAGGCGCCACGGGCCTGTATGAAGAGACTGCGATAGATGGTCTCGTGGGACACGTGGTAGTCCTCGTTGTCTGGGTACGCACGCCTGAGCCATCCGGCAATCTGCTGCGGTGACCACTGCAACTGGAGCTTGCCTGCCACGATGTGCGCCAGCGTTCGGTGCTCAACCAGTTTACAGGCTTTGGGACGCTGTGCCCGAGCCCAGGCAAGCTGATCGGCGTGGCTTGCCCGGTAGCCATCTGGTCCGCTGTTACGCTTGATTTCCCGGCATATCGTGGAGGGAGCTCGATCCAGTCGCATGGCGATCGACTGGATCGAGTCGTCAGCCACAAGCGCCCGCGATATCTCTTCGCGCTCAGCCAGCGTCAACGCCAATCTCGATCGATGCCTCTGTGGTGGCTGGATCCCGCCTGTCTCAGCCAGAATCCCTTGCACTGACGAGTGGTTCCGGTCAAAAAGCTGCGCGATCTTCTGGAGAGATTCTCCCTTCCGCCAACGTTCCCACATCAGCGCTTTCTGCTTCTCGCTGTAATAAATCCGCCGTCGCTGTTTCATTTGCAACACTCCCAGCTGCTTGTGCAGTCTTAAGTGTGTTGCATCCACCGGTTGAATCCGCCGTAATAAAGGAGACATTGGCGGAGATTAGCGTGGCAACATTGGCGGCGGCCGCTTATGCCTTTCCAGTTGCGACCACTCGACAATGTCCGCTTCCATGCCATTCGAATAGATGCTTTCAACCATCGCTACCTTGGGAAGCAGACCTTAAAGCAAGCTTTCTGGCGACGGTTCTATTCTTCGCATACGGGCGAGTCGCTTTCCTTTTGATTCTCACGCCAATACGTTTGGTTCGCCGCACATTGATAGGGAAAATGAGGACTACGTGCGACGGTCGGTCGAAAAGCGATCCTTGCGAATACCACCTCACCAGGATGGAGACGTGGTGCTTTCGCTTCACGGCTGAACCTCGTACGGCGGAAATGCTGACAGGCGGGGATCGTCCACCGCGCCACCGACGGTGAAGTGATACAGGCTTTGCCAGGCGTGATCCTCCGCGCCGAGAAGTGCGAGCATTTCATCATCGAAAAAGCAGCCAATCCCTGTCGCGCGCACGCCGGCGGCTTCGGCTTCGAGATAGAGCGCCTGGCCAAGAATGCCGCATTCCCAGAACAGATGGCGATAACGCCATGGCTGCTTCAACGCGATTCCGAATCTCGCGATCATCCCCAGCGCAAAACAGGAATCGGCGGCGATTCCCTGGTGGCAGCAGATCAACTTTGCCGTGGCGCGCAAATCGTAAGGCAGCAGAAGATAGAGCGGTAGATGATCGGGGCCGGCCTTTTGCCGCAGCCATTCTGGACGTAGAGACCGCTTGAGACCCGGCAGCGCGCCCGGATTTCTCACGAACATATACAGGCCCGGCTCCAGGTCACCCACGCGGTGCACCATGAGAGCCGCATGCACTGCTGCGGGAGACATTAGCGCATTCAACGGCGGCGTATCATGACGTGCCAACAGGCACGCCAGCATGCTGAAAAACGCCGCCGTGGCGATGCACGTTGTACCGTCGAAATTTACCGCGCTGCGACGCTGCCGCGCGATCCGGCCAAAGCCGAGATCAAGGGCGGGCGCCGCGGGCGACGGGCGCTCTTCCGGATTCGGCAAGGTCGGTTCGCGAGTACGGGCCTTATGCGTGGCGCGATGGATCGAATCGATATCCGGCCACTTCACATGTCCCGGACTCAGCTGATTCGCGCGTCCGTACCCACTGTGCGCTATCCAGGGCGATCAGCATGCGCTCAAGATCAGGCCGCAATTCAGGGTTGCCGATCCAGAGCAAGGCATCCGGCGCCTCTGCTTCTGCCTCCTCGAAATCCTCTCGGCGGTTCAATCCAAGCAGGTTGGTCACTGCGTCGTCCGCAGCCGCCTCCACCAGCCGAGTCTGCCAGCCAAGCGCTGCCGCTGCGTAACTCACCGCGGCGATGACATGACCACAATCGTGCTGACAGTAGCGCCAGGCGCGCACGCCGTATTTCCACGCCTCGCGCCAAGGGATCGAGCTTATGCCGACCAGGACACCACTTTGCGGGAGCGCCTCGCTCCATCGTTCGTCATCCACTGCAGCGCGACATTCAAGGGAATGGTCCCGGCTCAGGTAATGGTAGACCCCACCGGACAAGCCGGGCAGAGTCGGACACAGAAGATAGCCCTCGGTCGGATGCAGATTTCCACTCGAAGGGTTGCAGCGCAGTGCCCACCGCTGGGTGCCGTAGGATTTCCACGCCGACAGGCCGAGCGAAAGTTCGAACAGGATTGCCAGACTGGAAAGATCGAATCTGCGCGCGGGCGGTAAAGCGCCACAGCGCAGTTCGTTGTAGCGTGTAGTCAGGCTATCCGCGGCTAACGGCAGACCAATGCGCGGTGCGCCGTGAAACACCCGGAACGGATCCGGTTGGGTTGTCCAGTCGAGTTTCCCGGGGCCCGGAGCGTAGCCGCTGACGCGATGCTTGCTGCGCTCGTGGTATTCAAGCAACGCATGCTTTAACCGGCCCATGTTCCCCTCAGACCAGGGATAACCGCACATATGGCTGTACAAAACCGGCTGGCTGGACGTTGGGGCGCGTTCGTCATCAAGTCGTGGAACCGAACGCGCTTCAGCAAACTGCTATTGCGTTCGGCGCCTCCTGTGCGGTGCGCGGCAATCGGGTTGTCTTCACGAAAGCCGGCGGATGTTTCCAGGGGGATGTTTCCAGCGCTCAGGTCACCCTTCAGGTGTCTTCGAAGGCATTCGGGACCGCCGACTGCAAAAACTCGTGGCCGTCCCAGGTTAGCCGCCAGTCGCTACCCATCGAGCGGACGAGATTTGCGTCGGCCAGCAGGTTCAACTGATACCACACACCCCGGTTCGGAACATCGAACGCATCCTTGAGCGCGCTTTCAATGTCAAATTCGCTGACGTGCGGGGATTTGTTTTCCTCGAGAGTCTTCAATATTGCGAGTGCCAGATTCATATCGCGTTTCACGATCTCCTCCTGTTGCAGATAGGACGTACATCGAAAGGAGTCTCAGGGGAGCAGGCATCGAAGTACATGGCGAGCACTGTCTTCTCGCCGTTGGGGGGCGCTGATTGCAGAGATGACCGGCGGAGCCGCAGTCGATGTGTTTCCGGGTTCCCAGCAGGCTCATGCCACGGTCCGAACGCGTAGGGTGATTCAACGCCAGTCGCGAGCGCTGCCTGGGATTCAACGCTTCGGTCCCCTCATACCCTCGGTTTCCATCGCAGCATTCCGCTCTTCGCAGGCTTCAATGGGTTCCATGGTCTCGTCGATGGAAGCTGTCGCGCGTTCTGTGGCCGCCTTCGTTTCGTCGACGGTGGAACCCAGTCCTCCGTCGTCGTTGCCCGGCGCTCCAACATGTCTCGAAGCATGGCATCCAACTCCGGAGTGTCCCACGGCACGCCATGCTGCTCTTTCTTCTTTATGTAGTGCCTGACTTCTGCGTCCTGCTCCGGCGTCAGGGGAAGACCGCGAAATGTGTTTTGGGGGGTGGAGTCGGTCATGGCATTGCTCCGGAATTTATCCGATTTGAGTGTAGCGCTGTTGTGGCCAATGAGCCTCAACTATCGGTCTGCACATGGACTGATCCGTCCGTTCGCATTGGCTCGTCCAGCGAGCGGACGTTGCTGTCGGCACAGATACGAGTTCGGGCGCTTTGCGCAATTGCTGCTGATATCGGCACCGTGCAAACAATGCCCGGGCGGCCCAACGTCACGCGATGACATGGTTCAGCGCAGGGGCCCTACGCAGCAGGGACGTACCTCGAGCGTGGCTTTGCGTCTTTTTGCGGCACCTGCTGGCGGGTTCGACCGCTCATGGCGATACGCGCATCGACGCAAATTGCGACGGGTCATGAAGGATGGCAGGAACTATGAGAAAACTGTCCGGACAGTTTTCCATCGGACGCGTGCACAAAAGCTGTACGCTGATGATTCCCGACTGCGACCGGTTCGGACCCAGACGAGCGCATGGCACACGACTTTCACAACCTCAGCCGCAGCTATGAAGCACTCGGGCACTGCGTAACGTTCTAGGGTTACGACAACGTCGTGAAGGGGACCACGAATATCGCGGTCGGACAGACGGGAGGGCGAAAGATGCGACTGATCGAAGCGGACGAACGTCAGGCTTTCTTGGCGACCTTGCGGCGCAAGGGACTGGCAGAAGGTGAATTCGAACTGCTGGAAACGGATACGACTGACCCGAAGGGCGACGAGAACGTCGGCTTGCAAGGGTATGTCACCGTAACCAGACTATCAACACAAATTGCGAGGGAATACCCCATCGGCTTCGAAACCGGTTGGGTGCTGCATTTCCGACAGGATCTCGAAGCTGGCGTCTTCGATAAGCCGGAATGAGATCCCGCTGTTGCGGCGAACTCTCCGAGCGGGGCGAGCACGTATGGCGAAGTGGAAGCGGGATCAACGGCTGGGGGAGGGAGTGATGTAGCCTTGTCGATCCGGAGCGATGCGGGCGGAGTAATGCATTTCGCGCCACATCGCTCATGAATCGGGACGCTGGCAGCGATTGGCCTCGATCAGTAACCCCAGGCACCCTGGTGCCCAATGCGCCTACGCGGCGGTCTTTACTGGTGTCAGCGTGGCCCTGTCACATCCGCGCCCTGCAATCGCACAGGTGACCGCCCGCTTACGAGCGTCGAGCGTCAGAAACTGTGGCCGATAGCTCCGATGGGCCGGTGATTCCGCAAAGTCGACATTGATGAGCGACTAGCAACCGTGTACGGCGGCCCGGAGCAGCCGAGGGACAGCAATCCAAGCCGATTTCCCGAATGTCTGCTCAACGCCTGTGAGCGGACGACTGCGAGTTGGAACGTTGGATGTCGCTTCAGGGTCGGGAGTGTGAATTCACCGATGGAGAAAGCTGCCGTTCGCCTGCTTGACGCTGTCACCGTCAGCAATCTGCCACATTGCTGACGTAGAACCCGGCCCATCCCAATGACGGCTCAGGCCGAGGACTTGCCGGCCGCCGGACAGCGAAGGGCCGCCGTGCGTTTGCAACGGTCACCTCTGTTCATGCCAGTCCGGTCGCCAAGGCGTGGCGGCAGGGGCCGGAGGAAGAAAGTCCCCGGCGTCGAATCCAGACCGGGTGCCGGACGCTCATCACGTTGTCCGGCCAGAGCTGGAGAAGTCGGTATCGGCGCGCCCGGCATGCGCGGGTGCCTTGCCGTTCACCGATGGCGCAGGTGACTGGGCTGTTGCCGCCCGTTTGTCGTCGTCGCGGGGCGCGGCTACCGGGCAGGGCGCGATGCGGGCTCACGGGTCGAAGCCGGCCGCGCTGGCCGACGCCGGAACGCCGCGCCAACCTGGCGGGCGCGTCGGGCCTCGTCCCCGTGCAGGTAGGTCGAGGTCGTCGCAATCGACGCATGACGCAGGTTGTCGCGCACCGCGACGAGTTCGACCCCGGCATTAAGCGCATGGGTGTACCGATGAACGCGGCGCCCACTGGCTCAATCTCGTGGGCAAGGGAGGCAAGCCCGGAAAGGTCGCATTGCCGCCGCTAGCGCGTACGGCGCTCGATCAGTATCTCGTGCAGCGCCGACTTCCAGTCACACCGGCACGGTGGGATCCGAAAGCCCCGCTACTGGCGAGCTTCGATGGGGAAAGCGCAACGGGCATCACCCGTTCCCGTCTGTGGTTCGTGATGCGCGGCTTTTTCCGCCTGACCGCCGATGTCATCGGTACCGACCATCCGGTACTGGCTGAAAAATTGCGTCGCGCCAGCCCCCACTGGACGCGCCATACCCACGCCACCCATGCGCTCGCTCGCGGCGCGGAGTTGACGACCGTGCGAGACAACCTGCGCCACGCCTCGATCGCAACGACCTCGATCTATCTGCAGAGCGACGAGGCAAAATGCTCCCGGCAGATGGATAAGGCGTTCGCCGCGCCGTAGCCCACGTTCTTTCAGACAGGGCGTCGCGGGCTAAACGTGCTAGTTTCCGTTTTCTCAAGCGGCCCCTGCTAACTCCTGTCGGGATACCTACTCACGAGCGCGAGATCGCGTATATCCGGCAAGGTGGCAAGTTAACAAGCGGACCGCGAACGTCATCGACAGATGTCCGTGGGAAGCCAGACCTCGTACGGAACGACCGTTCGTAAACCGTTCATTGGCGCAAACCCTTAGTTGCTAAATTCTACGAAAGAAGATAATTTCTTGAGTGTGGGATGTGACGCTGTTGAGTCGCCTGGCTTCAGATCGAAGACTTTCGTCGCATCAACGTATGAAGGATGAAAGTGTCTGACGGCGCGTCAAGACAAGAATTTGGGCCGCGGAATTGGTTAAGGGTGTACAGATACCGGTGGCATATTTTCAGCACGCCTAATTATTGGGGATGTTGAAATGCTGCGTTTTTCCTTTTCCGCCAGAGCGCAGCGCCTAGAGAATCTTGCAATGGCTATTCCTACCTTCCGCTTGCGGCGATGCATGACCAGCACATAACTAGGAGAAGACATGAATCAACCGATTGATGCACTGTTCGAGCAGGACCGAGCTCACTTCATGCATCCGTCCACTCACGCGTACGACCACGAACACGGCACGCTGCCGGGGAAGATCGTGCGTGGCGCCAAGGGTATCCGGATTGAAGATCATGAAGGCAGACAGTATATCGACGCTTTCGCCGGTCTCTATTGCGTCAACATTGGCTACGGGCGTGGCGAGGTTGCAGACGCCATGTACGAGCAAGCCAAGAAGCTGGCCTATTACCACACCTACGTTGGTCACTCCTCTGACGCGATCATCGAACTGTCCTCGCGGATTATTGACTGGGCACCCGCCGGAATGAAGAAGGTGTACTACGGGATGTCCGGGTCCGACGCGAACGAGACACAGGTGAAGATCATCTGGTACTACAACAATGTGCTGGGGCGCCCAAACAAGAAGAAGATCATCTCGCGCGAGCGTGGCTATCACGGTTCAGGCATCGTGACCGGCAGCCTGACCGGCTTGCCCAGTTTCCACCAACATTTCGACCTTCCGCTAGACCGCGTCAAGCACACTGTTTGTCCGCACTGGTACCGCAAGGCGCCTTTGGGGATGAACGAGTCCGAGTTCGTCGCTTATTGCGTGGACGAACTCGAAAAAATGATTGCGCTTGAGGGCGCTGATACGATCGCGGCCTTCATCGGGGAGCCGGTGATGGGCACGGGCGGCATCGTGCCGCCGCCGGCCGGCTATTGGCCCGCGATCCAGCAGGTGCTGAAGAAGCACGACATCTTGCTGCTCTGCGACGAAGTGGTTTGTGGCTTCGGGCGACTCGGCACAAAAATGGGCGCCCAATACTACGGCATCGAACCCGATCTCATCACGACTGCAAAAGGGCTTACGAGCGCATATGCACCGCTCTCTGGCGTGATTGTGGGCGAAAAGGTCTGGGATGTTATCGCGCGCGGCTCTCAGGAACATGGGCCGATGGGGCACGGCTGGACCTATTCGGGGCACCCCGTGTGCGCGGCTGCGGCATTGGCCAATCTCGAAATAATTGAACGCGAAAAACTTGTCGAGAATGCCGCGCAGGTCGGTGAGTATTTTGGCACCAGGCTTCGCGAAGAGTTCAGCACGCATCCGCTCGTAGGCGAGGTTCGTAGTACGGGCATGCTGGCCGCTCTCGAGTTCATGGCAGACAAAGAGGCGCGCATCCCCTTTGCCCCGGCCTTGAAAATCGGACCGCAGGTTGCTGCCGCGGCACTGGAGCGAGGCCTGATTGCTCGTGCGATGCCGCACGGTGACATTCTCGGCTTTGCGCCGCCGCTTGTGACGACCCGCGAAGATGCCAATGAGATTGTCGGCATCGTGAAACACGCCGTTGACGTGGTTGCAGAGCGCAATTTGACCGATGCCGACTGACCGGTGTCTGGTGCCTTGCGTTGGTATGAGCGAGGTTCGTACGAGGCCTGCGCCTTTGCGTACGTTACACCGCGATTTGATCGTGCTTGTCGAGTTGAGTGGAGGTGGCGGTGCAGAAAACTGATGAAGTCATTGTCAATTTTCGAGGGGTTCGGAAGACATACGACGGTGAGACGCTTGTCGTCAAATCGCTTGACCTAGACATCTATCGGGGAGAATTCCTGAGTCTGTTGGGACCGTCCGGCTCTGGCAAGACTACGTGTCTGATGATGCTTGCGGGCTTCGAATTTCCGACGGGTGGCGAGATTCGTCTCGAGGGGAAACTCCTGAACAATGTTCCGCCACACAAGCGGGACATTGGGATGGTATTCCAGAACTATGCGCTATTTCCGCACATGACCGTGGAGCAGAACGTCGGGTATCCGCTCAGCGTTCGAAAGGTGCAGGCAGGAGAGCGCGCTGCGCGTGTGGATGAAGCACTAAGAATGGTGCGCATGGAGAGCTTTGCGAAGCGCTATCCCGCACAGCTCTCCGGGGGGCAGCAACAACGCATCGCATTGGCGCGCGCGCTTGTATCCAAGCCCAAACTCGTGCTTATGGATGAGCCTCTTGGCGCGCTCGACAAGCAATTGCGGGAACACATGCAGTACGAACTGAAGTCGCTGCACGAAAAGCTCGGCCTTACCTTCGTGTATGTCACGCACGATCAGAACGAAGCCCTGACAATGTCAGACCGCGTCGCCGTATTTGACAAGGGGATCGTTCAGCAACTCGACACCGTTGACCACTTGTACGAATCGCCTTGCAACGAGTTCGTCGCCAACTTCATTGGCGACAGCAACCGGCTGCGGGGGACGATTGAATCATCAGACGGCGAGTTTTGTGAGTTGCGTCTTGGGAACGGTACACGGCTCGTCGGACGCAATGTCGGCAACGTAGCGTCGGGTGCCACCGCCGTTGCCTGCATTCGACCCGAACGCATAAATATCGCTTATGGAGAGAGTCGCTCAAACGATGCGGCTGCGAATGCGCTTGTCGGCGAGGCACGCAGCGTCATCTATTTTGGCGACCACGTACGGATGCGCTGTGCATTTCAGGGGCAGGATGAATGCTTTGTCAAGGTTCCGCTGGGGACCGATGCGCTTGAGCGTTTTTCTCCCGGAGCGCCGGTGACACTGGCGTTCGCTCCGGAGCATCTACGGGTCTTTGGCTAGCGTATTAAATCGTTAATGACAGGTGTTCGGAGCGAAGTTCAATTACCACCACGAGGAGATCCCATGATTATGAGAGCAACTTTTACCACACGTCGCGCAGTGGCCGTCCTTACGCTGGCGACCGTCGGTTCTTATGCTTCGGCTGCGGAACTGACAGTTGTCAACTTCGGGGGCGCTTGGGGCCAGGTGCAGAAACCCTCGTTTTATGAGCCGTTCGAGAAAGCGACAGGAAACAAGATTACAGTCGTCGAGTACAACGGTGAGACGGCCAAGGTGAAAGCTATGGTGGAGGCAAAGGCTGTCAACTGGGACGTCGTGGAACTGGAGTCGGGGGAGTTGAACCGCGGTTGCGACGACGGTTTGTTTGAACAACTCGACTGGTCAAAAATAGCGAAAAAAACGGACCTTGTACCGGACGCACCCCAGGCATGTGGGGTCGGCTTTGTCGTGTGGTCAATGGCAAATGCCTATAACGCGGACAAACTTAAAACACCGCCTACGAACTGGGCGGACTTTTGGGATGTCAAGAAATTCCCCGGCAAGCGGGGCTTGCGCAAGGGTGCGCGCTTCAATCTCGAGATCGCGCTGATGGCCGATGGTGTCGCGCCGAAAGATGTGTATAAGGTGCTGGAAACCAAGGCCGGCCAGGATCGCGCATTCAAGAAGCTGGATGAACTGAAGCCGAACATCCAGTGGTGGGAGGCTGGCGCACAGCCTCCTCAATTCCTCGTTGCTGGCGACGTCGTCATGTCGACCGCTTTTAACGGCCGTATCGATGCCGCTCGAAAGGAAGGTCAGAATCTGAAGCTCATGTGGAATGAAAGCATCCAAGATCTGGACTACTGGGCTATCCCGAAGGGCTCGCCGAACAAGGCGCTTGCTGAGAAGTTCATTGCGTACACGCTGACACAGAAGCCTCAGGAAGCATTCACTCAACGCATCGCATACGGCCCTGCGAATCTCTCGGCGTTGAAAACTCTCGATGCTACGACGCTCGCGAATCTGCCCAATTCTCCGGCCAATTCGAACAACTCCCTGCGTCAGAACATTCGCTTCTGGACTGACCATGGCGAAGAGCTGGAGCAGCGGTTTGCCGCGTGGGCGTCGAAGTAGCATCAGGCCTGCAACTATCTGCCGCACGACGCCCTATAGCATCGTGCGGCGATCCGCCGGCGTTTGTCTGGCTGGAGACAACTGTTGAATACGATATCCATCGCACCTTCCCCGTCGGCGCAGTCGACTGCTGCGCTGAAGCGCGAATTGAAGGCGGCCGAAGCTCGCAAGCGCACGATGGCGCTGCTACTGATTACTCCTCTAGCGGTCTTCCTGCTACTCATCTTCGTCGTCCCGATCGCGACGCTGCTCACGCGCGCAGTCAAGAATCCCGAGGTCCCGATTGCGCTTCCAAAGACGGTCACCGCATTGTCGAACTGGGACCGCAAGACACCGCCCGACGACGGCGCATACGTGGCGCTAGCGGCTGATATGACGAAACTTGCGCAGACCGACGCAATGGGCGCACTCGCGCGGCGCCTTAATCTTGAGATTTCCGGCTATCGCTCGCTGGTTGCGAAGACGGCACACGCGATGCCGCTTCAGGGTGCCAACGGGCAAACACTGACCCCCGCACAGATACGCGATCAACTCGTCGAACTGGATTCGCGATGGGGCAATGCGGAGTACTGGCAGGCAATCGTGAAGAATGGAAGCACGGTCTCCCCCTTCTATATCCTCGCCGCCCTAGACCACAAGGAAGATGGCTTTAGTCACATCGTGCACGCGGATCCAGACCAATCTATCTATCTCGCAATCTTCGGCCGTACGTTTCTGATCGGGGGGACGGTGACATTGTTCGCGCTTCTGCTGGGCTATCCACTGGCGTACTGGATCTCGAAGCTTTCCGAGCGGCGAGCAAATCTCGTCATGATCATGGTGCTGATCCCCTTCTGGACGTCGATACTTGTGCGGGTCGCGGCATGGATTGTTTTGCTGCAGCAGGAGGGGCTGATTAACAACGCGCTGATGGGCAGTGGACTGATCTCGCACCCGTTGATGCTTCTGTTCAACCGTGTCGGCGTATACATTTCGATGACACACATCCTTCTGCCATTCATGATTCTTCCCCTTTACAGCGTGATGAAGTCGATTCCGTCGACATATCAGCGCGCGGCAGTTTCATTGGGAAGTCATCCGTTCGCGGCCTTCTGGCGCGTGTACGTACCTCAGACATACGCCGGAATCGCGGCTGGGGCTTTGCTCGTGTTCATCCTCGCGATCGGTTACTACATCACGCCTGCGCTGCTTGGCGGGCCAGACGACCAGATGGTCAGCTATTACGTCGCGTACTACACAAATGTGACGATTAACTGGGGCATGGCTTGTGCGCTGGGCGGTCTGCTACTCGCGGCGACGCTTGTGCTGTACGCAGTATATGGCCGCTTTACGCGCTCTAACCTTAGCCTCGGCTGAGTCGGTAAATGAAAGGACTGGGAATATGAAATCTACAAGCCTAATGTTCGCGCCACACCTGTCAATCGTCGAACGGGCGTGGTATCTGGCGTTGCGACTGCTGGTAGTGCTGACGTTGCTTTATCTGATCCTGCCGATTCTCGCGATCGTCCCGCTGTCGTTTTCGTCGAGCACCTTCCTTGTTTATCCGATCCCTGGCTTCTCGACTCGTTGGTATGGGCATCTGCTCGCGTCGGACAGTTGGCAGATGGCTGCAAAAAACAGTTTCATTGTGGCGCCGTCCGCGACTCTCGTCGCAACCGTGCTTGGTACGCTCGCTTCGATCGGGCTAAACAAGGCTGATTTCCCTGGCAAAGGGCTTTTGATGGCGGTATTGCTGTCGCCCATGATCGTACCCGTCGTTGTGGTTGGTGTCGGAATGTATCTGTTTTTCGCGCCGCTCGGACTTGCGAACACCTACACGGGGCTTATTGCGGCACATGCCGCACTCGGGGTGCCATTCGTTGTTACGACGGTTGCCGCGACGCTTCAGGGCTTCAATCACAATCTCGTCCGCGCCAGTCTGTCCCTCGGTGCAAATCCGGTCAGGACGTTCTTTCGTGTGACGCTCCCGGTGATCGCGCCGGGTGTGATGTCGGGGGCACTGTTTGCGTTCGCTACCTCCTTCGACGAAGTGGTTGTCACACTTTTCCTTGCGGGTGCCGATCAGACCACGCTGCCACGTCAGATGTTCACTGGAATCCGCGAGAACATCAGCCCTACGATTGCAGCGCTTGCCACGATCCTGATCTGTTTTTCGACGGGCTTGCTGCTCACCCTCGAATGGCTTCGGGGTCGCCAGGCGAAGAAAGCGGTAAGTTGATGCGACGCCATTGAACAGGGCAGGACATTGGTTCAATGCGACGACAATCCGCTAAGGTATGTCATCCTAACTAACTGAGGACACGTGGAGTCTATTCCATCTGTAATTTGTTCAATAGTCAGTCCGGCCTGTTGACTGTTCTTCTATAGTAGATTTAATCTACATAAATGAATGCCGCGCTTGAGTGATGTGCGTCGAGGTCCTTCTTCAAGCTCGGATGCGGCTGTGCTTTTACTTTCCGAGCTGTGCGGGACTGCGGGCAATTGGCAGCCGTTTCCCATGTCCCGTGCGAGAAGGGCGTTATACGCGGCTGATCAGCCGAAAGATTGGTTTCGGCAGATCGTGTGCCATTTGTGCAATGCAGTCCTCCCAACTGCGGCACTGCATTGGCGGCATTTAGTTTCGACCTTTCCCGTCGGAAGTTTGGGTGAGCGACGCGTCACCCTGCATTAACTCGCTCTGAGCGAAGCTTGGAGTCTGAGTAAAGCTGTCATTCCGAGGAGCGAGAGGATGAGCATCGGTGTAATCAACAAGTGCGTTTCGGTCTTGTCCTGCGCACGCGGACCAGCGCAAGGTGACGTCTGGCCATCCTTCCTAAAGTCCTGAAAATCACGGAGCTAAAACATGACGATCAAGTTGCATAACCCGACTGGCATTGCACCGCCGTTTTCTTGCTACAGCCACGGTGCATCGGCACAGGGCGACTCACGCTGGCTTTACGTTTCTGGGCAAGTTGGTTGCACAACCGACGGTGTTGTGCCTGATGACCCGGAGAAGCAGATCGAACTGGCATGGGACAACCTGGTAGCCGTGCTGGCCGATGCCGGCATGACCGTAAAGGATCTGGTCAAGATCGAAGGCTTCATCACGCGCCCGGACCTCGTGCCGTTTTATCGCAAAGAGCGGGAGCGGCGCTTTGCCGGGCACGCCGCCGCCACCACTTTGGTAATCGTAGCTGGACTGGCAGAACCGAACCTGCTTGTTGAAATCCAGGCGGTCGCTGCTCGCTAGGCGTTGCACTGGATGAATAGTCGTGAAACGGGCGCATCCTGGCCGGAAGTGCCCGTTTCGCGTTGGAATCGCCATGTGTAGCGCGGCCGTGAGAGTTGCACATCAGCTCTGCTTGCTCAAACTCGGCGTGCATCCAAACGACGACCCCTCCAAGTAAGGTATACGTGCTGTTCCCCGTGCGGAGTGCTGCCGACCTGAGACGTTCCCAGCTCAATGGGCATGGCGCAGGGTAACCTCGAGATGCTCGTCGCTTCGCTTGCCCTAAGCCGCTCGAGATGTGGCCGCTGCACAATAGCCGACGCTGCGTGTGACGTGAAACGTTGCCACACAATCCCGAACTCGCCTTCTATGGTAGATTTTATCTCCGATGGTAGAGTATGATGGCAGCTAACTGACGTAGTTTCAAGGGTAACAAGGCGTTTGCCCTCGATAAACTAAACTTTCGTCGATCTAGTTAATGGACCGTTATACATGAGCAGGAAAGATACTCCTCCGCCCGAAGTCGACTCAGAGCACGACGAACTTGCTTACGAATTCGGACGACGCGTGCGGGCGCTCCGTGATCGCAGCGAAATGACCCTTGAAGACCTTGCGGCTCGGTCCGGCGTGAGCCGCGCCATGCTTTCCAAGGTCGAACGCGGCGAGAAGAATCCAACCATCGGAGTCGCGAAGCGGATAGCGCATGCGCTCGAGACGACACTGAGCTTCCTGACAGGGGGGGTAGAGGATCGACAGGCGGTGGTTATCGTCCGCCACGATCAGCGGCACGTTTTTCGCGATAGTGAATCGGGCTTTGAGCGTCACGTGCTGACGCCTACGATGGCCGGTAGCCGGGTCGAATTGCTGCAGCACCTCCTTCCTGCCGGAGTGTCCACGGGAATGATGCCCGCGTATCGGAGTGGAACGGAAAAGCATATCGCGGTGACCGAAGGTGAATTGATTGTTTCACTACCTGGGCAGGAAGTACATCTCGCAGAGGGCGATGCACTTTTCTTCGAAGCAAAGGTTGAACATGCGTTCACTAACCGGTCAAACAAGCGCTGCGTTTACTACCTGGTGATCTCCCATCGAGACGATAAGTAAAGGTTAGCGCAGGTTAGCTGGGAGCGTCGCTCCCATGTGAACGTTTTCCTTGACGTTCTACTATAGAAGATTTAATCTGCGAATTAGGCAGCGGGTTGCGCAGCGCGACAGTCATGAATGCTATGACGGCCATAGCGCGCCCGGAACATCAACTTCGTATATTTTTAGGAGTACACAATGAAAAATGTCGGGCTTGAGGTCAGTGACCTCAACTTGCGGTTGGCTAACCTGCGCGTCGATGGTGCACTGGCTCTAGGTGCTGAAATCGATGGGCGGCTCGTTAACGTCACTCGCGCCGGGACTGCTTTGTCCCTTCCAGCGCCTGTGGACATGGATGACCTGATCCAGAACCACCGCGCCGCAGATGTGCGCGCAATCGTTGATCAACTTCGCGAACGCGGTGACGCAGAATCTTTCACCGTCCCGGAAAGCACCTTCGCTCCCCTGGTTACCCGTCCACAAAAAATCATCTGTGTGGGATTCAACTACCAGGCGCACGCGGCTGAGACAGGTACGGCCATCCCCAAGGCGCCACCCCTCTTTAGCAAGTTTGTAAATGCCCTAAATCATCACGACGGCGTAGTAGAACTGCCTACGGCGGTGGACAGGGAGTTCGACTACGAGACGGAGTTGGTGATTGTGTTCGGAAAGAAGTGCAGGAATGTGCCGGAAGACGATGCACTTTCTGTCGTGGCGGGCTACTGCGTCGGCAATGACATCAGTGCCAGAGGTTTGCAGAACATTACTTCGCAATTTTTGGCAGGAAAAATGTCCGACGGCTTTGCGCCGTTGGGCCCTTGGCTCGCGCCTCGCGATCTGATTCAGGATCCCAACAATCTGCGTCTGCAGACTCGCCTCAACGGGGAACTCCGACAGGACAGCAGCACCAGTGAAATGATCTTCAATTGCAGGAAAATTATCAGCTACGTTGCCAGCATCATGACGATCGAAGCGGGCGATATTCTGTTCACCGGCACCCCACCGGGCGTGATCTGGGGGCAACAAGTGCCCCGCGAAGAGCGTCAGTGGTTAAAAGCCGGCGACAGGGTCGTTTCTTCCATTGAAGGACTGGGTGAACTAGCTGTTGATTTTCGTTGAGCCGGGGTTACTCATGAGCAAGGACGCAACAATCGAACGGCTGTACATTCTTGATGCCGGTATCGCGCAGGTCGACGATGCCTCCATCTATTCCCCCGGGGTCGATGTAGGCAAGCCAATGACCCTGAGTTGCAATGCGTATCTTATACGTCATCAAAACACGTGGATGATGTGGGACACAGGTACCCAGGATGACCTGATTGCTGAGCCAGGTGGCCGTATTATCGCGCACGGTATTCGCGGGACGGTCAGCAGAACCATTGCGTCGCAGCTTGGAGAAATAGGTGTCAGGCCAGACGAAGTGGCGAAGCTCGCGCTTTCACATGCGCATTACGACCATGTAGGCAACTGTCGTCTTTTCCAGAATGCCGAGTGGATCGCGCAAAGATCTGAGTACGACGCTATGTTTGGTGCTGACGCCGATGAATATGGGTTCCATCGCGAGCTCTATGATTCGCTGTTGGGTAACCAGACCACACTGATCGATGGCGACTACGATGTCTTTGGCGATGGGGCTGTGCGCATTATTTCGACGCCCGGTCACACCCCGGGACACTGTTCGCTGCTGCTGAACCTGCCTGAGACTGGCAAAGTGCTATTGAGTGGGGACGTCGCCCACAACCGTCGAAATTTTCAGTGTAGATGCGTTCCGTCGTTCAACGTCGATAAGCTCCAGTCGATTGCGTCAATGGACAAAGTCGAAGAACTTCTTGAGACGGAAGGTGCAACTCTGTTCGTGAACCATGACATTGTGCAGAACGGAACCTTGCCTCACGCCCCCCAGTGGATTACGTAAGGCAAGGTTTGTGGGTTATGGCTGCATTGAACAAGGCATGACCCGACGGCGGCGCCGACGGTATCAACCTCCCAGGTCGTCCTAGGGATCGTGCCTTATGCAATTTTTCTAGGCTGTTGGCGCTGATCTTCCAATCCGAAACGTTCAATCGATTTCGCGATCTTGCCGCTGATTGTCGGCAATGCAAGGTGTTGAACGCCAGGTATTGGTCGGACTGAAACCTTGCTGCACCGCGGCGCGGCAATCCGCAGAACAGGTTTTCACCAGTGACACAATTATTTCGCAACCCGAAGCCTTTGCCCATTGAGGCTGAGCCGACATCGGTACGCATCCATGGCGCGAGTTGACAGATTTATTGTCGCAACGTTGACAGATTTAATACGCTCTACGCTTCATCAAGGGCGTGGTGAATATCTGCCCAATGCGCGGCTGACGTTCGACAAGTTTCACGTCGTCGCCCACGCCTCCAAGGCGCTCGATACGGTACGCCGCCAGCAGCAGAAAGCCGACCCGGAGCTCAAAGGGATGCGCTGGACGCTGCTCAAGGACGCCAACAACCGAATCTGGCGCAACTGACCGACCTCGAGGCGCTGGTCAGGCAGTACGCCACCAAGCGCACCGCCCGCGCTTGGCTGTATCGGGAGCAACTGCGCTAGATTCTCGAACGCAAGCAGATTCATGTCGTCTCCGAGATGTTGCGGCAGTGGTGCACCAACGTCATGCGCTCGAAGGTCGAGCCGATGAAGGAGGGGCGCGAATGATTCGCCGGCACTTCGATGGCATTGTCGCCTGGACTCAGACCGCCAGACCAACGGCTTCATCGAGGCCATCAACGGCTTGTTTCAAGCTGCCAAGCGCAAGGCTCGCGGTTACACGCGCTTCACGACGATGCGCACTGTCCTCTTTCTCATCGCCGGCAAGCTCGATTTCTCCAGCTTCAACCCGCATGCCTCGTGAGCCCCGTTACCCACTGCGTTTTCAAAAGAGCCATAAAAATGGAAACCCGATACCGCTTGTTTATCGATGACATCCGTGACCCCGTCGCATCCGATTGGGTAATCACGTACGTCCCTCGAGGCCGCTGCGATTCGCGAAGCTCGCGGCTGTCCCTTCGAAATTTCCTTCGGTCACGATTCGGGCGGTGAGGATACTGCAATGGTCGTGGTCAGGAAGCTGATTGCGATCGACCTGGATGCCGGCGGCGGATTCATCCCTGCCGGTTTCGTCTACTCGGTTCATAGCGCGAATTCAGTCGGCAAGCGCAACATCGAGGGCCCGCTCGATGCGGCGCGACTGCAGGCCATCGGCGAGGCGGACCGCTGCGGGCGCAGGATGGCCAGCTGCGCGAGCGCAACGGCGGCGGTTTTTACTCTATTCTTTCGGTATCGTTCGGCCGGAGGAGCAGTCATCCGCGCCGACGGAGAAGGACATTCAATGTCTTTTGGCGCATGTTGCCCCGTATTCGGAAGTCTCCGGGAAGGACATTCGGGCAGCGGCGGCCTTAAGTCCACGACGGCTTGTGGGGCGACAGTGGCATACGGCGACGGATGTAATGACATTGTTTTGACGCTGCCTATTTGGGTATAACATTGTTATTACGTTGCAGTGATGAAAACGACGAATCGCAGAATGGGCAATTCGCAAGGCGTGCTGATTTCGAAGCCCGTCCTCGCGCAGTTGGGGTTGGAGAACGAAGTGGAAATGGAAGTCGAAAAGTAAGCGGCTCGGCCGGACCGTCTCCCGATGCTGATTTTTCCAACGCATGATGGGCGCGTTTAGATTGACGGAGCCAGTCAGCCATGTCGAACGCAGGGAACCGTGCCCATTCCCATCGCACG
>NZ_JBFOAH010000042.1:0-47564 GCF_040812055.1 Paraburkholderia suaedae | reverse complement strand
AACAGCGGTTCTTGCATCTCGTCCATTCCACGCATCGCACTCATCGCCCAAGGTCATGAACACAATATCCATAACGCTCGGGCCTCGAAGCCCGTTTACACCGTTCCCAATTTCAACAGCCTGCTAGTCCCTGCAAGACACGTGAAATAATCAGCATTTCAAGTGATTGCGACATCGCGCACATCAGTGATGCGAACGTGAAGAGAACGAGACCAACCATGTAGATACGTGCATAGCCGATACGGTCACCAAGTGACGACAGGGGCAACAACGTCATGACGATCGACAACTGATAAGCGTTGACGATCCACACTGAATCCGAGGGGCTGATGTTTAGACTGTTTGTGATGGTAGGCAACGCTATATTGGCAATCACGCTATCGAGCAAACTGAGCGTCGTAGCAAGCGATATTGCCAGCACACCAAATATTAGCTTACCGCCTTTAAGCCCATCTTCCTTTGTTGCAAAACCACCCTGCTCGATTGCCATCCGTTGCATGATTAGCTTTCTTTGACACGATCCAGGATCGAGACGCCGGGGGTTTCCCCGGCGTTTCGTGATGACCGTTTAAATGCCGAAGCTTTCGAGGCTCGCCGGATGGAAGAGATCCTTCGCTTCCAGCTGGTGACTCGACAGTCCTTCTGCGTAATGCTGCGCCAGGAATCGGTTGAGCGTATGTTCGTTCGCGGCGAAACCGTACGACCAGAAATCGTCGCCCATCAATTCACGGGCCGCGCGAAGCTGAGTCTCGATAAACGGTAGCGTGACTTTAGTAGCCGACGTATCGGTCAGACGGTGCAATGCGATCGCTTTCGATTTCTCGAAGGCCTTCATCACCGACATCGGCAGCCACGGATGCTGTTCAACGAGCGTGCGCCGGATGCCGAGCGTGTGCATGATCGGGAACAGCTTCGTTTTGCGATACCACGCCGTAGCTTCTGCCTGCGGATCATCGAAAAGATACTTGACGTTCGAGGAGCCCCGATCGAAACACGACGGTGCGCGCGGGCCGATGAGCGCATCGATTTCACCGGCTTCGAGCATTCCGGAGATCGTCTTGCCTTCGGGTGCGTTCACCAGTTCCACATCTTTGGGCAGAGTCAGGCTGATCTTTTCGACGCGCGTCGGGTCTTCGTAACCGCCTCTCACCCACGTGACATCGGATGCCTTGATGCCGTACTCCTCTTCGAGGAACAGGCGCACCCACACATTTGCCGTCAACTGGTATTCCGGCACGCCAATACGCTTGCCCTTCAGATGCTCCGGTTTGTTGATGCCTGCGTTCGCGTTCACATACACCGACGTGTGACGGAACGCGCGCGACGGAAACACCGGAATGGCAACGTAAGCCGACGTACCCGCTGCCGTTTTGACCGAATAGCTGCTCAACGACAGTTCACAGATGTCGTAATCCGCATGACGCAGCGCGCGAAAGAAGATTTCTTCCGGTTCCTGCAACAGGAACGTCGGATCGACGCCCTCGATCTGCACTTCACCGTCGACCAGGGGGCGCATACGGTCATAGGGACCGACCGCAACTGAAAGCTGCAACTTGCTCACACTGTCTCCTTTAGCAAGTGAAGAAAATCAATAGAACTGGTCAAAGTGCACCTGTTCAAACGGCACCTTGCGCGCCAGCAGCATCTTTTGGATCGCCTGGCCCATCGCAGGCGGACCCGCAAAATAGATTTCCATGTCGCGCAGGTTGTCACCGAACATCGACTCGGCCAGTTCGTGAACAAACCCAGTGTGACCGTCCCACTGCGCGCCACCTGCCTCCGAAACGGCCGCGTGAAAATGAAGATGCGTGCCGAAGTTCTCGAGTACTTCGAGCATGTCACGTCCGCACACATCACGTGGCGCGCGACCGCCGTACAGGAAGTGCAGTTTGACACCCTGCATTTCTGGGTCTGCGGCAACACCGCGCGCGATCGAAATCATCGGCGCAAGGCCCGAACCGCCGGCGAGACACAGAATGTCACGCCTCACGTCCCGACGCAGATAGGCCATACCGTAAGGCCCGTCAATCTGGACCTGTTCGCCCGTCGCCAGCGTGTCGAACAGCGCGTTGCTACCCTGACCGTTTGGTACCCGACGCACCTGAAAATCAAGCGCCTTTGCATCCGAGCCTTGCACTATGTTGCTCATCGAATAGGCCCGCTGACCGCTAACGCCCGGTAGCGTCAGTAGTGCGTATTGTCCTGGCTCGAATTGCATGTCATCCGAAAGCTCGAAACGAAATTCGCCGATGTCGTGCGTGACCGGGCGACTCGATCTCAACGTACCCGTTACACGCTGCGGTCGATGTATAGGTAGGTAGCGCTGATTTGGGCGCATCTTGATCGTGCAATCCCCTTTAGGCATGCTCTGACAGCCGAGATAACGACGGCGTTCGCGATCCTTCGCCGTCCAGCCAGGCGCCTCTGGCCATTTGACGGAAACTTCACCTTCAATCAGTTCGAATTTGCAATTACCGCATGCGCCTACATTGCACTCGTACGGAAACGCGATGTTATTCCGAAGAGCTGATCGCAGCAGCACGTCGTCGCTACCACATTCGAAAGACTGATCAGTACCCGCGAGCGTGATGCGATGTTTCTGATTGTTCACAAGAGTCTCATCCATGTCCTAATGAGCTATCTCAAGGGTGATAGCCAAGAGTTGCAGAAATGCCTTCAGCCGCGGCGATCAAATGGGGCACCGCCGCGCGCAGCGCCTTCTTCGTGAGACGTTGTACAGGTCCGCCGAAACCGATGGCGGCTACGACATTACCCGTAGTGTCACGCACAGGCGCAGCAATGCCGCGCATGCCTACTTCAGATTCCTCATCATCGATCGCATAACCATCGCGACGCACTTCCTCAAGCATTTTCAAAAACGCCTGCGTATCCGTGTTTGTCTTTGGTGTGCGTGCTACGAGCCCTTGCTTGATTGCGCGCGAAACGACGTCCGGGGTGCTGGACGCGAGCAGTACATGCCCTTCTGCGGTATAGCTGGCGGGTTTGCGAACGCCGATATACGAGCGCATACGGATCGCCTGTTCGCTTTCCAGATTGAACATGTATACGACGCTCGTATCATCCAGAATCGCAAGCTGTACGGTCTCGTCTGTCTGTTTGCGCAACACGTGCAAGAACGGTAGCGCCTGTTTCGTCACGTCGAAACGTCGGCGCACGAGCGCGCCAAGTGTGAACAATTGCACGCCGAGGCGGTAACGGCCGTTATCCGGGTTCTGTTCCAGCAATCCCTCAGCCAGCAACGCCGCGCACAGACGATGCACCGTGCTCTTTGCGAGGCCCATGCGCTTTGACAATGCGCTGATGCCCAGTTCGGTCTCCTCTTCCGTAAACATCTTGAGCAGTCGCAATGCAGCCGTTACTGACGACAGCCTGCGCGGCCCCTCCTGTTCCGCCTCCGTTTCCATTTCATTGTTCCGCATGATTTTCGCGTCCAATTTACCCAATCCTCATTAAATTTAGCGCCGCATAGTCACGGCACACGCTGTTCTATTTATCGCCCCCCGATCGGGCATTTTTCGGCGGCCCTTCTCCCGACGCATGCGGACTAACCCTAGGTCCGTTCCGTTTATCTTGACTCGGCATCCGTTCGAAGAGAAACTCCATGCGTTCCATTATAACATACTAAGTTCCACATATAAGAACCAATTTTTTACGCGGCAGCTAAGGGTAGCGCCAGTTACCCCGGATCCCAAGTCTGATGTAATCCGCCCGACAGCTGCGAAGATGAAATCCAGGAGACATGCAGTGAAAGGCATCAGGATTGTGGGCGCGGCGCTGGCCATCTGTTTCATGCTGGGCTCGACTGTAGCAGTGGCCGCACCCTTGCAGACCGTTCACGTGGGTATTGCGGATGCAAGCAGTGATGTCGTGTTCTTCATTGCCGACAAGAAAGGCTACTTTCGCGCCGAAGGCATCGACGCGAAATTCGTTCCGTTCGATTCCGGCGCGAAAATGGTTGCCCCGCTCGGTTCGGGGCAACTGGAGGTCGCCGGCGGTTCGCCGTCCGCGGGGCTTTACAACGCCGTGATGCGGGGCATCGGTATCAAGATCGTTGCGGACAAGGGATCGACGCCGCCAGGCTACGGTTATCAGCCGTTGCTCGTGCGCGCGGATCTCGTCAAGAGTGGTCGTTACAAGACGCTCGCAGACCTGAAAGGGATGAAGATTGCCGGCAGCGCAACCGGCAGCGCTTCTACGTCGACCATGAACGAAGCGCTCAAAAAAGCAGGCCTTAAACCGAGTGACGTTGAGCGCGTCTATCTGGGCTTTCCTCAGCATGTGATGGCGCTCGAAAACAAGGCCGTTGACGCATCTCTGACAACCGAGCCTTCCGCTACGCAGGCCGTTCGCAGTGGTGCCGCAATTCGCGTGATGGGCGATGACCAGATTTACCCGAATCATCAGCTTGCCGTCCTGCTCTATTCGGACACATTCATCCACGATCATCCAGACACGGCCAAAGCGTTCATGCGTGCCTATCTGCGCGCGGCGCGCGATTACAACGATGCACTCAAGAACGGCAAGATCGCGGGTGCGAATGCGGACGAGGTGATTTCGATCCTCACTCAGTATACGTCGATCAAGGATGCCTCCCTCTATCGCGACATTGTTCCTCAAGGCACGAATCCTGACGGCAAGCTCAACATCGCGAGTCTTGAAAATGACCTGTCCTACTTCAAGAGTCATGGCGACGTGAAGGGTAACGTCACGGTTTCCCAGGTCGTCGATCCGTCGTTTGTGCAAGCCGCAGACGCGGCGCTCGGGCCGTACAAGCCGCGCACCAAATAACAGGAAAGCGTTTTATGGCAACGATTGATTCACGCACGATGCAAGACACATCCGTGAAGATCCGGCTCAGGAACCTCACGAAATCGTTCGAGACGGCAGGTGGTAAGGTGACGGCGCTCGACAATGTTTCGCTCGACATCCCTACTGGCTGCTTTTTCATGATCGTTGGGCCATCCGGTTGCGGCAAGACTACGCTGCTGCGTATCCTTGCAAATCTCGAATCCCCCACGAGCGGAACGGTCGAAATCGCGTCGCCCGCGCAGAATCGGCCGGGGAATTCAATGGTCTTCCAGGGCGATTCGCTGTTTCCGTGGACGACGGTATTCAACAATGCGGCTTATGGGCTGACGCTTCGAGGTGTGCCCAAAGCACAAATTCGCGAGACGGTTGACTACTACCTTGATCGCACAGGCCTCACCCGCTTTGCGAAGGCCTATCCACATCAACTCTCGGGCGGTATGCGACAACGCGTTTCCATCGTCCGCGCGTTCGCGAACGATCCTGACATCCTTTTGATGGATGAACCGTTCTCGGCGCTCGATGAACAGAACAAGCTTCTGCTGCAGGAAGAGTTGCTGCGCATCTGGGATGAAACGCGGAAAACAGTGCTTTTCATAACGCACAGCGTGGACGAAGCCGCGACGCTGGGTGATCGCATCATGATCATGACGGCGCAGCCCGGCTGTGTGAAACGCATCATCGACGTTCCGTTCCAGCGCCCACGCTCGGTGCTCGAACTGCGTGCACAGCCGGAATACGGCGAATTTGTCTACTCCATCTGGGGGCAATTGCGCGAGGAAGTCGAGCGCGTGCGTTCCCGCGACCTCGGTGAGAAAGCATGAGTACGATATTGCGCGCTACCGCGTCAAGCCGGCGCAAACTAAGTAGAGGACAACGCGATCGCATCATCAGTGCTGCGTCTCCCGTTCTGTTACTGCTGCTATGGCAGGGTGCAGCGCGGATGGGGCTCATTGATGTCCGCTTCTTCCCCGCGCCCACGCAGATTTTCAGTACCTTTATCGCACTCGTTAAGGACGGGTCGCTATGGGACAACACCTCGGCGACGCTTTTGCGTCTCTTGTGGGGTGGATTGATTGGCGGCATTCCCGCACTGCTGCTAGGCGTGGCAACCGGTCTTTCGAAGCCTCTGCGCGCCGTATTCGAACCTCTGATTGCTGCAACCTATCCTGTCCCGAAGAGCGCCATTTTTCCGCTGTTGATGCTGATTTTCGGTCTTGGCGAAGCGTCGAAAATCGCGATGGTCGCAATCGGCGTCTTTTATCCCATGCTCATCAATACGACAACGGGCGTACTCGAAATCAGCAAGATCTACCTGGACGTGGGCCGCAACTTTCGCGCAAATCCATGGCAGGTGTTTCGCACTATCGCCGTGCCTGGTGCCGTACCGCACATCATGAGCGGCATCAAGCTGGGTTTTGGTCTGGGCCTGATGCTGATCGCCATTGCCGAAATGATCGGTTCGAAGAGCGGTCTTGGCTACATGATCTGGAATGCCTGGGAATTGCTGTCGGTCGAACAGATGTACGTCGGCTTGATTGTTATTGCCGCCCTTGGCTACGGCATTTCCCTGCTGCTGAATGAAATTGAACGCAAGCTGATCCCGTGGAAGTGAACATGAGCGCATACATGCAACAGAAACAAATGCTCGTTGACGCAATTCTGATGCTCGAGCGCGCCGAAGTGATCGACTTCAACGGTCACTTCAGCTCGCGTATCCCGGGTCAGAATCACATGTTGATCAATTCGGGCGCATCGGTGCGTAGCGCACTTACCGTGCACGACATTGTGACGATCGACTTCGACGGCAACCTGATAGAGGGCGAGGCGGTCCCGCCGATGGAGTTTCACATTCACTCGGAAATCTATCGCAAACGTCCCGACGTCAATTCGGTCGTGCATACGCATCCTACCTGGTCCACCCTCTTCAGCATGACCGGTAATGTCGTGCAACCGGTGATCATGCAGGCGTCGGTGCTCGGTGAGATTCAGCAGTTCCCGAAGACCGCATCAATCAACAAGAAGCCGCTCGGTGAAGAACTGGCGGAGTGTCTCGGCGGGCACCGCGTCGCAATGCTCAAATCGCACGGCGCGGTGATTGCGGCCGAAGGCATTCTTGAAGCGTTCGTGCTCGCGTTTTATCTCGAAGAGAACGCGCATCGTCAGTACCTTGCGCAACAAATCGGTGAGCCGATGGTTCTATCGGCTGAACAGCTCGAAACGATCAGCCGTAACCTGTGGAAACCGAATCTGCTGCAAAAAGTGTGGGACTACCATGCTGGCAAGCTCCGCGCGTAACAAAATCCGGCATCGAACATGCATCACGAACGCATACCAATCTATGTGATGACCGGCTTTCCCGGCAGTGGTAAATCTACGCTGCTCGCACGCTGGATGAAAAAAATACCATTTTCCAAGGCGGCATTTATTCTCAACGAAATGGGTGAGGTCGGCCTTGATCATGTGACGCCAGGATTTGCAGGTAATAGGTCGACCCTGCTCCCAGATGCATGCGTATGTTGTAACGGTCTGCCGGCGCTGAACGAAGTACTTGAAACGCTCTTCTGGGCGCGCCTGCATCGCAGTATCCCATGGTTCGAAATGGTCGTGATCGAAACGGCAGGGCTTGCTGATCCGGGTCCGCTTATCGCGTCATTGAATCTGAATTCCCTCGTGAAACAGCGCTACTGCGTCGCTGGTACTTTCGCGACGATTGCGGCGCACCATGCGGCCCATACGCTCGCACGCTTTGATGAGGCGCGTGCGCAGTTGCGGGGTGCAGACGTGGTGATCCTCACTCATACGGATATTGTCGAGCCACCAGAAGTCGATGCTGCTCAATCGCTAATAAGCACCTGTTACACCGGTTCGCACATCCTCCGTTCGCCTAACGGCAATCTCTGGCCACACGACGCACTTACACTGCTTTCGCGGCCTGTGAACAGTTCCGCACGCACGGCCGTTGCAGACGGACTTTTTTCGCGATTGACTCATACACACGGGGCAATCACGCGTTTCGTTGCAATGGACGACGTGCCGGATCGCAGCGCACTGTGCTCGCGCCTGCACGAACTCACATCGCAATTCGGCGATTCACTTTTGCGGTTAAAGGGTTGTGTGCGCCTGGAAAGCGGACGTTCACCCGTAGTCGTGCAATTCGTGCTGGGCGACAGATTCGCGCAGATTACAGAGGCAACATCAAGTTTGGCAGGCGTGAAAAGCGGCCTGACCTTGATCGCGAAGAGAATGTGAAACTCGGGCACTCACAGAATAACGAACGCGGCAGGAAAGCGCGCCAGGCGTTTTTTTGAAACGTCTGGCGCACTTATTTCAGTCGCTATCCGTTTCGATCACGATCACGCCATCTTCAACGTGCGTTTTGTACGTCTTGAGCGGAATCATGCATGGCGGCGCCACAACCTCGCCGGTCTTGATGTTGAACGAGCCGTTGTGGAAATCGCATTCCACCGTATCGCCATCGATATAGCCTTCTGACAGCGATCCAGGACCATGCGTGCAGGTGTCATCCGTCACGAAATAGTCGCCCTGGATGTTGAATACAGCGAGCGTCAGGCCGTTCTTTTCGACCTTGATCGCTTTTCCTTCGGCTACGTCGCCTGCGTGGCAGAGGTGAGCAAATGCACAAGCGTGACTCATGGGGAAATCTCCATCGTTGACATGTTGTAGGACCGATGATAACTTTGTTCTTGCTTCGTGAACAGCGTTCCATATACAGGAATCGATAAACGAACGGATTGCAAACCGGTAGCAAACTGCGTCGCGCAAAACAGCAACCCTGAGGCACATACCATGTTGAGAAAAGAACAAAACGATCTCGTCACACAAACCGGTCCCGGCACGCCGATGGGCGAACTGTTCCGTCGTTACTGGCTGCCGGCGCTGCTGTCGGAAGAACTAGCGGAACCTGGTGGCGAACCGGTTCGCCTGCAACTGCTTTCGGAACGCATGCTTGCGTTCCGGGATTCGGAAGGCAAGCTGGGCCTGATCGACGAATTCTGCGCACACCGTGGTGTCTCGTTGTGGTTCGGCCGTAATGAGGCAGGCGGTATTCGCTGCCCGTATCACGGCTGGAAATACGACGTAACCGGTCAGTGCACCGAGGTACCGTCCGAAGCGAAGGAAAGCGGGTACGCGGAGAAGATCAAGCTGAAGTCTTACCCGCTCATTGAACAGGGCGGCGTCATCTGGGTTTACATGGGGCCGGCCGATCAACAGCCGCCGCTGCCAGCATGGGAATTCTCGACCGTGCCGGCACGCCAGTCATTCACGAGCAAGCGGGTTCAGGAGTGCAACTGGTTGCAGGCACTCGAAGGCGGCATCGATTCGAGCCACGTTTCGTTCCTGCACAGCGGCAGCCTCAACTCCGATCCGCTGTTCAAGGGCTCGAAGGGCAACAAATACAACTTGAGCGACCTGGCGCCGGTGTTCGAGGTTGTCGAAGCGGCGGGCGGTCTGGCAATCGGTGTGCGTCGCAATGCAGAGGACGATCAGTATTACTGGCGTATCACGCCGTGGGTCATGCCTTGCTTCACGATGGTTCCCCCGCGCGGCGATCACCCCGTGCACGGCCACTTCTGGGTGCCGATCGATGACCACAACTGCTGGGCATGGAGCTTCGACTACCATCCGACGCGCGAACTGACGGAAGAGGAAGTGCTGGCGATGAAGGACGGCAAGGGTATCCATGTGCGCTACGTGCCGGGCAGCAATTACATTCCCGAGCAGAACAAGACCAACAACTACCTGATGGACCGTGCAGCACAGAGGGCAGGCACCACGTACAGCGGTGTCGAAGGCATCGCCATGCAGGATGCCTCGCTTCAGGAAAGCATGGGGCCGATCCAGGATCGTACGAGAGAGAACCTGGTGGGCACCGACAACGGCATCATCATGATGCGCAGCCGGATCATCAAGTGTGCGCGTGCACTCGCCGAGAACGGCACGCTCCCGCCAGGCCGTGATCCGAAGTCGCAGAAGGTTCGTTCGGTGGCCATTCTGCTCAAGCGTGACACGCCGTTCAGCGAAGGCGCACGCGATGCGATGGTCGCCGAAGAAGGCAAGAAGCACCAAACGATCTGAGCCCTGTAGCTTCGCGATTCAAAGCGCCGCGCCTACCATAGGCACAGCGCTTATCTCTTTCCATAACACAAAGGGGCGTAAACATCGCGAAAAACCTGATTGCCTGGCATATAAATAGCATGCCTGAATCATTGGCAACGTTCGAATCACGTTCCGGTAAACGGCACGCTCACTAACACTCTATCCACTTCGTGCCATGTCTACCGTCGAAGATTCCGCTGCCGCGTCCACGGCTCAAAACGTCGCGTTATGGGACATATTTACCACTTTCGTGCGCATCAGCGTGATGTCGTTCGGCGGTAGCACTGCCGCATGGTCCTATCGCGCCGTCGTGGAGGAACGCAAGTGGTTGGCTAACGATGCCTTCGTTGCTGGCATGACTCTCTCGCAAGTCATGCCCGGAGCAAACCCGGTCAACGTCTCCCTTTATGTCGGCCAGCGTCTGCGTGGGCCGCTCGGTGCGCTCGTCGGCGCGCTCGGCATGATTTCGCCCGCCCTTGTCGTTGTGCTCGCATTGGCGATGCTCTATACGCGTCTCTCGGGCTATCCGCTCACACACTTTTTGCTGCTCGGCGTTGCCGCTGCCGGTGTTGGTGCGACGTTCTCGATGGGCGCCAAGGTCGCTGTGCGCATCGAGCGCAAGCTGCTCCGCTATGTGTTCGCCCTTCTCGCCTTCGTCTCGGTCGGTGTGCTGCATTTGCCTACTGTGCCCGTGGTGCTCGTACTCGCGCCACTCAGTATCTTTTGCGCTGTCAGGGAAAACTAAATGGATAACGTCCTGCTGCGAATCATTCTGCTGTTCGCGCCGCTTTCCGCGCTGTCGTTCGGCGGCGGCCAGACCATCATCGCAGATATCCAGCTTCAAACCGTGTCGGTGTATCACTGGCTTTCGGGTCAGGAATTCGCTGACCTCTTCGCTATCTCGCGCGTATCCCCTGGGCCGACCACCCTGATTTCCGCGCTCATCGGCTGGCATTTGAAGGGCTTTGTAGGCGCGATCGTTGCGACGCTCGCGATGTATATCCCGTCGTCAACGGTATTCGTGACCGTGACGCTGTTCTGGCATAAGAGTGAAGGCACGCGTTGGCGTCGCGCGATCGAGCACGGACTGGCACCTGTTGCGGTTGGTCTGATTTTCGCCGGTGCTGTCGCCGTGATGCAATCCATGCACGCGACTACGCTCGCGTGGGCAACAACGGCTATTGCAGCTTGCGTCGTGTATTTCACCAAGCTCAACCCATACATTCTGATGTCAGCCGTGGCGCTAACTTACGTGGCCGTGTTTTATACGGCGCTCTAATAGTACGAAACGGGTAGCGGATCAACAGAGCCCCACGCCTTGGTACGGTCACGGCGGAGTTATTCCACCTGACCGACCTCAACACCATTGAGCGACTGCAAGGCGGGATTCCCCAGTTCATCCATTACTACAACCACGAACGCATCCGGCGGAAGTTGGAAAGACTCGCTCCTGTTCAATACAGAACCGAGACTCTGCCGGCGCGGCGTTACTGAACCGCACGTCTGGCGTTCAGTTCAGGCAGGCCACTCGTCTTTTCGTTGAGGTTTTAGAAGTGATGGCGAATGCCCGCCGCGAGCAATAACTGGCTGCTTCTGCTCGAAGGCATCATCGAATTGATCACGGCCGCTGCTTGAGCCGAAGCGAACTGACAGATCGCTTCGATGTATGTATCGGTGCGCTTTGTCAGTAGGTAATCGGCTTGCCGTGCGCCCTGATTCCAATGCGCGTTCGTACCTTTCGTGTACATGTACATACCGCTGAGCGACAGCGCACTGTCCGCCTGCCACGTCCCGTTAATCTCATAATTATCGAAAGCCAGGGCTCGAACAGCCAGACCTGTTTCTCTGTCGGTTATACCGCTATAAATCGACCGCGCCCAGGCCGCTGCCAGCGTGAATGGACCAAACGCCTGGCTCGCACCGATACCGAAAGTATTTTGTGTCTGTACTGAAGCATCGAACGTATTGCGATTCGTGCCCGGCAACGTTACTGCATCGTAAGCGCCGTTTTCCGTGCCGCCCCTCCCGTCGGGATGCAGCCACGCCGCACCTGCATTGAAACCGCCGTTGCCATAATTCGCGCCAACGCTGTACGCGCGATTGTCAGCAAATCCACCCGCTCCGTTTGAGAACGCATACATCCCGCCAAAACTCAGCCCGTCAAACAATGAGCTGGTGTATTTGAGTGCGTTGCTGCGCGAGCCACGAATTGTTCGTGTTGTCGTTGTCGAATGGATGCGCAAACGCAGTGCCGCCATTACTCCCGGTCAGCGTGAAAGGTGCAAGGTAGTCGTGGATAGAATCGTATTGGTGCCCGAGCGTCAGCGTGCCATATATGTCGTTTGCGACGCCTACGTAAGACGGATGGTCGTTCTGATCAGCGCCTGTCGTGGCGCTGAAACCGCGTTCGAGGCGAAAGATCGCCCGATTACCGCCGCTCAAATCTTCAGAACCTTGGAGACCCCAAAAACTGCCGTCGATCAGACCCGATGGCATCTGAAATTGATGCCGGCCGCCGACATCGCTCCGCCAAACGGCGCTAGCATCGATTTCACCGTACAGGGACACGTCGCTTTGAGCTGGCACGTTGGAATCGAGTGCGACAAGAGCTGCCATCAGGCCAAGACCGGCGAGTCCACGAGGAAGACGTTTATTGTGCCGTTTCTCCATCGCGACTACACTTCGACTTCATCGAAACGTCGCCATTTGTAGACGATCGTAGAGGCCAGCCAGATGAATACGCACAACCCGATAATCGAATAGCCGACCATCCCGAAGTTATCTGCGATCGCACCAATTCCATCCCAAAACGCACCGTTCAAATGCAATTTGTCGGCAATGAGGCCGAGTGCTTCTACCCCGCCAACGCCGATTGCGACAACCGCCGACACCAACGTAATCGTCATGTTGTAGTAGAGCTTGCGGATCGGCTTCATGAACGCCCAGCCGTACGCGCCGAGCATCAGGATGCTGTCGGTCGCATCAATGAGCGACATTCCTGCCATGAACAGCGTGGGAAATACCATGATCGACCAGATAGGGACGCCATGTGAGGCCTGGGTAGCCGAAACACCGAGCAATCCGATTTCAGATGCCGTATCAAAGCCAAGTCCGAAGAGCACCCCCAGCGGATACATATGCCAGCCACGCGTAATCAAGCGGAACATCGGTTTGAAAATGCGTGCGAGCAGGCCGCGATTTGCGAGCAGCAGATTGAGATCCTCTTCATCGTAACGCTCGCCTCGGCGCACGCGCATAAACGTAGCGACCACGGATTTCAGCACGACGAGATTGATTGCGGCGATCACGAACAGGAACCCGGCCGATACCAGCGTGCCGATTACGCCGCCGATTTCCCGAAACGCCTCGAAGCGATGTTGCAACGCCATGGCCGTAGCTGCAATCGCAGCGGTTGCAGCGATGACGATGGTCGAATGACCTAGCGAAAACATGAAACCCACCGTCACCGGCCGCTGCCCCTCCTGCATCAGCTTGCGCGTCGCATTGTCAATGGCGGCGATGTGGTCGGCGTCGACTGCGTGACGCAGCCCAAAGCTATAGGCAAGAAAGGCAGTACCGAGCAGCACCGACTGGCCGTGGAAAGCGATAAAGGCCCACGTCCATGCTCCGAGAGTGAACACGGCCAGGAGCGCATACATCGCAGCAATACGGCCGCGAATATTCGGGCCGGCATCGTTGAACAGGAACTTCAGGAATTCAATCATTCACGTCTCCAGCGAGAGATCGCCATACGCGGACCGCACATCACGCATACTTATTTAAAGAATCGTCATACTCGTGATCATCAAGCCGGTTCCATATACGAGAACTGCAGATTGATATGTGGAACGCTTTGCCTGAATAATGGGGGCTATGCTATGGTGGTGTCAAGACACAGTTACCGCGAAATGGGTAGCCGGCATGCAACGCATCACGATTACGATTGACGATTTCCTGCTCGCGAGGCTCGACGACACGATGAAGCGGCACGCGTACAACAGCCGTTCAGAGACGCTACGTGATATCCTGCGCGCCCATCGCTCAAAGGAATTGTTGGCTGAGGCCAATGCGCAATGTGTCGGCACATTGACGATTGTGTTCGAGCACGGCGTGCGCGAACTCGCGCAGCGCCTATCGGATGCGTATCACACGCAACATGCACTGATCGTTAGCAGCAGTCGCATTTATCTGGACCACGACAATTGCCTCGAAGTGATCGTGCTGCGTGGTCAAGTGGGTACGATTCAGCAATTCGCGTGGTCGCTTGCGTCACAGCGTGGCGTGCGCAACAGCAATCTGCATCTGATGCCGCTGATGAAAGAGTGCGCGCCGCCACACGAGCATTTGCACGTGTGACGGCGTCTGTTGCTTTAGTCGTTAGTCCTGGCTCTGCGAGTGGTCATGCGTGTGATCCGCATGGTGGTGATGCCCGTGATCAGCACCGTGACTAGGGTCATGATCGTGATGATGGTGATGGCCGTGTGCGTGTGCATGATCGTGATGTTGATGCTTGCCTGCGGTTACGTGGTGATGATGACGATGTAGGGTGCCATCCTCGTGCGTATGCCATTCGGACGTATCTGATTTACCGTGCAGGCTCGGGTCTTCGCTGAATACCAGCGACTTGACCGTCACAGGAACGGTGCGTGACGGCAAACGGATGCGGCCCAGGTCGACGTAATCGAGCCCTCGCAGCGAAACACCATCGATCACGAAAAGGTCATTTCTATCCAGCGTCTCGCGCAACAAGTTGCCGAGCGAATTGGCAATGTCACCATCGGTGATAACGTATAGCGGCTTGCCGGCAGCGATGGTCAACGGATTTCCGTCGATCAGCCCGCGCGCGAGTGCAGCCAGACGCGAATATTCCGGCGGCCCCGCCCAACGCACCACGATTGCCACGTCCTGATCACCCTCTTTCAGATCGTAGCGCTGGAAGCTCTTGCGCAGTGATTCAACGACCGCAGCCGGGTCGATCACCTCGGGCATGCGTTCTTCGATCGGCACGACCTGCATATTCTTGCGCGGCAGCAGATTGCGCGGATTCGAAATGAAAGTGGTATTGCCGCTCAACTGGATGCTGTATTCGGAAGCGCCGAGAACGGTTGCGCGAATGCACTCGATGGCAGGCAGCAGCGGCCAGGGCAGTTGATTTGCCACCAAACGGCGACGCACGGCAGAGCCGAAAAGTTTCCCCAGGTCGAGGAAGTCGCGCGATTCGCGCTCATACACATATTCGCCTACACCGCCCGAGAAGATCAGCCCATCCAGCCTGCCCAAATCAGCAATCGGATCGGTCAGGAACAGTGAATTCAGATCATCCGCGGTAAAACGCTCGCTCAGTACACGCAGAAGTGTCTGCGCCATCCAGTCGGCAACGTCTTCAAGCTGCTCGCGCGTCGTCTGGCTGTCGATTTCCCAGGCGAATCCTGCCGCCCGTGCGTGTTCCTTGCCCGCTGGGTCAAGGCGCGTAATGCGCCCTCCTTGGTCCGTCACGATCAATCGTCCACCCAGGTGAACTGCAGCAGTGCCGATCACGTTGCCGGAATCTACCAGACCTAGCTTGGTCGTGCCGCCGCCGATATCGACATTGAGCACGCGTTTCTTTTGCTGGTGCGAATATTTTGCCGCGCCCGAACCATACACGGCCAGCATTGCTTCCATGTGATGCCCGGCAGTCGCGCAGACAAATTCTCCGCCCCGTTCCGCGAGCATCTCTGCAATGCCTTCACTGTTCTCGCGACGCAGCGCTTCACCGGTCAGGATCACGGCCCCCGTATCAATGTCGTCCGGACCGAGATTGGCTTCCTTGTATGCCGCCGCAACGATGCGCTCGAGCGCCAGCGTGTCCATCTGAGTTTCGCTCAGATACGGCGTGAGCGAAATCGGGCTCTGGTAGATCGGTTCCCGCTCCACGATGATGTAACGACTTGATAGTTCTTCAGCGATGCGCCGCATGTGGATACGTGAGAACACAAGCTGCGTACCCGACGAACCGATGTCGATACCTACGCTGTTGAGAATGACGTTATCAAGTAGCCACGCGGCCTCCTGATTGGTTTCGGAGTCGGGGAAATCGTGGTCATGATCATGATCAGCATCGTCACCGTGCTCATGGTCAGGATCGTAGCCGTACAGATGATCGTCAAGCGAATGAACGGTGGGATCGTTCGGCATAGTGCGTCTCCGGTTTGTATGGCATATGCACGCGGATCATACCGCAGCTTACGCAACGGCAGTACTCAAAAATGGAACGCCTCTCCGCATAAGAGAATCGTTCCGTAAAAACCCGCGTCGCTCATGGGTTGCATGGCAAAGATGGGGGCGCAGTGTTCAATGGAACTGTCCACCCTGGGGCTAACCCGCCCCCCTAATCCCTTGACAAAAATCAACGAGACGCGCCCAATACGGCAACTGCACCTCCATATAGAAACGCCGTTCTATATAGGAGAACACAGCGAAGTCACACAAGGAGACAGTTGGTGGAGCTTCAACTTGATGTCACCGATACGCCGCCCCGGTTCTGGGAGCGATTCGATTCAAAATGGCTGGTGATCGGCAGCACAATCCTTATCGTTGCGGTGCTGGCGTTGATTCCGCTTTGCTTCCTGCTATGGCAGAGCTTCATGACGCCGCAGGGTGCAGACACGTCATCCGTATTTACCCTCGACAACTATCGGATCGCGTTCGGTAGCGCAGACTCCTGGTCGGCTTTCGCCAATTCGGTGGAATTCGCTGTTGGTGCCGCAGTCGTTTCATTTGTTATCGGCTCGGGTCTTGCCTGGATCAACGAGCGTACCAATACGCCTTTGCGCCGTTTCTTTTCGGTCGTGACGGTGGTTCCTCTCATCAATCCGGCCATCCTCTTCACGATCGCGTGGATTCTGCTTGCCAGCCCGAAAATCGGCGTGCTGAACGTCGCGCTGATGCACTGGTTTGGTCTTTCGCATCCGCTGCTCAACATTTACAGCATGGGCGGGATGATCTGGATCGACGGATTGCAGTATTCGCCAATGGCTTTCCTGCTGATGTCGGCAGCGTTTCGCGGCATGGACCCCTCGCTGGAAGAATCAGCAATCATGAGCGGCGCAGGCCTGCTCAAGACGACGTTCAGCATCACATTTCGCCTTGCGTTGCCTGCAATCGTTTCGACGGTGCTCATCCTCTTCGTGCGCGCCGTCGAATCGTTCGAAGTTCCTGCACTGATTGGTCTGCCGGTTAAAATTCAGGTACTCACATCATCGATTTACGAGGCGTTGCAGCAATATCCGACGCCGACGGGACTGGCCGCTTCGTATTCAACCATCCTGCTGCTCATCACTTCGGCCGGTTTCTTTATCCAGAGCCGCCTGCTTGCCAACGGCGGTAAATTTACGACGGTCACTGGTAAAGCGTTTCGTTCACGCGCCATCGACCTTGGTCCATGGCGCTATCTCACTGCGGCAATCTTCGTGCTGTACGCGCTTTTGACCGTGGTACTGCCCCTGCTTGTGCTGCTGTGGTCGTCTTTCCAGAAGTTTTATGTGCCGCCGTCGTTGGAAGCTTTGCATCATCTGACCCTTGACTCCTACCGCTATATATTCAGTTATCCCGAACTTAAGGAAGCTGTAGAGAATAGTTTGATTCTCGGATTTTCGTGCGCAACCGGCGTGATGCTGCTTTCCGCAATCGTCTGCTGGATCGTGATCAAAACGAAGATTCGGGGGCGTTGGCTGCTTGATAACCTGGCATCGCTTCCGATGGTGTTTCCCGGTTTGGTGCTGGGTCTGGCGTTCATGATCTTCTTCCTGAACGTGAACGTCGGCATCTACGGCACGCTTTGGATTCTCCTCATTGCGTACGTCGCACGATTCATGCCCTACGGGATGCGTTATACGCAAACTTCGATGGTTCAGTTGTCGAAAGAACTGGAAGAATCGGCGGAAATGTGTGGTTCTGGCTGGGGTACGACGTTCTTTCGTATCATTTTGCCGCTGCTTAAGCCCGGTCTGATGGGCGGCTGGATTTACGTGTTCATCGTATCGATCCGTGAGCTGTCCGCTTCGATACTGCTGTATAGCCCCGGTAGCGAAACGATTTCCGTCGTGGTATGGGAGCTGTGGCAAAACGGACAATACGTCGAACTGTCGGCGCTGAGCGTGATGTTTGCGATTGGTCTGCTCGCGCTGGTGTCGTTCGCGCAGTGGGTGGGTAGCAAATTCGGCGTGAAATCCGTCTGAACTAGCCATAAAAAAAATTATTGGGACGACAATGCTGAACATTCAGAATCTGAACACGGTGTATCTCGACAGTCACGGCGCGAAAGTCGCGGGCATTGACAATGTGAGTTTCGAGGTCCCTGAAGGCAAACTGTTCACGCTGCTCGGCCCGAGCGGCTGCGGTAAATCCACTACCCTGCGCTCGATTGCCGGTCTTGAAAAACCCGATGGCGGAAAGATCACCGTGAACGGCGTGACCGTCTTCGATGCTAGCCGTAAGACCTTCGTGCCGCCGAACAAGCGTCAGTTTGGGATGGTGTTTCAGTCGTACGCCATCTGGCCGCACATGACCGTTTTTAAAAATTGCAGCTTTCCGCTTGAAGTCGGCACAAAGAAATTCACGAAACAGCAGATTGCCGACAAGGTGATGCGCGCGCTCACCGCAGTGGGCCTCGATCATGCAGCACATCGCGATGCAACGAAGATGTCCGGTGGTCAGCAGCAACGTTTGGCCCTGGCCCGCGCGATCGTAATGGAGCCGAAACTGCTACTGCTCGACGAACCGCTGTCGAATCTTGACGCGAAGCTGCGCGACAGGATGCGTTTCGAAATGAAGCGCCTGCAACGTGAGCTGAACGTCACGACGATCTACGTGACGCATGACCAGGAAGAAGCGCTCGCGATGTCGCACGAAATCGCGATCATGAAGGACGGTCACATCATCCAGAAGGCGCGGCCTCGCGATATATACGAAAAGCCGGCCAACCGCTTCGTCGCGGATTTCATCGGCACCACGAGCCTGGTCGATGGGACTGTCCGAGACACGAACGGTGAGAAGTTAATCATTGATTCGACCATCGGCACGATCACTGTGGCCAACAGTGACGGCATGAATGTCGGTGCAAAAGCCGTAGTGTCGTTGCGCCCGGAGAACCTGGAAATCTTCGATAGCAAACCGACGATCGAGCATTGCAATGTGTTCGAAGGTACCGTCTATTCGAAAGTATTCCTGGGCGGAACGCTTGATTTGCAAATCAAGGTCGGTGAACAGGTTTTGCTCGCACGTGCGCATCCGTCGCATCGCGAGCCGGTTGGCGCGAAGATCTGGTTCACCGTTGATCCAGCCCGCTGTATCGCGTTGAACCCGCAGTAAATTCGCTAGACCAAAGGAGGCACAATGTCCGAAGCAAACATCGACACGAACGGAATGTATGAGGAAGATCAGCGCGCTGAAGAATCGCACCACAGCACCGCTGGCAATGTGAAAAATCGCGTATTCGTGCGTGGCATCGAAGGCGCGTACAACCTGAACACGGAACTCGAACGTCTGCGTTCCGTTCCGCGCGTGCGTAAAGGCAAAGAAGTCAAGTTCAGCAAGGGACCGCAGACCTTCAGCCGCCACTACGTGCAGCCGAAAGATGGAATCACGCAGACCTTTCACATCCACCTCGAAGAATACTCGCCGGGCGGTCACTCGCAGAAACACGGCCACGTGAACGAGGCCGCGTTCTACATCCTCGACGGCATCGGTTACGAGGTGCACGACGGCATCCGCTACGACTGGGAAGCCGGAGACATTGCGATCGTGCACAACAACTGCGTGCACCAGCACTTCAACCGCAGCCTGGATAAACCTGCACGTGCGCTCGTCATCAAGACGAAGCCGATGTTCATGTTCATGAACATGCTGTTCCAGAAGACCGTCGAACCTCGCCCTGACGAGCCGTCGCCGACCGGTGCTGGCTTCGTTGCACGCATGGAAGAAACTGATTTCAATCATCCGGAAGGAGGCTACTGATCATGGCATGGACCGAATCGGGAAACTGGCTGACAGGCCAGGAAAATCGCGCGCTTTACCAAGGTCTGCTCGAAAACGCCGAACAGGCCCCGGAGCGCAACGCCAAGCGCGCAAAGATCGTGCGACCTGAGAACATGCCGTGGGAAATGTCACGTCAAGGCCTGCTCAAGCACCTACTGAATGAAGGCATGAACACGCGCATGGAAACGGTCGACGCGTACATGCAGATCATTCCGCCGGGCAGCAAATCGGGCAAGCACCGTCACCTGGCGGAGGAGTGCCTGTACGTGCTCGAAGGCCGCGGCTATGACCTGCACCAGGACTACGACGTCGAAATCGTCGATCAATACGCGTGGAAGCCGGTCGGTGAAGTCAAGCGCTTCGAATGGGAAGCCGGCGACGTAATCTATATTCCGCCTGGCACCGCGCATCAGCATTTCAACGCAGACCCGGATCGCCCCGTGCGCCTGATTTCCGCGATCAATCGCATTTTCTGGAAGAGCGGCCTCAATGATCTGCAACAACTCGAAGACGCGCCGGAATACGATCCGACCGTGACGCTCACAGCCGACAAGATTCGCGATTACCTGAAGAACACCACAACCGTCTAGGAAACGCCTGGACCAGTTAGCTCGCACGTCCGCGGGCTATCTTGTCGTGTACGCAACGAGCATTGAATGGAGAAGTAAATGAGCAAGAACGCAGTTGTTTCGGAGGACATGGCGAAGAAGTTCGCCACCGAGAAGGAAACGGCGTATACGCGCTGGATTGCCCAGCAAGGCCTGGACATCATCGACGGTCACTACATCCAGGACCTGCGTACCGTCGATCTCAAGTATTGGGCGCGTCGAGGTGGCAAGGGCGTCTACATCAATCACGAAGCCTCGCGCACGTCGAACGACTGCTACGTCTGCGAAATTCCACCGGGCAAATCGCTCGCACCGCAGCGCCAGTTGTTCGAAGAAATGATCTATGTCCTGAGCGGCCGGGGATCGACCACCGTTCGTAACGAAGCAGGCGCGGAAGTCACGTTCGAATGGCAAGCCGGTGCCCTCTTCGCCATCCCGCTGAACTGCTGGCACACGCACTACAACACGTCCGGCAAGGACGCCGCGCGTTTCGTCGCTGTCACGAACGGCCCTCCCACGATCAACGCGCTCGAAGACATCGATTTCATCTTCGGCACGGCGTATGATTTCAAGAACCGTTTTAACGGCGAGCCCGACTACTTCGCTAATGGCGGCGAACAGAAGGGTCTGCTGATGGATACGAATTTCGTCGCCGACGCTGTGAACCTGCCGCTGGTCAGCGCCGCTGAACGTGGTGCCGGCGGCGGTCACATCCGCTTCAATATGGCGCGCGGATCACAGAACAGCCACATTTCGCAGTTCCCAACCTCGACGTACAAGAAAGCGCACTCGCACGGTCCGGGCGCGCACGTCATCATCATGAGCGGTTCTGGCTACTCGATGATGTGGCGTGAAGGCGAAGAGCCAAAGCGCTACGACTGGCAAGCCGGTTCGCTGATCACGCCGGCCAACGGCGAGTTCCACCAGCACTTCAACACGAACCCGAATCCGTCGCGTTACCTCGCGCTGAAGCACGAAGTCGTATCGCAGCGCAATTCACAAGGCGTGCCGAAGGCGTGGATATCGCGTCGCATCGGCGGTTGTCAGATCGACTACTCAGATGAAAATCCGGTCATCCGTTCGACGTTCGCGTCGGAACTGGAAAAGATCGGTCTCGCGATGCAGATGGACGGCGCGTACGCGAAGGAACTGGAAACACTGCCGCCGCTCGCAGGTTAAATTCCTGTCGCTGAACCGTTAATCCGCTACGGCTGAACAGGCGGGGTACATCGGGCCGATGTGCCCCTGCCAAAAATAAACTCTTCGGAGACTCTTGATGAGGAATTTCCGCCTCGCAGCAATTGCTGGGCTTCTCAGTGCCGCGCTGATATTCATGGGTTCCAGTCCCGCTTTAGCAGCCGGCTATGTATCGAGCGAATCTGTCGCGCGATATAACGGCGCCGATCGCATGCAAAAACTGGTCGCCGGAGCGAAGCAGGAAGGCAAGCTGACGGTATATGCGTCGCTGCCGCCTGACGATTTCAATCCGGTCGTCCAGGCCTTCGAAAAGAAATACGGCGTGCACGTAACGGTCTGGCGTTCGAGCGCTTCTGGCATTCTGCAACGCGCAATTTCGGAAGGCCGCGCCGGCCGCTATGAAGCGGACGTGTTCGAAACCAACGGCCCGCAGCTTGAAGCGATGTACCGCGAAAAGCTGTTGCAACCGATCAATTCGCCGGTTCTAAAATCGCTGATTCCCCAAGCGATTCAGGACAACAATGCGTGGACGGCTACGCGCCTGAACGTGTTCACCGTCGCGTACAACACGAACCTGATCAAAAAGGCAGACCTGCCGAAGACCTACAAGGACCTACTCGACCCCAAATGGAAAGGCAAGCTCGGCGTGGAAGGCCAGGATTCGATTCCATGGTTCGCGGACACGGTTCAAAATATCGGCGGTCAGGCAGGTATCGACCTGTTCAAGCAGATCGTCGCCAAAAACGGCGTGTCGGTGCGTCGCGGCCATACGCTGCTGGCGAATCTGGTCGCCTCGGGCGACGTGTCGATGGCTTTCGGCATCTACAACTACAAGGTTCAGTCCATGAAGGAAGCCGGTGCGCCCATCGACTGGTTTTCGATCGGACCGGCTATCACCCAGCCGAACGGCGTCGGTGTCGCGCACACGCTCAGGCATCCGAATGCGGCCGTGCTGTTTTACGATTTCCTGATGACCGATGGACAAGTCGTTTACGCCGATCACGATATGGCTGTGACGAACACGACGGTCAAGCGAAAGCTGCCGGATGTTCCGATGCAGATCATTTCGAACAAGGACATCATCGACAACCAGGCAAAAAACCAGGCGCTTTTCGATACCGTATTCAACGGCATGAATTGATCCTCGTTTAGAAACAGGTGCGTCCGATTTCAGCACCTCTTTTCCAAGTCGACAAAAAAGTGTCACCATGATCAGGACTGCTTTAGAAATGGGGGCTTCTCACCCGTTCAAATGTTATTCGTGTTGTTCATTTGACACCGAATAGGCAGTACATGCGGCGCCATACTCAAACTATTAAATCAACGTCGGAGACTCATGAATAAGAAACTACTCGCATTGATGGCTTTCCCCGCTCTTGCAAGTGTTGCGAGCGTTGCACATGCACAAAGTTCGGTCACGTTGTACGGCATTGTGAATGAAGGGATCGACTACATCAACAATCAGAGCGGTGGCTCCGTGATCGGCCTCGTGAAAGGGCAGACCAATGGTAGTCGCTGGGGATTCCGGGGTTCTGAAGACCTCGGCGGCGGCATGAAAGCTATCTTTGTCCTGGAGAACGGTTTCGACGCTTCTGCCGGCACACTATCGCAAGGCGGTCGTCTGTTTGGCCGCTCAGCGTGGATGGGTCTTCAAACGCGCTACGGCAGACTGACGTTCGGTCGTCAATACGACGCCATGCACGACGATGTCGGCGAGCGCCTGTCCGCGACCGGAATATGGGCGTGGATCGGCAGTCACGTGGGCGACTTCGATAACCTGAACGCCAATTTCCGGATGGATAGTTCGATCCGGTATATCTCGCCTACGTATGCCGGCGTCAAGCTCGATCTGCTATTCGCACCGGGCGGCCAGCCGGGTAACTTCGCCACCAACCGCCGTTATCAGCTTGCGGCGACGTATGATTCCGGCCCGATTCTCGGCGCAATCGCATACGAGAATTTAAACAATCCGGCTGTTTCGGTTTACGACAGCACTGCTGAACCCGGCACGCCGGCATTCTCGTCGCCCGGCAAGTCGCCATCGTTCAGCGGCTTCCTGTCTGCGAATTCGCAAGAAATTTTCGCAGCAGGTATCGGCTACAAATTCGGCACCGGCGGTCAGGTCAGCTTCGTGTACACGCGAACCGTCTTCAGCGATATGCTGCAATCGAAAACGACACCGAATACCGGGTCGGCGACGCTCAGCAGCTACGAAGGCAACATTCGCTATCGTGTGATGCCGACGTTGCTGCTTGCGGCGGCGTATGACTACACGACAGTACGTGCACGGGGCAGAGCTGCGCACTATCAACAAGTCAACGCCGGACCGGATTATTTCCTGTCCAAGCGAACCGATATTCAGCTCAGTGGCGTCTGGCAACACGCCTCGGGTATCGATTCGACTGGCAAGTCCGCGGTCGCAACGATCGGTTCGCTCGGCGCTTCTTCAACGCCTACGCAGGTCGCGGTTAAGCTCATTCTTCGGCATCGTTTTTAAAGCCATTTGATGGATGTGCGAGGCCCTGGTGTATGGAGCCTCGCGTTATTTCAGAGATTTTCGCACGCGCAGCACGTATGAACGCCACAATCCAATCCATCCCACGTAATTTCAGGGCGGCTGTTGCTGTCGAACCATCACGTACGGAGATTCGGACGTTCGAGCGCCCTGCAATTACACCGTCTACCGGATTGCTTCGGGTTGCGATTACGGGCGTATGTGGCAGCGACGGCCCTTACTACAAGCAACTTCCAAAAAGCCGCGGGCCGCTGATCCTTGGACACGAGACGGTCGGCCATATCGATGAAGTAGGTGAGCTTTCCAGCGCACGTTGGGGCCTTAAGGAAGGCGATTACGTCGCGCTCGAAGAATACGTTCCGTGCGGTCACTGCGAATATTGTCTGTCAAACGAATTCCGCCTGTGCAACGCAACGGATTGGCGCCTGAATGGTCTGTGCTATGGCGCAACTGGCCTGAAGACTGCACCGTCTTTCTGGGGCGGCTTTAGCCAATGCCAGTACCTGCAGTTGCACACTGTATTTCACCGGGTGCCCTCGACCGTCGCACCGAAGCACGCAGCACTTGCCCTGCTCCTTGGCAACGGTATCGAATCGGCTTATTTACAAGGCGGTGCAGGCCCGGGCCAGGCAGTTGTTATCCAGGGTCCTGGACAACAAGGCTTGTCGTGCGTCGTTGCAGCGCGCGAAGCAGGCGCCGAAAAAATCATCGTCACGGGGCTTTCGACGGGCACCGATCGCGAACGCCTTGCGCTGGCGAAACGGCTCGGCGCAGATCACACGATCCAGGTGGATCAGGAAGATGTGCTTGAACGCGTAGCCGACCTCACGGGCGGCTCGATGGCTGACCTCGTGATCGATAGTGCATCGAGCGGTCCGGCAACCGTTGCCTCCGCAATCCAGCTTGCACGAAAGCGGGGAACGGTCCTGCTCGATGGACAGAAGCGCGTGCCGATTCCCGAATTCAGCAGCGACATGATCAGCGCGCGCTTTCTCACGGTGAAAGGTATGCATGGTCACAGTTACCAGTCCGTTGAACTCGCAATGCAACTCATCGCCGCGAACCGTCACGGCGTTACGCAAATGAGCACTCACACGTTCGGTCTCGAAGACACGGACCTGGCGTTGCGCACCTTGCAGGGAGAAGGTGTCGGCTGTGCGATTCACATGACGATCGATCCTTGGAAGTAAGCTATGCCTGATCATCAGATCCCATCCGAAGTGCTTTACAGAATTCAGACTCCGAATTCTTCCCCTCGCCGCATTCGCGTGATCGCGCTGACCGATAACGATCCCGAAGTCGCAGCCTGCCGCACCTACGCCGATGTGGAATTTGCGATGGCGAGCGAGTTCGCCGTGCTTTCGCAAGTCTCTAGTGCAAACGCTGACCTGGCCCCCGATGCGATAAGCGAATGGCTCGGCACGCCTGATACGGTCGTGATTTCTGGCCGGGATGATGACGATGCGCGAGCGATTGCAGTCGCGGCAAAGGCCTATCGCATGAATGGTGTCACCGTTTCCGTCGTGATCAGCCCGTCCGACAGGAAATCGAACGGCGCGGCCGATACGTTACGTCCTTACAGCACGATGATGATTCTTCCGACGAAGGCCGGTTATCTGTACGATCTACTTTCTGCGCTCGGCGCGTAGGAGCGAGAACATTTTGAAACGCGACATTAATCGATGGTGGACGGTATTCGGCGGCGCGGTCTGTGTTTCCGTCGGCGCGGGTGTGTTGTCGGCATTCATGTTCGGCATGTTCATCAAGGCGATCGCCACGGAGAACCACTGGAGCCGTGCACAGGTTTCGCTCGGCTTGACCGTCTTCGAATTTTCGATGGGACCCGGCACCATCCTTCTCGGCTCGCTGATCGACAAAATGGGCGTGCGGCGTCCTACCCTGCTATTTCTGATCCTTTTTGCAGCGTCTACAGCTCTCGTGGGCGTATTGCCGGCGTCTCCATGGATATTCGCGCTGGCATTCGTTGCAGTCGGTCTGTTTGCGCCGAGCACCAACGCGCTGCCTTATGCGAAGGTAATCTGTGCTCGCTTCGACCGTCAGCGTGGTCTGGCACTGGGTTTGATGGTCGGCGGTACCGCAGTAGGCGCGATGTTCATGCCGCACTATGCGGGTTACCTGCTGAAACACTTCGGCTGGCGTGCCGGCTATTTCGGCGTGGCTGGATTGATGGCCGTGTTTTCCGTTCCCGCGCTCTATTTCCTCGTCAAGATGCCGCCTGGCGTAGACGAAGAAATGGTGCGTAAAGCGCGTGAAGCGAAACGCGAGCTACCATCGCTCTGGTCATTGTTCGTCAAGGATCCCACATTCCGTCTGTTGGGCCTTTCGATCTTCTGCGTGTCCGGTGTGCTGCTCGCGTTGCTCTCGCAGCTTGTACCCATGATGACCGATCGCGGCGAAACGGTGTCGGCTGCTGCAACGATGCTTTCAATCGCCGGTTTAACGTCAGCGGTCGGCCGTCTGTTCGCTGGTTGGTTGATGGATCGGGTTCATGCGCCCTACTGTGCTGCGATGTCGTTTGCGCTGACGCTCATTGGCGTGCTCACTCTCGCAACCGGTGCGACCGGTTACACAGCAATGATTGCCGCTGCGCTGATTGGCGTTTCGATTGGGGCGGAAGCGGACATCATAACGTTCATCGTAAGCCGCTACTTTGACCTGCGCCTGTTTGGCCGGGTAAGTGGTGCAATGTGGATGGCGTGGGGATGGGGTGCCGGCATCATGATCTTCGCATCTGGACTGTCGTTCGACCTCACACACTCCTACAAGACCGCCCTCTGGACATTCTCCGCCTTTGTTTCGATCGCCGTAGTCTCAATCATGCGTCTCGGGCCATACGTGTATCCGGAACAACGTGATCCGAAGCGTGCCGCCCTCAAGGCGAGCGCGTCAACCTGATTCCTGTCACTTCGCTCTGTGTTTTTTGGGGTGCCTTTGGCCACTTGTTTATTTTGGATAAGCCGGATGATGAATCCCGCGCTTTATAAAACACAATAATTCGATGTACGAACGATTTCCAACAAAATCCGTTCCACCTGGCACCTAACCGCGTTGTTCGGTCTATTCAAAACGAGCCTAACCCGAAAAACGACGAATCCAGATTGACATCAATATTAGCCGCAAGTAGACTTTATTTATTCCAAAAGATAGCACGTCGATCCACATAGGGGAACGATGATTCGATGGATAAAAATCGTGGGAAGAGAGAATTACATCCTGCTAGAGAATTGAGCTTACAAAACAGTCGGATGCTCTACGGCAATTTCTTCAAAAGTGCGCTTTGGATGACCGTCATGTGGTTTTTCGCGCAATTGTTATCCGTAAGTAAACACCGAACAAGTACCCCCTGCGATTTCATATCCAGTGAAGGAGGCGGGAACAACGTCGAGACGAAACACGCGAAAACTCCGCATCCATTGCATAGGGAAGAAGCTTGCCTGCGCCGCCTTGCCCGCGTGCGCTTTCTACCCGGTTTCAAACCTGGTGTCGGAAAAGGGAATGCCAAGCGTTGACCTCTCGTCGGCCGCCTCGGTCGACGTGAAGTTCCTACCGTCTTCTACGCGGATTGAGATGCACGTTACCCGTCGGAAACTTGCGGAAAGGCGAGCAATCGCAATAGCGTGAACGGCGGACCCTGGGGCCGGTGCGAGCGGGTCATTTCAGCAATAGCGCAAACGCTTTCTACGCGATCAGTTCCGGCGGTACTGGCAATCCAGGACATAGCATGGGAGATAGCCGCGATGCTCGGCAAGCGACACCGCTCCGGAACGTGCGGTCTGAAACGGCTTCGTTCACCCGAGGCCGCCTTTATAACCCGATTGCGTTACGCCTTGCGCACCCAGTCCCAAGGAAGCTGCTGCGTTCCTTCGTTGCTCAAGAACTGCCTTCGCTTGCTCGAGATTCTCCGGATAACTATCTTCAGCCACGCCGGGGTTATAGCCCGCCGCTTCCAGTTGCTCAAGTTCGTTGATCACCTGGGCGCGCGTGATGGACTCTCCCGCATGCGACAACATCGGAACGAGCACGGCAGCAGCACCAACAGCATTGATCAGGAGTTTCATGGTCTCACCTGTGGGTCTGAACGTCGGTCTTGCGAACTCGGTTTACTCCCATCATAGACGCGTCATGGGGAAATTACTAATTTACAGATAGTGGGATTCATCGCAAGTCCAAATGAAGCAGGCGGTTTGCGAATTCATGCGGGGAGTAAAGGGCAATGAGCAAGCGACAACAGGTACAGAAAAGCTGACCGTATCGACTCGGAGGAAACGTTCGACAATTTCGAAGTGTCGAGCGCCATTCAAGCGACGATCGCCAAACTCGAATTAATTTCGTTGCTTGGCGCGAGCGGCTGCGGCAAGACCATTTTTTTGCGCATCATCGCGAATTTCGAACAGGCCAGCACAGCTCGAAGCGCAGACGCGTGCAATCGTGCAGACGGAATTGATGCGCATTTGGGAAGCAAGGCCGCAAACGGTGCTGTTCGTCGCGCGACTGATGGGTGAAGCTGCGTTCCTGTCGGATCGTATCTTTTATTCTCACGTCGTCCGAGCTGTCTGCAAAAGTCATGGATAGCGATCGGCCGCGCCCGGGTCCATTATCGATCAAGCGTACAACGAAATTCACCGAGTATGTGAATCAAATTTGCCGCGCAATCGGCCAGCGATGTGCGCGAATCAGTGATACACGGGCACGTGTCAACCACAGCTCTGAATGCTCCCACATTCGGGGCGTTTCATTTCAAGCACGGAGACAAGATGATTACCCGACGTACCATATTGAAAACCAGTTTGGGCCTCGCATCGAGCACGGCATTCTTGCCGTTTCATGCCAGATCGGCCGAAAAGATTTCGCCGAATCTTGCACTGACAGACTATTCGGGCTCGGATCGCGCAGACCGGATTCTGGCAGCGGCAAAAAAAGAAGGGCAAGTGAATTTTTACACCACGATCGCAAAATCGGACCTCGAACCGTTGTTCAATCCGTTTGAAAAGAAATACGGTGTCAAGGTCAACACCTGGCGTGCAGGGGATGAGCAAGTCGTGCAACGAGCCGTTTCAGAAGCGCGAGCCGGTCGTTATATGCCCGATAATGTGCATGTCGGCTCTTCATTCCTGGATAATCTACGACAAGAGAACCTGTTGCAGCCTGTCGTATCGCCCATGTTCGCAGACCTGATTCCCGGATCGGTGCCGGAACATCACATGTGGGCGTCTACACTGCTGTCTGTCTGGGTTCAGTCCTATAATACGAATGCCATCAAGAAAGAAGACCTTCCCTCTTCATTTGAGGATCTGCTATTGCCGAAATGGAAAGGAAAACTCGGCATCGAGTCGAAGAGCTCCGACTGGTTTGCAACCATTTGTCAGCAGATGGGCTCCGAAAAAGGCATCGCATTCTTCAAGGAGTTGATTGCCACTAATGGTGTGTCTGTTCGCAATGGCAACTCATTGCTGAACAATCTGGTTGCCTCAGGCGAAGTGCCGCTTGCACTTGAGACGTACAACTATATGCCTATGCAGGCGAAGCGCAAAAATGCGCCTATCGACTGGTTCCTGCTGCAGCCAGCGGCCGCGCGAGCGAATGGCATTGCTCTGTTCAAACACGCACCGCATCCGGCTGCGGGTATATTGCTCTATGACTACATGCTCTCACTGGACGCGCAAAAAATTCTGGCGAACATGGACTATGTTCCGACGCATCGGAATATCCCGTCACCTTTCCAGCATAGCCAGATGACGCCTGTCGATCCTGCGATGTCAGCTGCCCAGCGCAATAAATGGAACAATGTTTTTAATCACCTGTTTCTGGGTTAGAGTCCCATTCCTGGACCAAAAAAAGCTGCCTTTGCTTAGGGCAGCTATCTCACTTTCCGCCGGATTCCGTCCTGCTGCTTGATTGAGACACACCTGCAGTATCGGGACCATACGCGGTGTTAGCTTCGTTCTGTTGCGCGACGATAGCCTGCGCGTGCTTCAGGTTCTGCGGGTAGTCGTTGTTAACGACAGGATCGTAGCCCGCGTCTTCCAGCTGAATCAATTCCGCGCGTACCTGCGCGTGCGTAACCGGCTCAGCAGCGTGCGACAGCACCGGAGTGATAAGAACAACTGCGAACGCAACGTTGACGAACGATTTCATGTGAGATTCCTGGATTGGTTCGTGAGGGGGCGCTCCAAGGCAACCCGCGTAAACCATTATACGGGTTTTCACTCACTAGCGCTACCGGTTCGGGAATGCCGTTCCGTACTGAGGAACAAATCGGCGACTGTCGCACACATGCATTGGTATCGATAATTACGATCGGCTTTAGGCCGCTTTTCAAAGCAGGCACAGGGCAACAGTGCATGGCGCGTCGAAATACAACATCCAGTGCCCAATCATGCTTTGACGTTTTTCGTAAAGTGCGCGGTGATGGGACCCGATTCTGGAGCTATCGCAATCGGGTTCTCCGAGGATATGTACCGTTCGCTCGCGCGACGGGTGTCGCCGCCAGCGAAAGGCGCATCATCGCTCGCATCGAGCCGGAAATTCGCCACCAGTTGCTGTAGCAAAGCAGACTGCTCCTGCACGTTTTGCGCCGCCGCCGACGCCTGTTCGACGAGTGCCGCATTATGTTGCATGACCTCGTCGATCTGGCCGATTGCCTGGTTGACCTGAACGATGCCAGTGTGTTGCTCATCGGAAGCGGCGGCGATTTCGCCCATCAGGTCGGTGACGTGCCGCACCGCACGCACGATTTCTCCGATCGTGCCACCCGCCTCATGCACCTGCCGCGACCCGGTATCCACGCGCCCGACGGATTGTCCTATCAGCTCCTTGATTTCCTGAGCGGCGCTCGCGCTGCGCTGTGCGAGGCTGCGGACCTCGGAGGCGACCACCGCGAATCCGCGCCCCTGCTCGCCCGCTCGCGCGGCTTCAACCGCAGCGTTCAACGCCAGAATGTTGGTTTGAAAAGCGATACCGTCGATAACGCCGATGATCTGCTCGACACGCTCCGAGCTGCTGGCGATGTGCTCCATCGTTGTCACGACATCGCGCATGACGTCGCCGCCGCGCTGCGCGATGTCCGCGGCGCTGTTCGCGAGCGTGTTGCCTTGCCGTGCGTTTTCGGCGTTCTGCTTTACGGTCGCAGTCAACTGCTCCATGCTCGCTGCCGTCTGTTCGAGAGAGGCAGCCTGCTCCTCGGTGCGCTGGCTTAGATCCGCGTTACCCGTGGCGATTTCCGCCGCGCCCGTCGCGACGCTCTCGCTGCTCGCGCGCACTTGCGTCACGATATCGACGAGCCGTTCATTCATGTGCCGAAGCGCGCGCAGCAATTGGCTCAGTTCGTCGTCGCCACGCACTTCGATATGGGAAGTGAGGTCGCCGCACGCAACCGTCGCGGCGATGGTGACGGCCTGATCAATGGGTCCGATGATCGAGCGCGTGATGACGTAAGCCACCGCAATGCTCAAGATAATCGCCGCCACGATCGCCGCAATCGCCAGTTGCAGTGCAGAACGATAAAAGGCGCTCGCTTTCGCGCTCGCCTGCATTGCGCCTTTGCGGTTGAACGCCACGTGGAGGTCGACCTTGTGAGCATACTCGCGGTAGTCGTGCGAGGATTCGGCCGCCAGCGTGCGTACGGCGGCAAAATCGCTGTCGCCCGCCAATGCCAGTTTTATCAGCTTGTCGTCGATCTTCTGGTACTCGGCCCACCCTGCCCGGTCATGTTCGAGGAACTCGCGTTCGGTGGGCGAATCGATCAGCTTGTCGTAGGCCGCAAATGCGCCGGTTATCTTCGACAAGGCGTGGCTGCGCTCGGCAATCGCATCCTGCTTTCCTTGCGGATCGACCTCCAGCACCACGCGAAGCGTGGCGCGGCGCTCCGAATCCGTCGCCGAGCGCAGATCCCCCAGGACCTGGACGCCCGGCAACCAGTTTTGAGCAAGGTCCTGCGTACCCGCCTCAATTCGGGACGCCTGATACAAAGCGATGGCGCAGGTGGCGCACAGCACGATCAACACAACACCAAAGCCCGTAAATAATCGGGCGCGGACTTTCAGATTGCTTAGCACAAGCATAGCAATTTCCGTTGTTGTGCCCAAGCGCACCCTGCCAATGGAGTGCAACGCTGCGGGCGGATTGACAGGCAAGGCGTCAGTATCGACGCGGCATCGACGCAGCTGAAACGACTGAAAACGTTTGGGGCGCAGGTCGCAACCAACGAATAAGGTGCCGTTCGACCGCGGGATCGACGCACCTTGACTCGCGTTCAATTCGTTCACCGTCTCCACGCGCTCGCTATCCATCGGCGCGCGCACGCTCAATGCAATGGTGTGGATGTCTCTGTGGCGCGGGTGATCGCGCCTATGTCCGTGATGGCGTCTCGTAGGACGCTGGGCGCTCACACGCCGGCCGCGATTCTTGCGGATGCGCTAGCTGTCAGATCATTAGGATGACGCATACCGAACCGGGTGTTTTACACGATCGCGCCTTGGTGGAATACGCACCAGAGACACCTGGACTGCTGTAAAACGCCTGCGGTTCGCACGCGCGCGGAGGTACGTGCGATTGCCATCTCGCTCATGCGGGACTGATGACCACGCAACATGCGCCCGAACGCCGAATGATCGGGGAGACTTCCTTGAGTTCCAGCATGCACGTTTCCGGCTTCACGCTGCCGTCTTTGAGCGCGCGGGTATGGCCAAGCGTCCGATGGTGGCTTTCAGCGGACGTCGAAGCAGGCGATGTTGCCTCCGCGATCCGTCGCTTGCATATTGCAGCCTCCGTCATGAACGGATCATCAGCACGCCAGCCCTGTCGGACGACTATGGCACGTGGCGCTCGCGCTCCCGGCTCCGAGCAGGCCATTTCCGTCACCATAATGAAGTCGTTGAATTACTGCGCGAACCGCTTCCGCTCTGCTGCGTGATTCGACCGAGCGCCGCGAGATATTCCGCACTTTTGCTGGGCGATCCCTGCATCACGCCTCCCCACAAGATATCGCTACTTTTTCAGTTCGTTCTTCTATGCGGACCATCGATCCGCAATTGCAAGGACACGATAGCACCCGAGCTTGGTGACTGTCAACGCTTGACGATGCTGATCGGGCTCGGACCGCGTGTGACGACTCCGATCCCTCCTGTTTCAACACCCAGCGATCGAAACGGAATCAGTGGGAGCCGTACCTAACCTGCGCCCCACAGATGCTCCGCGAGTCGCGACAGCATGGCGTCGCAGCGATTCATCTGATCGACACTGACGAACTCGTCGGGTTTGTGGCCCTGGTCCATGCTGCCCGGACCGCACACGACGGTCGGAATGCCCGCCTGCGTGAACAGGCCACCTTCGGTGCCAAACGCCACGGTGCCGAACTCGCTCGACCCGCTGAGAAGCGCGAGGAGACGGGCCGCGTCGCTGTCGGGCGACGTCGCGAGGCCCGGGTACGCGTTCAGCGGCTGCAAGCGGATATCGGTATCGGCCTGCACCTTGCGCATTCCCGGCAGCAGTTCGCTCTCCGCGTAAGTTCGCAGCCGCTCTGCGACCGTGTTCGCATCGAAGCCCGGCACCGAGCGCACTTCGAAATCGAACTCGCATTCGGCGGGCACGATGTTCAGCGCGCGTCCGCCGTTGATGACGCCGGTTTGCACCGTCGAGAACGGCGGATCGAAACGTCCGTCGTGATGTTCCGGCTGCGCGAGCTCGTCGCCGATCGCTTCGAGCCGGTTGATCAGCCGCGCCGCGTACTGAATTGCGTTGACGCCATATGGGGCGTAAGCCGAATGGCACGCTGCGCCCTTCACGTGGCAGCGCATCGCGAGCTTGCCTTTGTGGCCCAGCACCGGCTTCAGTTCGGTCGGCTCGCCAATCAGGCACAGCCGCGGCTTGTGCGCGCGCTTCTCCAGTTCGGCGAGCATCGAACGCACGCCAAGGCAGCCCACTTCCTCGTCATAGGAAAAAGCGAGGTGCAGGGGCAGTTGCAGCTTGCGCTTGAGAAACACCGGCACCGTGGCGAGCACGGACGCGAGATAGCCCTTCATATCCGCTGTGCCGCGTCCATAGAGACGCCCTTCCTTTTCCGTGAGACGGAAGGGGTCGACCGTCCACGCCTGACCGTCGACGGGCACCACATCCGTATGACCGGACAGCACGATGCCGCCCTTGTCGCGCGGTCCGATCGTCGCGAACAGGTTTGCCTTGGTGCGCTCGGCGTTAAGGAACAGCTCGCTCTCCACGCCCAGAGCCGCGAGGTATTGCCGCACGAACGCGATCAGTTCGAGGTTCGGATTGCGGCTGACGGTTGCAAAGCCAACCAGCCGCTCAAGCAGCTCGCGACTCGACAGATCATTCATCGCCGGGCACGCCATAGCTCGGCGCGGCCGTCGGATTCAGCGCGCGCGCGACGTAGTCCTGCATCTGCGGACGGTACGCCTGCCATAGCGCGTCGAGCCGACCAATCGGATCTTCGTCGGCCCAGTCGACGCGCAGATCGACCACAGGCCAGCTTGCCGTATCGACGATCTTCAGCGCCGCCGAATGCACCGGCCCCGCTTCGCCGCCCGATTTCACGGCGGCGTGCATCGCCGCGAGCAGCCGGTCTGCAAGCGCGCCGTCGGACGCTTCAAACGTCTCGGTCATCGTGTCGATCACCTCCTTGCTGCCGAGCAGATTCCCAGCCGCGACGCACTGATTGCCCCCGACCGCGTTGTGCACACCGAGCGCCTGACTGCCGGTGAACATCGCAGTGCGGCCCTGATGGTCCACCACCGTCACCTGCCGGTAGTCACGCCATTGATGCGCGCGCAACACGCGCTCGAGCGCCGCATCGGCCGCGAGTCCTTCGCGTTCGATCAGATCCAGGACCTCGGGACCGAGCGCGGGCAGCGTTACGTTCTGAGTCGCCACCGCGCCGACGCCCGCGCGCACCCACGGACAGCGCGCGCCCACCGAAATGCTCGACGAACAGATGGCGATGCCGAGCTGGCCGGTCTGATGACAACGTCCGACGATCGAGAATGTCATCGATTCGCTCCTTAAGGTTGCGTCGGCGTCCAGTCGGACGGGATCACTGCGATCACATCGATCTCCATCAGCCAATGCGGCTGGCCGAGCGCGCTCACGCACAGGCCCGTGGAAATCGGATACACGCCCTTCAGCCACTTGCCGGTTTCCTGGTACACCGGCTCGCGATAGCGCGGATCGATGATATACGTCGTCGTCTTGACGATGTGCGACAGGTCGCTGCCTGCTTCCTCGAGTAGCTGCTTCACGTTCTTCATCGCCTGTTCGGCCTGGGCGCGCGGATCGCCGAGGCCCATCAGATTGCCGTCGAAGTCCGTCCCGACCTGGCCCCGCACGTAGACCGTGTTGCCGGCGCGAACCGCCTGGCACAGGTCGTTATCGAGCGACTGGTTCGGGTAAGTGTCTTTTGTGTTGAACATGCGGATGCGGGTATGCGTCGGCATCAGATAACTCCCACTTCGTTGATGTTTTGCGCGTCTCCGGAAGCCGGCGCTTCCGCCTTCATTGCCTTTGCATTGTCAAGGCTGCGCTGTGACGCATCGCGATACGCGAGATACTTGCGCTGCGTGACGATGTGATCAGCAATGTTCTTCGCATCGTGCCAGACGCCCCAGATGAAAGATGATCCGCGGCGCGACAGCCACGGCAGGCCGAGAAAATACACGCCCGGCTCCTTCGATACGCCGCGCTGATGTTTCGGCTTGCCTGTCTCGTCGAACGCATCGACGTGTAGCCAGCTATAGTCGACCGCATAGCCGGTCGCCCAGATGATTGTCTTGACGCCAGCCTGGGCCAGATCGAGTTCGCGCAGCGGATTCGTCACGCACTCGGGGTCCGGCGGAATGTAGCGCGCCTCGGGGTCTTCCGGCAGGTCAATGCCGTTGCGCTCCACGTATGCATCCGCGGCGTCGAGTAGCGAAAACAGATTTTCGTCGCCGCGCTTCAGATTCTCGACGAGGTCCTGTTCGAAGGTCACAACGTCATCCTTGAACGACCTGGTCAAGCCGACGAGCGTCATGCCCTCGTGCGCGAGACGGCGGAAATCGATGCTCTGCCCGCCATAGGCGCCGCTCACTGCGATCGTCACGTGCTCGCGTCCCGGCCCGGCGACCTCCTTATCCCACTCCCCGAGTACGCCGAGCCACCAGCAGAAGTCGCGATTGCGATATGCGCGCGGTGGACGGTCGTGCGCGCCAACCGACAGATACACCGTGCGGCCTGCGCGGCGCAGCTCATCGGCGATCTGCGTGCCCGACGAACCTGCGCCTATCACCAGCACGGCGCCTTGGGGCAACTGCTCCGGGTTGCGATAGTCGGCCGAATGAATTTGCGTAAAACGTTGGTCTCGCGGCGCGATCGGTGGAATCACCGGCCGCTGAAATGGTCCCGTCGCAACGACCACGCGATTCGCTTCGAACACGCCATCGGTTGTCTCAACGATGAACCCCGGACGGCCGCGCTGTCGCGTGACACTCGTCACTTGCACCCCAGTTCGGATCGGTGCGTTGAACCTGTTCGCGTAGGCCACGAAGTAATCCGCAACCTGTTCCTTGGGGGCGAACGCATCCGGATCGAGTTCCTCGAATTCCATGCCGGGAAAGCGATCGTGCCAGGCTGGCCCATTGGCGACCAGCGAATCCCAACGGCCCGTGCGCCAACGCTCGGCGATGCGGTCACGCTCAAGCACGAGATGCGGCACGCCGAGCTTGCTCAAGTGCTCGCTCATGGCAATGCCCGCCTGACCTGCGCCCACAACCAGAGTGTCGATCGACGTTGTTTCAGCCGTCATGGCTGTCTCCTTCTCAATAGCAGTCTGTTTCGTTTCTGTCTTCGTGACCTATTGCGTCATGGACGCGCGTCATCCGTCGCGACGCTCCAACTGATACCGGCGCGTCTGGACTCGCATGGTTACGCCCGGTCAAACTCTACGCTTCGCCGCAGATAGGGAAAAATACATTTAAAACATGCCATGCATTGCTTTTCTCTATGCAGGCTTTTTTGAGCGGGCGACAATCCACCCGGAACAGACCATGGGGAGCGCGATGGAATTTAATCCCGTACATTATTCGTTACGGCAGCTTCGATACTTTGTGGTAACGGCCGAGACCCTTTCTTTCACGGCGGCAGCCAAGCGGCTGCATATCTCACAGCCGTCCATTTCCACAGCACTGGCCGATCTCGAAACGTCGTTCGGTGTCCAGCTGTTCATCCGCCACCACGCGAGCGGCCTGTCACTGACCCAATCAGGGCGCGATCTTCTCGGTCACGCACGCAATCTGCTGAAGAGTGCGGAAGAGCTGCAACTGACCGCCAGAGAGATGGACGGCGGCATGACCGGCGCAATCTCGCTGGGATGCCTCCTCTCGCTTGCGCCGCCGTTGATGCCAGGCATCATCAGCCGCTTTGTCCACGACCACTCTGCAATAACGTTCCGGACGACAGAGGCTCATCAGGATGGCCTGCTCAGTGGATTGCGCGACGGCTCTCTCGATATTGCATTGACCTATAACCTGGACATCACCGACGACATCACGTTTACCCCACTGCTGTCTCTGCCACCGTACGTGATCCTTCCCAAAACCCACCGACTGGCGCGGGCTCGCAAGGTCTCGCTGGCAGACCTGATTCCCGAGCCGTACGTGATGCTCGACCTGCCCCACAGCCGGGAATACTTCTCCGCGCTGTTTGACGCTGTAGGCACGCGCCCGGCGGCTTCGTTCCGCTCGTCGCAGCCGGAGGTCGTCCGAGGAATGGTGGCCAACGGACTCGGCTACAGCATTCTCAACTTTCCGCTCAGGTCGAGTCGGACGGTCGATGGTGAAGATTTCGTCATGAAGCGCTTCAAGGAGGACGTCAACGCGACGATCCTGGGCATCGCGCTGCCGAGCACCATGAAGCCGCGCGAGATAGTAAAGCACTTTGCGACATTCTGTGAAACATACATCCGCCGGCTGCACGTCGGCTAGCTGCCCGAAAGTTGGCCATAAGCAAAAGCTATTCAATGCATCAAAAAACAATACTTTGACTGGTAATTTGGATTGGTAAATTGGTGTTCATCGATTCACACATTTACATGGAGGCCCGCATGGCAGCCCTTCCCGATTCGACAGACAACGGTTTCGAAATCGTTCGCGCCCTCCGTGATAACTGCGAACGTCCCTTCGAAGACGCTCATGCGATGCCGCCTCGGGTCTATACGTCGGCGGCATTCCTGGCCCTCGAACAACGTGACGTGTTCCGCAACGAATGGCTTTGCGTAGGACGGGCAAGCACGCTCGCGAAAGAGGGAGACTATCTCACCGCTGCCATCGACGATCAGCCGATTGTCGTTCTGCGCGACACGAGCGGCGAGTTGCGCGCCTTCTCTAACGTGTGTCTACATCGCATGTCAGTGCTGCTCGAAGGCCGGGGCAACGTGCGCCGCATCGTTTGCCGTATCACGCGTGGAATTATTCCCTCGACGGATCGCTCTCCAACGCTCCGATGATGGAGCGCCAGGCAGGGTTCTGCAAGGAGCAATACAAACTGCCTTCGGTGCGATGCGAGACATGGCAGGGATGGATCTATGTGACGCTCAACCAGCACGCTCCGTCGATTGAAAAGCATCTGTCGGAACTGACGAAGCTGATCGAGCCGTACGGCATGACCCACTACCTCGAGACGTTCCACGAAGAACACGTTTGGGACAGCAACTGGAAGATTCTCGCTGAGAACTTCATGGAGAGCTACCACCTGCCCATGCTGCATCGTGCAACGGTAGGGCCCCATTCGAAACTTGAAGAAATGGAGTGCCCGCCCGGCCTACCGGCGTTCAACTACCACTGGATCACGAAAGAGGCGTCGCTGCCGATCGGGAATGCTCACCCGGACAACACGCGCCTTGAAGGCCAATGGCGGCGCACTACCGCCCTGCTCGCGATCTACCCGACTCACCTCATCACACTTACACCCGGCTACTTCTGGTACCTGATTCTCCAGCCGCGCGGTGTCGGCCAGGTGCATATCCGCTTTGGAGGCGGCCTTGCTCCGGAATTCGTCAACGACCCGAAAGCCGATGAATACATGACGACGCTCAAGTCGCTGCTCGACACGGTCAACGCAGAAGACCGGCGTGGGGTGGAGTCGGTGTTTCGGGGCGTGCATGCACCGCTCGCGAAGCCTGGGCACCTGAGCCATCTCGAACGGCCCAACTACGACTTTGCGCGCTATCTCGCGAGCCGCCTCGGCGCAGCGTAACAACCTCGCCGGTCGCTACTCAATCTTCTGCTGGACTTTCTATGTCAATCCAACCGTTTATCTCGTTTGAGGACGTCAGCAAGTCGTATGACGGCATTCACAGCGTCGTAGAAGGACTCGAACTCGACGTTGCTCGCGGCGAATTCGTGTCGCTTCTCGGACCGTCGGGTTCAGGCAAGACCACGACACTGATGATGCTCGCCGGCTTCGAATCGCTGACGCGCGGCGAAATCCGCCTTGCAGGCAAGCGGCTGGATGACAAGCCGCCCCACCAGCGGGACATTGGCATGGTGTTCCAGAACTATGCGCTTTTCCCGCACATGACGATCGCGGAGAACGTGGCGTTCCCGTTGTCTGTGCGCAGGGTCAGCCGCAGCGATCAGAAGGCGCGCGTAATGCGAGCGCTGGAGATGGTGGAGCTTGCGCATCTGGCGGGCCGTCGGCCGGCGCAACTGTCGGGTGGCCAGCAGCAGCGCGTCGCTCTTGCGCGGGCGCTGGTGTTCGAGCCCAGCGTCGTGCTGATGGACGAACCGCTCGGTGCTCTCGACAAGCGACTACGGGAGACCATGCAGTACGAAATCATGCGTCTGCATCGGGAACTGTCGCTGACGATCGTCTATGTAACGCATGATCAGAACGAGGCACTGACGATGTCAGACCGCGTTGCCGTGTTCTCCGATGGTCGCATCCAGCAGGCTGCCTCGCCAACCGAACTGTATGAAAACGCCGCGAATGCGTTCGTTGCGAATTTTGTCGGCGAAAACAACGGCCTCACTGGCCGGGTCATGCCGGACAGCGGGGAATGGGCCGCGATGCAACTCGCCGATGGCAGCACGGTATTCGGTCGCGCTGGCACCGGGTTGGCCGCCGGCGGCACCGCAATGCTGGCTTTGCGCCCGGAGCGCGCTCACGTAGCGGCGACGCCGGACGCAGTGCGGGAAGCAGAACGTCAAAACATGAACATTGTGCGGGGACTCGTGCAGCAACTCGTCTACTGCGGCGACCACCATCGCGTACATCTGAAACTCGGTTACGGAGAGACCGTGGTCGTAAAGGTGCCAAACAGCCAGCATCACGATCTCCCATCACTTGGCGGGCAGACCGCCGTGGCGTGGCGACGTGACGACTGCAAGGTATTACCAGCGAATGCGGCTGCACTTTCTCCTGCCGCTATGGCTGACGTAATCGATTGTTCGACCACTTCCGCTTCATCGACCGCATCGCCACTCATCGCAGGAGTCAACTAGAAATGAAGACCCCCATTTCCCTAATCAGAACCACCGTCGCGGCATGCGCGCTCGGCGTATTCGGTGCGGCTAGTGCATACGCTAGCGACACGATCTCTGTTGTCACTTTCGGCGGGGCCTACGAAACCGCCGCAAAGAAGGCGTGGTTCGAGCCATTCACCGCAAAAACTGGCAACAGTTCTCGACCGAGTCGTATGACGGTGGCCTCGCAAAGCTCCAGGCGATGGAACAGGCGAAGAACCCGACTTGGGATCTGATGGACCTCGAATCGAACGACGCCATTACTGCGTGCGACGAGGGTCTGCTCGAAAAACTCGACAAGAAAACGCTCGGCAATACCAGCGATTTCCTGCCGAACTCCATCAACGACTGCGCTGTTGCGTCGATGGTGTGGTCCACGGTCTACGCGTACGACACGACCGCGCTGAAGATTGCGCCGACCACCATCAACGACTTCTTCGACCTGAAGAAATTCCCTGGCAAGCGCGGCATGCGTAAGTCGCCGAAGGGTGCGATGGAATGGGCGCTGATCGCCGATGGCGTGGCGCCGCAGGATGTCTATAAGGTACTCGCCACGCCGGCTGGCGTCGATCGCGCCTTCAAGAAACTCGACACGATCAAGTCGAGCATCGTCTGGTGGGAAGCCGGTGCGCAGGCACCCCAACTGCTCGCCGACGGCGCAGTCGTGATGGTCCAGGCCTACAACGGCCGGATCGACGACGCTATTCAGAAGGACAAGAAACCATTCAAGATCGTCTGGGACGCACAAATTTACGACTTCGAATGGTGGGGCGTTCCAAAGGGCGCCAAGCACGCCGATGCTGCCAATAAGTTCATTGTCGCTACTTCGTCGCCGCAGGCCTACGCCGACCTGTCGAAATACATCGCATATGCGCCTCCGCGCAAGAACTCGATTCCCCTTATCGATAAGGCGCGTCTGAACGGCCTGCCTACTGCACCGGACAACTTCAAGCGCCCACTGCAGATCAACGCCTCCTTCTGGGCTGACAATGCGGATGCGATAGCCAAGCGCTTCCAGAACTGGCTGACGCAGTAACGACCGGTCCGCATCGGGACCACTCGGGCCGACGCGGTTCCGTCGGCCCGATCAGACCAGGAGAGATTCATAACGATGAACACGCCGCTGCCATCCACCGTTCCGTTCGGCCGCAGCTCGCAAGCCGCGGACCGCCAGTCGTTTCGTGTCGCCCGTCGAAAGGCGGCGGCACATGCCCTGCTGTTGGCCCTACCCCTTCTCGTCTTTCTTCTGGTGACATTTGTCGCACCGATCGCGAGCCTGCTTGGCCGCAGCGTCCAGAATCCGGAACTGCAGACCGGTATGCCGCAGCTGAGCGCAGCGCTGTCAACGTGGGACGGTATCGGCGTCCCCGGTGAGTCTGCTTTCGCCGCGCTCGCACATGACGTGAAGGATGCGGGCGAGAACGGTCAACTCGGCAACATCGCGAGGCGTATGAACTTCTACAAGTCGGAGTATCGGAGCCTGCTCTTCAAGACCGCCCGCGCCACGCGTTCCGGATCCCCTGCGCAATGGAAGCCTGCGCTAATCGATATTGATTCGCGCTGGAATGAGCCCGAAACCTGGCGCCTGCTGAAGCGGGCGTCCGTGTCGCCGACCCCCGACTATCTGTTGAACGCCGTTGACGCGCATATTGCATCAGATGGTTCCGTCAAGCAGGTTGCCGACGATAGCGCCGTGTACCGCGCCGCATTCGGCCGCACCTGACGATCAGCGCAACTGTCACCCTGCTCTGTCTGCTGTTTGGTTATCCAGTCGCCTATCTGCTCGCAACCCTGCCCGAGAAGCAGAGCAACCGGTTGATGCTGTTTGTGATCGTGCCCTTCTGGACGTCGCTTCTCGTTCGTACCACTGCCTGGTACGTACTGCTGCAGCCGAGCGGCATCATCAATAGCGCGTTTATGAAATTCGGGCTCGTTAGCCACCCCCTACCGCTGATCTTCAATCGGACCGGAGTTCTGATCGGCATGACACACATCCTGCTGCCGTACATGATCCTCGCGATCTACTCGGTCATGAAAAACGTATCGCCGTCGTATATGCGAGCAGCCAAGTCTCTCGGCGCACATCCCGCGGTCGCGTTCGTGCGGGTTTATATCCCGCAAACGCTTCCAGGTGTTGGTGCAGGGTGTTTCCTCGTATTCGTCCTGGCACTCGGTTATTACATCACGCCATCCCTGCTGGGTGGCGCTGGAGATGAAATGATCAGCCAGATCATTGCATCGCAAACCAATAACCAATTGAACTGGGGGCTAGCGGGCGCGCTCTCGTGCTATCTCGTCCTGTTCACCGCAGTTTTCTATTTCATCTTCAACCGACTTGTTGGCATCGACCGTCTGCGTTTCGGCTGAAGCGGCGCGCCGCTTCAGACTACCCGTAGGCTCACTGTACACCGAACATTAACAGGCGGACTTAAATGAAAGACAGACGAACCTGGCTTATTTCGGAGCGCATCGCTAGCGCGGGGCTGAACGTACACTGCGCAGTGATCTTCTTCTTCCTCGTCGCGCCGATCCTTGCGGTCATACCGCTGTCCTTCAACTCTGGATCCTTCTTTTCCTACCCGATGCAGGGCTTTTCCCTGCACTGGTATGAGGTGGCGCTAGGGTCGCCAGACTGGCAGCGCGCCTTTGCGAACAGCATCGGCATTGGCGCTGCATCAACAACAATTGCGACCGTGCTCGGCACACTGGCAGCGCTTGGCCTGAGCCGGTCTCATTTCCCGTTCCGCCCTGTCGTCATGCCCATTATCGTGTCGCCGATGATTGTACCGATCGTGGTCGTGGCCGCAGGGTTCTATCTGGTGTACTCACCGCTCGGGCTCGTCAATTCCTATCTCGGCGTTGTGCTTTCTCATGCCGCGCTCGGCACCCCTTTTGTCGTGATCACTGTGACGGCATCCATGCTCTCCTTCGATCAGAGCCTGCTACGCGCCGCTTCCGGACTCGGCGCCGCACCGTGGGTCACATTCCGACGCGTCACACTTCCGTTGATTACGCCCGCCGTTGCAACCGGCAGCGTCTTCGCTTTTGCTACTTCTTTCGACGAAGTCATCGTGATCCTCTTCATTGGTGGGCCAGACCAGCGCACAGTCCCCCGACAGATGTGGAGTGGCATACGCGACTCAATCGATCCGTCCATCCTCGCGGTGGCCACGCTTCTCATGGTGTTTGCCATTGCCCTGTTCGCATGCATGAACTGGCTGCGCAAACGCGCCGCAGCGGCAAGCAGAGCCTTCGCCTGACTCGTCCCTCCCCGTCCGCTGGTTCCAGCGTGGCCCGCTAGCAATCTGACGGCGAGCCACGATCTCCCTTTCCTCAGAATCGACAAGTACTTCCATAACGGCCAGAGCACACCGACTGGCCTGGGACATTGCGTCACTGTTCAGCACGGGCACGTCGCCCGTGCCGTGTTTTTCGAGTTAGCTACCGATAGCACCTTTTCCGCATCGGTATCGCGACGTGCTTCGGTCATCGGCTTCTCCCGGATCGGAATCCCGCGACGACTTCCATAGGGCGACTCTCGAATAGCCGAACATGAGTTTCGAACGGTTTTCTGACTTATCTTCGCTTGCCCATCTGCATAGTCAAAGCCTTTGAGATACATAAAAAAATAATGTGCCCGCTAATAATTCGATGCGGTAGATTTGCGGTGTCGCTGTCGGCCGCAGGTCGAAAAGAATGACAAGCGGCATACGAAAAGTCACTCAACGCTCTATTTTCTACGATTCACTCGCTGCAGGGTCAACCGGCCACTTAGTGCAGCACAGGAGCCTGATCATGTCCAACGTCGCCACGTCCACATCCATGATGTCATCGCAAACTGACCGCCAGTTACTCGACCTGCTCTCCACGCTCGCCTCAAGCTGCAATCGTACCAACCATGCCATGCCCGGTGCGTTCTACACTTCGGAGAGCTTCGCGGATCTGGAGCGCGAGCGCGTATTCCGTAATGGCTGGGCCTGCGTCGGACACGTAGGCGAGATTCCCAACAATGGAGACTACTTCACCACGGATCTGATCGGTGAGCCACTTCTCGTGCAGCGCACGTCACAGGGCGAGGTCCGGGTATTCGCAAACGTGTGTCGGCACCGTGGCAACCTCGTCGCTACCGGTTGCGGAAATGCTCGCGTACATGTCTGCGCCTACCATGCGTGGAGCTACGACCTTGAGGGCAAGCTTAAACGCGCACCGCTGATGCAGGAAAGCAAGGAACTGGACACTGCACGCTGCGCGTTGCCAGCCATTGCCACGACCGTCTGGCAGAACTTCATCTTTGTGAATCTGGACGGCACGGCGGCACCTCTTGCGCAGTCGCTTGCGCCGCTCGAACCTCACATCCGCAACTATCACAACGAAGAGCGCGAGCTATATTACACGCGAGAAGAGACGTGGAACACCAACTGGAAATGTCTTGCCGAAAATTTTATGGAAGGCTATCACCTGAACGCGACGCATCCAAAGACCCTCCGTCCGGTCACCCCAACAGAGCTATGTGAATACGTGCCGGGCAACGGCCATTTCTCGGCGTACCGTTCTCACTACACGCACGAGTCGGCTCAGCGCGCGCCGTTCCACCCCGAACTTTCTGCGCAAGAGCGTCGGTACAGCTTTCTTTACAGCGTCTTCCCGAATCTGGTCGTTACGTATATGCCGCACCAGACTATTTATCTTCTGCTGAGACCAGTTTCGACTGGCAGCGTGGCGATCCGCTGGGGCATCGCTGGTCACGAAAAGAATCCGAGCCACGAGAACCTGCAGCAATACGTCGCATTCGCCGATGCGTTCAACGCTGAGGACAAAGTGAAACTGGAGACGCTGCACACGGGCCTCAAGACCAGCTTCTACAGACCTGGCCCGCTCGCATCGGAACACCACGAGGGAACGCTGCGCGACTTTTACAGCTACATGGCCCGTCGTATTTGCATCTGAGTATGAACATGCGCACTGCTACTCTCAATGTCGTGGTCGACAAGCTGACCGTCGAAGCAACTGACACGCTGAGCGTCGAACTGCGTCCGGTTGGCCGCGAAAATCTGCCTGCTTTCGACGCTGGGGCGCACATCAGCCTTAAGCTGCCCAATGGGATCGTGCGCAGCTACTCTCTGGTCAACCCAGCGAACGACGCTCAGCGCTACGTACTGGGCGTACTGCGCGCCCGCGAAAGTCAGGGCGGCTCCCTATTCATTCATGAGCAACTGCGCGTGGGAGACCACCTCACCATCTCGGCGCCGCGCAACAACTTTCCGCTGGACGAGTCAGGCGAGCGGTTCGTGCTGATTGCTGGCGGCATCGGTGTCACGGCCATCTACAGCATGGCGCAGCGGCTCGTTTCCCTCGGCAAGCAGGTCGAAATGCTGTACTGCTGCCGTTCTCGCGAACACGCCGCATGGCTGGCTCCGATTCAGGCACTTGGCATCACGCTCTGGCTGCACTTTGACGCTGACGAGAGCGGGCCGCCTGATCTCGACGCATTCATTGATGGCCGTGGCGCCGAGACGCGCTACTACTGTTGTGGCCCGTCACCCATGTTGAGCGCATTTGAACAGGCATGCTCCAGGCACGGCTACCCCCACGCTCATATCGAGCGATTTGGCGCCGCTCCGGTCAGCATCGGTGCCGTAGCGACGCCGGGTTACGAGGTTGAACTAGCCCGGAGCGGGAAAACCGTTCGGGTCGAGCGCGGCGGACGTCTCCTCGATGCACTCATTGCCGCGGGCGTTGACGTTCCGTTCAGCTGCGAACACGGAATTTGCGGCAGCTGTGAGATGACGGTCCTTGAAGGCGAAATCGACCATCGGGACAGTGTATTGAGCGAGTCGGAGCGGAAAACCGGCAAGTCTCTGATGGTTTGCGTCTCGGGTTGCAAACGGGGACGTCTGGTTCTCGATTGCTAACGATCGGGCTTCCTGTCTTCGCCTTTCCGTCAGCCAGAAGTGTCGCTCACAACCGACGGTGGGAGTGCTCGCCAACTGGTTGAGGCGTCGTTTTTCGGGATCCGCGGGAAGGTAGATCGACATAGGTCTGGCCGGGGCAAGCACATCAGACTAATTCTTTTCCTAAATGTCCGATAAGGATTTCATACAAAGCGCCCTCAAAAACATTGAGCCGTTTAACTTTCTCGAACAACTGTGAGGCCACTCATGAAGTCACGCGCGGCAGTCGCCTTTGCTCCCGGCAAACCACTGTAAATTGTTGAAATCGACGTTGCCCCGCCGAAGAAAGGCGAGGTGCTGATTCAGGTCACCCATACAGGCGTTTGCCACACCGATGCCTTCACCCTGTCAGGGGATGATCCCGAAGGTCTGTTTCCCTGCGTGCTCGGGCATGAAGGGGCTGGCATCGTTGTCGAAGTAGGCGAAGGCGTCACTTCCGTTGCGCCCGGCGATCACGTTATCCCACTCTACACGGCCGAGTGCGGCGAGTGCCTGTTCTGCAAGTCCGGCAAGACCAATCTCTGTGTCGCAGTTCGTGCAACACAAGGCAAGGGTCTGATGCCAGATGGCACTACCCGTTTCTCCTACAATGGTCGTCCTATCTACCACTACATGGGTTGCTCGACATTCAGCGAGTACACCGTGGTTGCAGAAGTGTCCTTGGCCAAGGTCAACCCCGTGTAGTGGTCAACTAATTTCGGACAGGTAGACAGGTTCTTTCGCTGTCGGATTCGCCTCGTAGGCGGCGGGCGACAGATAGCCCAACGTGGAGTGCAGGCGCACCGGATTGTAGAAAGCAACG
>NZ_JBFOAH010000041.1:0-48022 GCF_040812055.1 Paraburkholderia suaedae | reverse complement strand
GTTTCGTTGACAGATCCAGACCAAGACCAAGTTGCGTCATCGAAGATACCCCTAAACTTTCCTATCTCCCAGGATAGTCCACCCGTACGTCGACGCCAGGACTTTTGCAGACCTTCCCTAGATTTCTTTCGACGTCCAACGCATCAGTGATGGCTGTACATTGACTTCGAGTCAGCCGCCGACACAGCCGGGCGCCCCGCATCCGACGAGCCGTTTGCAACACCGCCGTAGCCGCTCGCAACCCCGTTCATCGCAGCCACCTTGACTTCAGCAGCCTGAATGTTGGCCGGATAATGGGGGTCGTCGCGACCAGGTTGATAGCCAGCCTTCTCGAGCTGGACTAGTTCGGCGCGGACTTGCGCGTGGGTCACGGGGGTGTCATTGCTTTGTGCGAAAGAGAGAGCCGGGACTACCAGCGCGCTCGCGGCGAGGACTGCAGAAATAAATGATTTCATGATGGCTTCCTTTGCGGTGAACGTGTTGGCTTCACCCACCCTGAATGAAGCCGTCCTCATCAACTTCCGAAGATGAAGAATTGCCTTCATTTTGTGCGCCCGCCCCCGACCCGACACTGACAGGAGGATTACAAGCGTGTCACCTTGAGAAGCGGTGGGGACGGCGGGTCTCGCGTGTCAAGGACTGCCTGCGCCTCAGCAGGTCCAATCGTGTCAGCGACTCGCCAAACTTGCCCTCGAGTTGTCCACAGTCTTGCAAACGCGTTCTGTGGCAGTTTCCGCACCTGCCTTTTCGGAGACATGCACCAAGTGGCTGAGAAAAGATTTTTTAACGATATATACTGTTTATATCGTTTCGTAACTCTGGAGACGGCCATGATTGAACCCCGCATCAGGAAGCCGACGAAGAAGGCATTTCACTTTCCGAAGAATGCCAATGGGCATGCAGTAGACGACCAGCGGCAACCGGACGCGCTGGACGCCGTAGCCGCAGATGTCCAGGTCATCCCGACAAAGGCGAAGAAACAGAAGCGGGTGATACCAGTGGAAGCGACGCCAACCAGCGTAGCCGCAGAGGAAAAAGCGAAGCGTGTGAAGAAGGAGAAGGTTGTGCGCGACAGCTTCACAATGCCGAAGTCGGACTACGAGAAAATCGCAACACTGAAACAGAAGTGCCTCGACGCGGGCGTGCCGGTTAAGAAAAGTGAGCTTCTGCGCGCGGGACTGATTCTGCTCGAGGCGGCGTCAATGAAGCGCATGCTTGCGGCGATTTCGGCTGTCGAAACGGTCAAAACCGGTCGACCCGCAAAATCGTAACGCGGCGCTTACTCTGTTGTGCGCGACCAGCGCCCGCACGGCATGGCCACTCCTGGTCGAGGACAGAACATGCCAGACAAGCATCTTTCGAGCAGGTTTGATAATGAACTCAATCTGGTCTCGAAAAGGCTGCTCGAAATGGGCGGCCTGGTCGAGTCGCAGATTGCGTGCGTGCTGGAAGCGCTGAAGACATTCGATTTGGCATTTCTTGAGCATGTTGGCGAAACTGAACGCCAGCTCAATCTCATGGAAATAGAAATCGACGAAGAAGTGGCCAACGTCATCACTCGTCGGCAACCGGCGGCTTCCGACTTGCGCCTCCTGCTGGCGACTTCGAAGTGCGCGGCCAACCTTGAGCGGGTTGGCGACGAGGCACGGAAGATAGCGAAGCGAACTCGCCGCGTCGCCATGGACGCAGGCGCGTGGAACTTCAACATCGCTGAAATCAAGACTTCTGGCGAAATGGCCTTACACATGCTTCGTGGAGCGCTGGACGCATTTGCGCGCATGGATGCAACTGCGGCCGCACAGATTGTCCGCGACGACGAAGCCATCGACGCCGAATTTCGAGCCTTCGTGCTCAAGCTCGTCACATCCATGAAGGAAGACCCTCGGACAATCCAGATGGGGCTCGATTATCTGCTTATCGCTAAAGCCATCGAGCGTATCGGCGACCATGCCACCAATATTGCCGAAGCCATCGTCTATGTGGTTCGCGGTACCGATATTCGCCACGAACATCGAAAGCAACGCGGGCGCGACACCCTGAACGGTTGAGAGTGAAGAAAGAAGCTGCCGACGGGGGCAGTGGCGCAATCAGCAACCAACTGCCCAGCTCGCAGAAACACAAGTCAGCGACGGACGACATGCCAGAAGGTGAGCGTGACGATGCCTGTGGGGAGTTTAAACTGAACGGTTTTCTACGCTTTGGGTCTTGTGCACAATGAAGTTAGCATGGGCATTTTGCACCGCGTTACCACCACAATTCATCTAGCGCCAAGCGCGTGCAACACGGCACGTCCATCGGCAGTAAGTGCGAACATAGGGGTGGCTCCATCTTGTTCCGACTCGACACCCTGGACCAGTCCGACGTCGCGAAGTGCCATTACGTCTGGCGTCGCTGCCATGAGCTCGGCCGGCGCCTGAAGTAATAGCAGAAGCGTGGCAATTTCATGTGTACTCAGCAACCGACGTAGTCTGAGCCCAAGAGGTACCGGCGCTTCAATAGGGCGCCTTGGTTTCACTACCGTAGACATAAACAACTACAAATTCCAATTAATGTTGTACTTTCCAAACTTGGCGTTGGACCTTGGAGCGGTGGAATCGCATAGTCAAGGTGCTTACACCGCTGCCATGGAGAATACGGCGCCTTGCTCCTCCCCCATCAGCGTGCTTGCTCCGCGCGCCTCAGCTTTCGCAATATCACCGAGTGACGCAGCAGAGAGCTGATTATCGAAGATGCCAAGCGCATTGCAAAGGTGTGCATACGCAATATCGTTCATCAGCCACGCCCCGCTGGTCTTTCCGACCGTTTCGATTTGTGCCGTAGCAGCGCACGCGGCCTCGATGTCAGGCAAGCCGTGAGCGTGGTTCCGGAGGTGACAGAGCTCCCCGGCGACGAGCAGTTGTCGACTGAGGTTCTCCAACAGCTCATGTGAACCATATCCTCGACGAAACCCGTCCAGGCTGGCATACGCCTTTAGGAGCATCGCCTGAATCACGGGCTCGTGCGAGGCACGGCTAAATGTCAATGCACGTAGCAGAGGGGACATTGCCAGAGTTGCATTCTTGTGGGTGCGTGATTTACTCGCCATAACGATTTCAATCTCCGCTTTCGAGCGGTTGTTCAACCATGCTGAAAGCCGACGATTAAGCCAGCCTTAGACCCCAGGATGAGCCGTTGCCCGCAGTGCCGCCGCACGCTGCGCCGCCTGCTCCTGCGCGTGCTGTTTCGCGAGATGGTGACCGACAATACATCCGCCAACGGCGCCGACCACCGCGTGATGACCGGCGTAGTGACCGGCGACACCACCGACGACAGCGCCCTTAAGGCAGCCGGCGGCGTTTGCCGTTCCGACGCTTGCAAGAAGGAGTGCTGCTGCGACCAGCCTGAATTTGCTTCCAGCTTTCATGTTGTTTGTACGCGTGTGTTGGGGGCCAACCCGAGTTGGAGGCGGGTTGCTTGATTTCAACCGTCCGTTTCGCCGCTCCTGAAGTAGTACGGTTGTTGCTTCCGAGGTAGCGGAGGGAAGTGTAATAGTGCGGCTGTCGAAAGTGAAACGAAAGAGTGCGTTGGTAACGGCCGATTCCCGGTCGACGAAGACGGACTTAAAGAGTTACAAATGGAAGGCCGGAGAATGGCAGAAAGACTCAAGCAGCAACGACTTGCGGCTTAATCTAACTGTCAGCTGAAACTCGGCGTGCGGGTCAAACTCGCATCGGCAACAACCGCCTGGCTGTGAGCACGTTCGAAGCACGTTGGGTGCAAACGCTTCACGGGCATCCGGCCGGGATACCTTCGGTGACATCCTGGCTACCGTCATATCTGGACTCCGGATTTGCTCTTCTGGAGGCATATAGGCATGAATGAACCGCCGTTCCCTGGTGGTCCATCTTTCCCGCGACACCGACGCGCTCCGGCACCGTAGGTTCACCTTCGTGAAAGGGGCTTTCGGACCGGGTCCAGCCCGGCTGCAGGTTGCTTGTCAACACGCTAGTTCTTCCGGATAGTGCGCGCTCTGACCGCTCCTGTCTTATGCCGGGCTGTCGGCGATGAGTTGTTACGCGGGTGATTAGCGTTCGTCGCAGCAGGTAGGTTGCACTTCGCCTGGCCGGCGAGGATGACGCTGTCCGCGTTCGCTGGGCGCCTGTCGCGGAGATTCTTCGGATGGAAGACCGCATCGCCTTTCTTAACTGAAAGCCCGGTCAGTGCGCACACGGCATCGCGTCGCGCGAGCACGCGGGTCCACGTCTGGTAGCCATATCGGCCGCCGGTAGGGTCTTGCCATGCGACAATAATCATTTTGTCGTTCATGACCTCGATGACCTGGACTGTTGGCACGGCCCGGTCCTTGGGGTCGTCCGCGCGCGGGTTTGCCTCGGCCCAATCGCGCTCGAGCACGGCAGCGCTGTCAGCAGCACTATGCCCGTAGAGATTTGCCAACCAGCAATCCAGTTCACGAACTTTCGTCATGGCGCACCTCCGAAGGAGCGACTTCCAGTCACTTTGTGCCCGGCCATCCGGGCGAACCTGAAAAACTTTCTGTTCGAAGGTTTCGCAATGTATTCCACATCGCCTACGCGTCCCATTCCGGCGAGAACGGTGGAGCGACGAAACGGTGGTCCTTCGGCAACACCGCGATAGCGTGCCGGTCATCATCGTCCAGTTTCACCGACAGCGCGTCGAGATTGGATTTTTGACTTTCTCGGCGTTGAGCCTTGGGAATGACGGCCACTCCGTCCTGTTCCAGCAGCCATGCAAGAGCAACCTGGGCAGCGGTCACGCCATGCTTCACACCGATTCCCTGGAGGACGGGGTCGCTTGCTGTACGGCCTTGTGCAAGCGGGGCATAGGCGACGAGTGGAACGCCTTTCTCGCGCAGGTAGCTCAACATTTTCGACTGGTCGAGAAACGCATGGTATTCAATCTGGTGGCAGGCGATGGGTGCGCCGATTTCCTCGATGGTTTTTCGCAGCATCGTCACGTTGAAATTGCACACACCGATTGAGCGAACGGTGCCGTTCTGCAGAAAGCCTTGCATTGTCTCCATGACAGCGCCGAGGTCCATGTCACGCGACGGCCAATGCACCATGTACAGGTCGACATAGTCGACACCGAGCTTCCCAAGGCTGGCGTCCAGTGCGCGACGGAGGGACTCCGGCTTGAGGTTCTCGTGCCATACCTTGGTCGTCAGATGCAGTTGCTTCCGCGCAAGGCCCGAGGCAGCAATTGCGGCGCCTACGGCTTCCTCGTTCTGATACATCTCGGCAGTGTCGATGTGTCGATAACCGAGCTCCAACGCGCTCTCAACGACCGGTTGGCAATCTCCACCGGGCATACGGTAGGTGCCGAATCCGAGGCGCGGCAGTTCAATGCCCTGTGTCTTCAAAACTTCCATTGATGCTCTCCCAAGCTGGTTCAGGTCTGCAGCACAAGCCGCCACAGCATTCAGGAGGACAATTTCTCATTTTTTGATTGTTGAATAAAGTACGAGCTGTTCAAATCACTCGTGACTAAACTATCTGAATGAGATGAGCATTGGAGATGTCATGACGTTTGATGGTCGGCTGTTTTCTGGCATCACCGTACTCGCCGCAGTCGCGGAGAGTGGCAGTTTCGTGCGCGCAGCAGACGCCTTGGGATTGTCGCCATCGGGCGTTAGCCGCGCTGTTTCACGCCTGGAGAAGCGGGTAGGCGTGCGGCTGCTTGACCGGACGACACGCTCGCAGACGCTGACCGACGAAGGGAGGCGTCTATATGACGCAGTTGGCGCGCATCTGACAGGCATTGAAGAGGCGGCTTCAGCAGCGTCGGGTTCAGCGAACGTTGTGCAGGGGAAGCTTCGTGTTAACGTTGACCCGTTCTTTTCAAGGACGGTGCTGGCGTCACGATTGCCGGATTTTCTGGCACACCATCCCGACCTTTCGCTCGAACTTATCATGCGCGACGACGTCGGCGACCTCGTGGCAGATGGATTTGACCTTGCGGTGCGCTTTGGCCCCCCGCCAATGGGAACACTGATTGCGCGGAAGCTGCTCGACACACGCATCATTACGGTCGCGTCTCCACGGTATGTGGCTGAGCACGGGCAGCCGGGAAAACCGGAGGAGGTGAGCAAACATCAGCGAATCATGTTTTATAACCCGGTGACGGCCAGGCCCTTCGAGTGGGAGTTCCATCGGGGCAAGAAGGTCGCGGAGATACCCGCAGAGGGGCGACTGCTCGTGTCGGACGTGGAAACCATGCTCGGTGCGTGTATCGCCGGCGCTGGCATCGCCCAGGTGATGGAAATTGGCGTCGAGCAGATAATGCGCGATGGCTTGCTCGTGGACCTCTTCCCGGACTGGTCGGACGAAAGATTTCCGCTGTACGCACTCTTTCCGTCACGGCGCCATCGAGCTGCGAAAGTTGATGCATTCATCAATTTTTGCATCGAGTCATTATCGGCCGCGGCACCCGTTAGGCACCGTAAAAACACCTCCGGGGAGCGTCGGCAGCGAAAAAGTTAAGGCGCACACGTCATGGCGACCATGACGATTAATATCAAAGCTGCTTAGGGAAGCTCGGGGCGGACGCGAAGGGGAGTACAGTTTTCCGTGAGGATGAGGGCGAAATGCTGGCAGGTGCCGGCATTCTAAAACTGGCATGCGAAGACATCGGAGTTCACTATTGGCGCTGACCCCGCGCGAGTGGGCTGCCGGCGAACGGGTCATCACGCCAATCCACGCCGGCTCGGCTCGACCGAACTGTTGGCGCAAGTTTCGCCGTCAATTGGAAATGTTCGACAGATTGTCCAGCACTCGTCGCTTGTTTTAACCATTGCAGCATTTTTCCTTCGCCGCTCCAGGAGTCCCCCGTCGCATTACGGTAGCGCGCTTCCTTCTGTTCCGTTTGTTCACTTGCTATTGCGGCAGCCAGGTCATCTGGTTGGATGCCGAACTGGTCCATGCGATGGCGGAGATAAGCAATCATGCTGTCTCGCTTACGTTCGTCCAAAAAAGTTTCCTTCTTAAAACATTTGCTTGGCGCTCATCGAACGCCGATTGCGGTGAATCGCCCCGTACGCGCATCGCGGCGGTGTAATGAGGTAATCATGCCGATGGCAGGCTGTCGCACCCTGGGAAGCGCTGGAACTGGCCGAGTGGCCGTTCTGATGAAACAACGAGGAAGCCGGCTCTTCGATGTCGAATGTGGGCGTCTGGATTGATACAGGACCTTCGGTAGACTATGAATCCATAGCTGTAGTATGCACGCATGCGGCATAGTGCGCTCATTTACCTGCGCGTGGAATAAGCGACGGGGCAGGCCTCGAGAAACTGGACGGTCGAATTTGCACCGGTGCTGATTCTCGTGCACACGCCCAGATGGGTTGGTGTTGAGTAACGACAGACCGTTCGGAGTAACTTGTAATGCCGCAAGACTCGGTACGCCTCGCTGGCGCGACTTCCGCTGCTGGCTCGCTCCTCGCGCAACTCAGGACGCGAGTTCTGCTTCTCGCCACCTTTGTTGGCTCCATGTGGCTGGTCTTTTTCCTGTCCGCTGCGTTGCCGTTCCTGCATCTGAACCGGCACGGCGTGGTGCCTCGCACGCTTGGCGGGCTGCAGGGCATCCTGTTTGCCCCGTGGCTGCATGCAAGCCTGGTGCACCTGATAGCCAACACGAGCGCCCTCCTGATTCTTGGCTGGTTGTGCATGTGGCCGCGCATCGACAGCTTCTGGCAAGCGACCATCGGCGCGATGCTTGGCGCGGGACTGTGCGCCTGGGGGTTTGGCGCGCCCTACACGGTGCACATCGGCGCGAGCGGCCTGGTGTTCGGATACGCTGGCTACCTGGTCGCGCGGGGCTACTACACGCGGCACATTCTCGCGATGATGGTGTCGCTGTTCGTCGCGGGCAGCTACGGGCTGACCATGCTGTTCGGCCTGATGCCGCTCTACCCTGCCGTGTCGTGGCAAAGCCATCTCGGTGGGGCGCTGGGTGGCATCCTTGCCGCGCGCGCAGCGGCCCGCAGTGCACGACTTTTATGACGCAGCAATCGCGGTCGCATTTGCAACCTCCACCGGGTCATGTTCTCGGACAGGGTGCCGCATCCGTAAATTTCCTTCGATTGGATTCAAAGCGAATTATGAGCGGCCGTATGGAGTCCGACCAGGAGAACTTTCAGCGGCCACCAAGCCCGCCTCCGCCACCATATCCTCCCCCACCTCCATGCCACCCACCACCCCAACCGTACCCGTACCAGCCACCCCAGGCGCCGTAATCGTCCAGAATGCTACAAGTCCCGTAACGCGGCCCGTAGAAGTGATAGTCGTAGACCGGGTTGTATGGCTGCGCTTCTTCATATTGCGGTGCGACGGCGCAACCACCCAGGCTCGCTGCCACAGCGCGCAACGCAAGTAACTTACTCACGAATTCCTCGCGAAGCGACCGCACCAAATTTTTGATTGCAAGCCGCGCTGAAGCGGCGGTCGCGGCGAGTGCAGGTGCTGCGAGCAAGGCAAAGACTGCGGGCAAGAAGACGCCGGCGCCGAAGACGGTTGGTGCGACTGCGCGCAAGGGGCAACGGAAAGGTCCTCAGCCGGCTCTGTATCGTGACCCGAAGTCCGGTGCGACATGGAGTGGGCGCGGGCGTGCTCCGGCATGGCTGGCTGATGTCAAGGACCGGACGAAATTTTTGATTGCAGGCGTTAGCGGAGTGGCGGATTCTCCCGCTGCGAGCAAGCCGAAAGCGGTCGCGAAGAAGCCCGCGACAAAGAAGGCGGTAGCGAATAAGGCACCAGCGAAAAATTTTCTGGCGCCGAAAGGGCGGCCGCGCTGATGGATGTCGCGGCGGCGCCGGAAGCTGTGGTTGCTTAAGCGACCGTCAAAGCGGGCACTGAAAACTCGCTTTACCTCCACACTTTCCCTATTGACAGTCTCATTTTTGGAGCCTTAGTCTACATACAAGCAAGTTTATTTCACGCCCATCGCCAACATAGCCGATGAGGTGTAAGGCAAAAAAGCCCTAGGCAGACGGACCATCCGTCTGCCTAGGGCTTTTTTTTGTTTGTCGTTTCAGAGCGTTCGCACTCGTGCGTCGCCTCTAGCTGCGTTTGTCTTGTCCTCCCGACACCAAGTCCCAGCCTGGTGCCGGCGACCGTGTACGTCCATCGAAACCGAAATACAGAAATAACAAGGGGTAAGGAAATGACGAGCTTAAATCGACGACGCTTCCTGCAGTTGAGCGCAATGACCGTGGCAACGCTACCTGCGACAGGTCTGCTTTCATCGGCCGCACGCGCTGCTGATGAGCCGGTAAAACTGGGTCTATTGCACTCTCTGACGGGCACCATTGCGATTGCCGAGGCCTCGTTGGTTGACGCTGAAAAGCTGGCAATCGATGAGATTAACGCGAGTGGCGGCGTACTTGGTCGTCAGATTCAACCTGTTGTCGAGGACGGCGCGAGCGACTGGCCAACGTTTGCAGAGAAGACACGAAAGCTCCTTCAACGTGATAAGGTCGCCGCTATTGTCGGATGCTACACATCAGCCTCACGGAAGGCCGTCCTGCCCGTACTTCATCAGCAACACGGTTTGCTTTACTACCCGACGTACTACGAAGGCCAGGAGCAGGATTCCCAGGTCATTTACACATCGCAGGAAGCAACCCAGTCGGTCATTGCAGCCATTCAGTGGATGGCTACCCAGCAAGGCAAGACCTTCTTTCTGGTTGGGTCGGACTACATCTACCCAAGAACGTGTAACAAGATTGCGAAACCCACTATCGCCAAGGCCGGTGGCTCCGTGGTTGGCGAGGAATATGCCCCACTGGGAAACACCGAGTTCTCGTCCATCATCAACAAAATCAAGGCGGCGAAACCGGACTGGATTTACTCAACCGTGGTCGGTGGCAGCAACGTCGCGTTCTACAAGCAGTTGAAGGCCGCCGGGCTGGAGGGCAATACACAGAAGCTACTTTCCACTGTCGTCTCGGAGAACGAGATTGACGGCATTGGCAAAGAAAACGCCGTAGGCTACTACGCCTGCATGGGATATTTCCAGAGCATTCAGAACGAGCGAAACGCGGCATTTCTGAAGGCGTTCAAGTCGAAGTACGGGCAGAACCGCGTCGTCGGCGACCCGATGGAGTGCGCCTACAACTCAGTGTACTTCTGGAAACTCGCGGCAGAGCGCGCGAAGTCCTTCGACGTGGACAAGGTCATTGCCGCTTCGTCGGGCCTGCAGCTCGATGCGCCTGAAGGACAAATCCATATCAATCAAACGAACCACCACGTCGCCAAGCGCGTTCGGATTGGGCGTGCACGTGCTGACGGGCAGTTCGACATCGTTCATGAGTCCGGCGTGATTGAGCCTAATCCGTTCCCGAAGCTGTAATCGCCAAGCGAGAAGCGTATGACTTTCGACATCTTCGTGATGCAGCTCTTCAACGGGCTGAGTAGCTTCACGATTCTCCTACTCATGGCGTTGGGGCTTGCAATCGTGTTCGGGCTGATGGGCGTCATCAACATGGCGCATGGCGAGTTGATGGCGCTCGGAGCCTACACGACCTATCTGACCGCACGCTTTTTCGAAGCGTATCTCCCGGGCCTGATGGGGGGCTACCTGTTCGCGGCAATCCTGGCCTCATTTGCCGTGACTTTCGCCTTCGGGTTTGTCCTCGAGCGGGCGTTCATCCGTTTTTTCTATGACCGGCCGCTCGACACGCTTCTCGCCACTTGGGGCCTCAGTCTCATTCTGCAGCAGGCCTACCGTGCCGTCTTTGGCGCCCAGGAAGTCTCAAGTCCCCTCACGTTTTGGCTTTCGGGGGCATGGGAGCCGACCTCGGGAATCCAACTTCCGCTGAACAGAATCTTCATTATGGGACTGACCGTATTGGTCGCCGTCGCCGTGTGGCTACTGCTTTATCGAACCCGTTGGGGATTGCGCGCTCGAGCGGTGACGCAGAATCGGAAGATGAGCTCCGCCGTGGGCATCGACATCAACAGAGTGGATGCGATGACTTTCGCGTTGGGATCGGGCTTAGCAGGAATTGCTGGCGCTGTGTTCACGATGATTGGGTCGACGAATCCAGGAACGGGGCAGGCGTACATCGTCGATTCTTTCATCGTAGTGGTGTTTGGGGGAATAACGAGTCTTCTTGGAACGGTGGCGTCCGGCTTCGTGATAGCTCAAACGCAGACCACTCTTGAATATCTGATGAGTGGCTCGATGGCGAAGGTCTCCGTTATGTTGCTCCTCGTTGTCGTGTTGTACTTCCGTCCGAATGGACTCTTCTCGTCAAGGGTCCGCACATCATGAAAATCAAGCCAGATACGTATGGCTGGGTGGGGTATGTCCTTACCGCTGTGCTGTTGCTCGTCGTTTTCCCAGCCGCTCTCGAGTCCTTCTGGATTGCCGAGTTCGGCAAATACCTCGCCTTCGCGATGGTCGCTATCGGGGTTGTGCTGATATGGGGCTACTGCGGAATTCTGAGCCTCGGGCAAGGCATCTTCTTCGGAATCGGCGGCTACATCCTCGCGATGCATCTGAAGTTGGCAGCGTCTGCTCCGGATTTACCCGACTTCATGGTTTGGAGCAGCGTGGACCGACTCCCGTGGTGGTGGGTGCCTTTTGAGCATTTCTCGGTCACAGTACTCGCTATCGTGATTCTGCCCGCTCTGGTCGCGTTTCCGCTCTCGTATGCACTCTTCATGAAGAGAGTGAGTGGCGTGTACTTTGCCATCGTGACACTAGCGCTCGCACTGACGGCCACCGTTCTCATCGTTGGTCAGCAGGGGGACACAGGTGGTGCGAACGGCATCACCGATTTCAAGACTCTGCTTGGCATGGACATTGTGAGCGATGCTTCAAAGCTGAAAATCTACTTCGGAGAATCGTTGATTGTTCTTGTGGCGATGGCCTTTGCGCTCTGGCTCACAGGAACCAGGCTTGGGAAGGTGTTGATTGCCATTCGCGACCGCGAAGACCGTGTCCGGTTCTCGGGCTATGACACCGCGCTCGTCAAGGCATTCGTGTTCTCTGTGGCGGCAGTTCTGTCCTCAATAGGAGGTGCGCTGTTCACCATGCAGGTTGGCCTCATGACGCCAAGTCTGGTAGGCGCTGTTGCATCTGTGGAGATGGTTATCTACGCAGCCGTCGGCGGGCGGCTCTCGGTTCCCGGGGCGGTAATCGGTGCAGTACTGGTTGGATTTATGAAATCGTATCTATCGGAGCGTTTCCCGGAGGCATGGCTGTTTTTTCTCGGCGCGATGTTTATTTTGGTCGTGGCAGCAATGCCGCGGGGCCTGGCAGGTCTTTCACAGCGCCTCCTCGAGAGGAGGGAGTCGTGATGACGCAGTCCGCAGAGGCATATGAGAGTCGAACCGGGTATCGCGAGGACGCTACTTCAACAAGTCAGGAGTGCATGCTCGAAGTGCGTGATATCACTGTCTCGTTCGATGGTTTCAAGGCGGTGAGCAGGCTCTCAATGAAGATTGAGGAGCAAGAGCTTCGCGTGGTCATCGGCCCGAACGGCGCAGGCAAGACGACCTTATTGGACCTTATCTGCGGAAAAACCAAGCCGACCTCGGGAAGCGTCTGGTTCCGAGGCGTTGAACTGAGCCGCTTGCCTGAGTTTCAAATCGTCAGGGCCGGCGTCGGACGTAAGTTCCAGAATCCATCGGTCTACGAGGATTTGAGCGTACGGGAGAACCTTGAACTGTCTATTCCGCAGGCGCACAGCATCCGGAGGTCTCTTTTCTTCCGTAGAACGCCGGAGATTCGAGAACGCATCGACGCCGTCGCCGAACAGATTCAACTCACCCAGCATCTGAAAGTTAAAGCGGCAAAACTGTCTCACGGCCAGAAGCAGTGGCTTGAGATTGGCATGCTGCTCGTTCAGGACCCTGCGCTTTTGCTCCTGGACGAGCCCGCCGCGGGAATGACACCAAAGGAGCGCGAACAGACGTCGGAGCTGCTGCGGTCCATTGCCGCCCACAAATCGCTCGTCGTCATCGAACACGATATGGAGTTCGTCCGCTCCATCGCGCGCAGGGTAACGGTACTGCATCAAGGTCAAATCCTTGCCGAAGGAACCATCGACGAGGTTCAATCGGACCAGCGCGTTGTTGAAGTCTATCTCGGACTCTGATGGAGACAAGCATGCTGGAAGTCAAGGAACTGAACGTCTACTACGGCGAGAGTCACGTCATCCGGGACGTCTCGCTCAGAGTCGAGCCGAGCCAATCCGTTGCATTGGTGGGGCGTAACGGCATGGGGAAGAGCACTTTGTTCAAAGCCATCATTGGCATGATGACATCGCGCCGTGGCTCCATCCTTATGGAAGGCGCGGAAATGTCGCCGCTCCCAAGCTTCAAACGGGTGCGCGCTGGACTCGCCTACGTCCCGCAAGGCCGCATGATTTTTCCGCACCTGACTGTCGAGGAGAATCTTCTGACGGGGCTCGAGACCCGGCGCTACGCCAGGATTCCCGATTTCGTCTACGACTTCTTCCCAGTGCTGTCCGAGATGCGCAATCGCAAGGGCGGCAATCTCTCCGGCGGCCAGCAGCAACAGGTGGCAATTGCTCGCGCGCTGGTATCAAAGCCGAAGGTGCTGATTCTTGATGAACCCACCGAAGGTATACAACCTTCCGTCGTCAAGGAGATTTGCCGCTCGCTCATCCAATTGAGGCGCGAATTGGGAATTGGATTGCTGGTGTCCGAGCAAGTACTTAGCTTCGCTCTCGAACTTGCCGACCTGATGATGGTTATCGACGGCGGAAGGATTGTTCATCAAGCGAATCGGGAAGAGGTAAATCTCGACAAGATTCGCTCTTATCTGACGGTGTAGTTCAATTACTTGGAGAAAAGCGATGCGGCACGGTGATATTTCTAGTAGCAAGGACTGCGTTGGCGTGGCGGTTGTGAACTACAAAATGCCGAGACTCCACACTCGTGCAGAGGTATTGGCGAACGCGCGCAAAATCGCGGAGATGGTGGTGGGTATGAAGCAAGGTCTGCCCGGCATGGACCTCGTGATATTCCCGGAGTACTCGACCCACGGCATCATGTACGACTCGAAGGAAATGTACGAGACGGCTTCGACCGTTCCGGGTGAAGAGACCGAGGTGTTCGCTGCGGCATGTCGCAAGGCGAAGGTCTGGGGCGTGTTCTCGCTGACGGGTGAACGTCACGAGGAGCACCCGAACAAGGCACCATATAACACACTTATCCTGATGAATGACCAGGGTGAGATTGTGCAGAAATATAGAAAAATCATGCCGTGGGTGCCTATCGAAGGCTGGTATCCGGGCGACTGCACATACGTGTCCGAGGGGCCGAAGGGGATGAAGGTCAGCCTCATCATCTGCGATGATGGCAACTACCCCGAAATCTGGCGTGACTGCGCAATGCGGGGCGCCGAGCTTATTGTGCGCTGCCAAGGCTATATGTATCCCGCGAAGGAGCAGCAGGTCATGGTCGCAAAGACGATGGCGTGGATGAACAACACGTACGTCGCGGTGGCCAATGCAACTGGCTGGGACGGTGTTTACTCGTACTTCGGTCACTCTGCAATCGTCGGCTTCGACGGCCGCACACTCGGGGAATGCGGCGAAGAAGAGATGGGTGTGCAGTACGCCGAGTTGTCGCTCAACTTGATTCGAGACGCTCGCCGCAACATGCAGTCACAGAATCATCTCTACAAGCTCCTGCATCGCGGCTATACGGGGACTATAAACTCCGGCGAGAACGCGAATGGCGTCGCCGCGTGCCCGTTCAAGTTCTACAGCGACTGGATTGCAGACCCTGATGCTACCCGGAAGGCGGTCGAGGCAATCACACGCTCCGCGCCTGGGACTCCAGAGTGTCCGATTGAGGGCATCCCGACTGAAATACCGTCGCATCGTTAATGCAAAGAAGGACGCCCGCGATGGATTCACGTATCAAACCATACTTGATTGACAGCGAACCGTACTACCAGCCCGTGGGCCGTGAGGTTGAGTTGTTCGAGGCGGCGTACCGATGCCGAATTCCGATGATACTCAAGGGCCCCACCGGGTGCGGGAAGACGCGGTTTGTCGAGTACATGGCGTGGAAACTAGGGAAACCTCTTGTCACGATTGCATGCAACGAGGACCTGAGCGCGGGCGACCTGGTCGGTCGATACCTTCTGGATGCCAGCGGAACGGTGTGGCACGACGGGCCGCTGACCACTGCAGTGCGCTATGGGGCAATTTGTTATCTCGATGAGGTGGTGGAGGCACGCGCCGATACCACCGTTGTGATACATCCTCTCTCCGATGACCGCCGGACTCTACCGCTCGACAGACGCGGCGAGCTCATCCGTGCACATTCAGATTTTCAGCTCGTGCTTTCGTATAACCCGGGTTATCAGAGTAGCGCGAAGGACCTGAAAGCATCCACCCGGCAGCGCTTTGGAGCGCTTGACTTTCACTATCCGGCCCCAGAAATAGAGGTCGCAATCGTCGTAAGGGAGACAGGACTCGACCGTGCCATCGCTCAGAGTCTTGTCAATGTAGCGAGCGCGTCGCGTGGACTCAACGTATCGGGAGCGTTTGAATCAATCTCGACGCGGATGCTGGTGCGTGCGGCAGCGCTGATTGTAGACGGCGTTGAGGTGAAAGCCGCTTGCAGAATGGCGTTAATCCAGCCTGCAAGCGATGATGATGACGTGCTGCAATCGCTTCAAGGATTCGTGGATGCTCACTTTGGAATCGACGCCTGAGTCAGGGGCATGTAAGCGGATGGCTCAGCTCTACGCGAACGGGCTGGGACAGTCGCGTCTATCGGTTGCGACATTCAGAGAGGACGGCGATGCTTCTCTGAAACGTCCCGCAATTTCGCCCTGGATGCTCACGCTTCCAGAGTGCGCGAGCACGGGTCGAAATCGTGTCCTGGTCCAGGCGATGACAGCCCATGCAGTTGCGCATCTGCGCTACTCCACAGCCGGACGAGAGGTTGGGCGGCGTACGCCCTTGCTGGTTGCAATGCTATCCGTGATCGAGGACGCTCGCGTCGAGAAACTGATGCTGAGGGAGTATCCAGGTCTCCATTCAGTCTGGGATTTGTTTCACGAAGAGAGCGCTTCCCGGCACGCTGATGGCCTATCGTTTGTGGCTCTGGGGTCACGCTTGTCTCGTGCAATTCACGATGCCAGGTACAAAGATGGGTTCCACTGGGTCAACAAGGGCCGCGCGCTTTTCGAGAGTAAGTGCGCAGACTTGGAAGACAGCGCAGGTTTCGAAGAAGTTGCTTCCATTCTGGCGAATGACCTAGGCCAAATGCGCGTCCGGTTCGATGCGTCGTCTTACGCTGTCGAACCGGCTTACCGTGACGACAACACCTACCTTTGGATGTTCGGAGATACGGAGGCCAGGTCGGCCGCTCTCGGAGCCGCGGATGATATGAAGCAGGAATCGGGTCGCTCCGAAACGGAAGGGGAGGGCGGCTTATCCACAGGCGAAGCTGCCGCCGCGGAGGTCTTCCACTACCCGGAGTGGAACTACCGTAACGAAACGTGGCGAGCCGATTGGGTTCAGGTAAGAGAACAGGGCCCGGCGGGGTTAAGGGCTGAGCAGCCGGCCATGGTACGAAAAACCAGAATCCGGCTGCACCCTCACTGGCGTTCGCGTGCTGTGTCGCGTCGAATCAAGGCGCAGCTGGAGGGCGACGACCTGGACCTGGATGCGCTCATTGCGCACGCGGTATCGCAGCGCGTCGGCGCACTGACGGACGGGCGTGTCTACGCCGGCTCTGCGCTCAGCGCGAGAGACGCGTCCATTCTGATTCTTCTCGACCTCTCGGAGTCCACTGCGCGACTGACGAGAGGGACGGGGAGGACGCTGCTCGACGAAGAGAAGGCTGCGGCGCATCAGATTCTTTCGGACTTTGACGGGTCGTCGCTGCGCATTGCTTTACAGGGCTTTTCGTCGAATGGTCGGCACGAAGTGCGGTATATCAGACTCAAAGAGTTCAAATCTCCCTACGGCTCCGCCCACGTGCAGATGCTCTCAAGCCTCGTTCCCGGGTGGTCGACGAGAGTTGGGACCGCATTGCGTCACTCTGGACGACGCCTGAGGGGCGAGCGCTCAAGCGCAAAAGCCGTCATTTTGGTCACGGACGGCGAGCCGTCGGACATCGATGTCTTCGACCAACGTTATTTGGTCGAAGACGCGAGGAAAGCTATCGAAGAATTGAGAGCGGCCGGGATTCGATGCTTCTGCGTCAACGTCGACCCGTCAGCTGGAGCAGTCGTCTCGACAATCTTTGGCCAAAGGAATTGTGCGACGGTAGACAATACGGCACGGCTGCCTGGAGCGCTTGAACTCGCGTTGGTAAGGGTGACGACCTGATTCTGGACTGATATCGCTGCTGAGTGAGTGCTTTGCGCTACGATAGGCTTTTCCGAGTGAACGAGGGCTAGTAGGAAAATGAGGATTTACCGTGGCTAACTCAGACCCAGTGAAGGTTGGGATTCTCTATTCGGAAACCGGCGTTACGTCGTCGATTGAGACGTCGCAGCGGTTTGGCACGTTGTTCGCTGTCGAAGAGATTAACGCGTCTGGCGGAATCAATGGGCGCGAAATTGTGCCAGTTCAATACGACCCCCGTTCAGAGCCGACGGTCTACGCGAGCCTCGCCGAGCGACTTATCACCGAAGACGATGTCAAAGTGATTTTTGGCTGCTACATGTCAAGTACGCGGAAGGCCGTCATTCCTGTCGTGGAGCGTTGGAACAGGCTCCTCTTCTATTCGACGCTGTACGAGGGTTTCGAGTTTTCCGACAATCTCATCTACACCGGAGCGGCGCCCAATCAGAATAGTGTCCAACTGGCCGACTTCATGACGTCGACTTTCGGCTCGCGGGTTTACCTTATAGGTTCCAACTACATTTACCCCTACGAATCGAACAGAATCATGGCCGACCTGGTCACGCAGCAGCCTGGCGGGGAGAAGGTAGGCGAACGCTATGTGCCGCTCGAGGCTACTGAGGAAGACTTCGTTGAAATTCTCAAGGATGTCCGAAATCTTCAACCTGATTTCATTTTCTCTACAGTCGTCGGCAACGCCACCCAACACCTCTATCGTGCCTATTCGAGAGCGGGATTCGACCCGGCGAAGATGCCGATTGGAAGCTTAACGACAACGGAAGTCGAAGTTGCACAGATGACGTGCGGCGCCGCGCAAGGACACTACACTTCAGCACCTTACTTTCAGTCAATCGACAACCCCATCAACCGCGCGTGTGTGGACCGGTTCCGTCAGCGCTATGGTGGTATTACAGAGCCGAATGCCTGCTGGGAAGCGGCGTACTTCCAGCTCCACTTGTTTGCAGAGGCAATGAGGGCATCAGGTAGCGATGATATCGACGCGCTCTTGCCGCACCTTCTGGGAGCGAGTTGCAACGCACCCCAAGGCAAGGTCCGTGTCGACCCGTCCAACCATCATGCTTACCTCTATCCTCGAATCGGTCAGGTAAACGCGAGAGGTCAGTTCACCATCGTGAGGGAGTCACGCGAGGCGGTCTATCCTGACCCATACCTCGTAACTCACGCGCTCGGAGACTGGACGCTTCGTATGATTTCGGCGGAGAGCTAACATGCGAAGCGAACGTGATGTTACTCGGGACGGTCCCCAACCAAAGCAACCATCGTCGCGTACGAGTTCGCAGGTCCTGAAGGACCTGCGCTCCCTTCACGTTTGTGTTTTTCACCCTCGGACCAAGGACGGCGAGCTTCTTACCCAGCAACTCCAACGCATCGGTTGTCAGGCTCATTGTTTCTGGCCTCCACTGGACGCCCCGCCTCCAGGAAGCGATTTGGTATTCATTGGGCTCTATCCGGACACCATTGGTCATGGATTTGCGTGGTGCGACGCTGACGACACGCCTCCGGTCGTGGCGGTGGTCAACTATGAGAATCCGACAATAATTGAGGCAGTTCTGCGCGTCGGCGCAAAGGCGGTGGTGGCAGCGCCGGTGAGGTCGTTTGGCGTGTTGAGTGCATTGGTGCTGGCGCGTCAGATTGACGGCGACTTAAAAAAACTTAAGAAGCGCGTCAGCCGCCTGGAGGAGCGCGTTGAAGGTGCCAGAAAGGTGGCGGAAGCCCAGGAGATTTTGGTTCGACAAAGGGGTATTACGAAGCTCGAGGCTTATCGAGCGATTCGCCAGCAAGCGATGGGTAAGCGGGTGCCAATCGAGGAAATTGCTGCCGCGATAATCGCTGCGGACGAACTGCTTTCGATTGGTCGATGAATAATTGGCAAAGGGCGATTGGAGCAAAGTCGGCCGATACTTCCAAGTGCACGCAAGGTCTCCCGAGTGCCGGTGCGAGCAGTCGCACTTCTCCCGCGTGCAACAGTATTTTTGCCGCGGCGCTCCGAGTAACGGTCGGCCGGTGTCATCCACAGCTGAACCTGACCACTATTCGGGCCTGCGTTGCGAGCCATCGCGCTTCAGCTCGCTCCTCGTCCCGGGGGGGTAGCGCCGACGGTTCCTTCGCTTCGAGGTCTTCTTTCTCCGCGACCAACCCTTCATCTAGCGATTGGTGCACTGGCGCCGCGTTCGCGACAGGTCAGTTTCGAGCGAGATAATGTGCCGTGGTGTTGGGCCTATCAAGACACCGGATGGTGAGCCATTCGCTGAGTTTGTAAAGTCGGGGCTTGTGTCAGAACTCAAAATCGGCGGCGTGTACGCACCCGGTGCTCCGGTTCAACTCACCGGTCGTTTGGACGGTATCGACTTTTCGTCAGTTAGCGATGGAAAATCGGGTGCATGTACCACCTTTGCAATCAGCTCTTGTACGGCCGGCATCAACGCCTGCGCAGTCTGGTTGCATGCGGTCTCACCGAAGTAGCTGGATGTGTATGAATACTTTTCCGCAACGCTCAGGCTACGACCGTTCGAGGACGACACTGTCAGGTCGAGATTCCACGCACCACTCAAATTTTTTAATAGGTTGAGGGAAATCTAAGATGTGCCATGCGCCGGTCACCGGTGGCGTGATGTCACCGATTGCCACCGACTGCAACCGCAATCATTTTTCAGACTGAAGTTAGCGGTCAAACTCCTTCGTCTGTTCCGCCTCTTCGAACATCTTGCCAAATCCCGTGGGCACAAGAATGAGAGACCTGTCGCCCGGGTCGTGTCTTTCAATCAAGGCGAACGCTTCTGAGATGATTTTTTGCACGTCCTGCCGCAACATTGTCACGTCGAAAGGTAGGTATGCCGCGAAGGGGTCCCAATCGAAGCAGCCGACGACCACCTTCTTCCAGTCGTCGTGCGGTAACGTCGCCATAAACTGAACCAATCCCTCAAGCGCGGTAATCGAATTCATCAGCAGGCCAAATGGGGGCCGCCCCAGCTTCTCACAGCGAATGGTCAGCGCACGTTTCGCGGCTGCCGCGTTATATCCGCAACACTCGACGGCATCTTTTGCAGGCGCTATACCGCGAGCTTTGAAAGCGTCCCGGAATCCAGCAATACGCATCTCAGTCGCATATTCATTGGCTACACCGCCCAGCAAGACCAGCTCATCCGGAGAATGGCCACGGGCCAGCAATTTCTCAAGCAGCACGGCGGTAATCTCCGCTGCTCCTTTGCGATTGTCTGTAACAACCGACGGCGCTCCGTCACCTGGCAGGTCAAGGTTGATGGAAGGCACGCTCGCGGCCAAACAGAGGTCGTTCAGCGGCGTCGGGTTTCGCACGCCGGCGATGAATAGCAATTCAACGCGTTGCGACAGAAGCGTTTCAGTGACACTCACCTCGACTGCAGGGTCACGCTGGGTGCCTACGACTATCGGACAAAGACCTCGGCTACGAGCCTGGTCTTCAAAGGTCTGGGCGAGCCCTGCAAAAAAGCGGTTTCGGTAGTGCGGAAGAACCATCCCTGCGAGCCCCGAGCGTGACAGCCGGAGCCCTCGCGCTTTCATGTTGACGTTGTACCCAAGCTCCCGGGCACATTCGAGAATTCGATTCGCTGTCTCCTCCTTGATGCGATAGCGGGCCCAGTTGCCATTCAGCACCATGCTCACTGTTGAAGTTGAAGAACCAGTCTTCTCTGCGATGTCGTAAATCGTGGACTTGCGTCCTTGGTTGCTGCTTGCCATCAACGTTACTCCGAGGGCATTCCCGCCGTTCATGTGCTTTGAAGGTAACGGTTTCGCAAAAGGTGCCGTACCAGGGTAACTCCGGGGTCGACCGATTTGCTGAATAGATTCAGCATACACCAAGCCAAACTGCTAAATGGATTCAGCAAAACTTTTGCAAAGTCAGTAGCGGTTTTCCTAACACTCATCGGGCGTCTGCCGGGTAGGTCAGGCGTCCAACGGAGGAGACATGTTCAAGAACATCATCCGCACTTTGGGCGCAGGCGCGGTCTCGCTGGCTTTGATGACGAGTTTGGCAGCGGCCTCGCCTGACAAGCCGGTAATCGGAGTGGTCGTAAAGATTGGAGGTATTCCTTGGTTCAACGCCATGGAAGCGGGAATCAAAAAGCGCGCTGACCAGCTCGGCGTCAAGGCATTCATGGTCGGGCCGACGAGCGCTGACCCCGCGCTTCAAGTGCGTGCCATTGAGGACCTGATTGCGCAACACGTAGACGTCATCGGCGTCGTGCCGAACGATGCGCAGGTTTTGGAACCTGTTCTTCAGCGTGCTCGGGCTGCTGGAATCAAAGTCATCACGCACGAGTCCCCAAAGCAGCAGAACACGGATTGGGATTTTGAACTGGCCTCGGTCAAGGGGTTTGGCGATGCATACGGAAAGCGCCTCGGCGAAGCGCTGGGCGGCAAAGGCGAATATGCGGTGTTCGTCGGCTCCCTGACTGTGCCGCTCCATAACGCCTGGGCTGATGCGGCAATCGCCTATATCAAGGCCAACTATCCCGGAATGACCCTCGTCGGGGACCGGTACGGCGTCGCTGAAGACGTGGACGCATCGCGCAAAACTGCGCTTGACCTGATGCGCGCTCATCCTAACTTGAGGGGCATCCTCGCGTTCGGCAGCCAGGGTCCCATTGGGGCAGCTCGTGCGGTCGCGGAGCAGCAGGCCAAAGGAAAGGTCCAGGTTCTTGGACCGTTCTCGCCTGGACAGGGCCGAAAGCTCGTCCATGATGGCGTGCTGACCGGCGGGTACATGTGGAATCCGGAAGTAGCTGGCGAAGTGTTTGTGACGCTGGGCACCATGCTCGTAAAGGGGCAGCCGATTAAAGACGGCACGAATATCCCGGGTTTGGGCGTTGTTCATCCAGATGGTCACAACCTGATTGTCGACAACCTGGTGGACCTCAACGCCAAAACCGTTGACGACCTCGCAAAGATGGGCCTCTGACCGCAATCCTTTTGCCGGACGGGTGAGCACAGCTACCGCGTTGCTCACCCGGAAGTTAAGGGTACGAGACACGACCGGTCGTAAGCCGGTCACTTGCAAGTACCATCGGAGCGTTTCCATGAGTCAACCAGCTTCCAGCAACTCACTTCGTTCTCAGCGAGGTGCCAACCCGGCGTCGGTCGCACTCGACGCCGACCGCACTCCACTGCTCAAGCTCGAGAACATCTCCAAAATCTTCGGCGGCGTTAAGGCGCTGCGGGCCGTGAAGTTCGACGTCATGCCCGGCGAGGTCCTCTGCCTCGCTGGCGAAAATGGCTGCGGCAAGAGCACCATAATCAAGATTATCAGTGGGGTCTATCAGCCGGAACCTGGCGCAGTGATGCTCATGGATGGTGAGTCAATCGAAGGTCTGGACCCGGCGAGAGCCCGTGACCTCGGTATTCAGGTCATCTGGCAAGACCTGGCGCTTTTCCCCGAAATGACCGTCGCGGAAAACATCGCTTTCGAGCAGAACTTGGGTTTTCGTCCACGCATCGTTAGCTACGGGAAGATGAAGGAGGCGGCCCGCCGAATTCTTGAGCGGCTCGGCGTCTCCATCGACCTCAACCGTTCTGTTCGCTCGCTGTCAATCGCACAGCGCCAGGTCGTGGCAATCGCCCGGGCACTTGTTCGCGACGCTCGTCTTGTCTTCATGGATGAGCCGACTGCCTCGCTCAGCCACGCCGAGACCGAAGCTCTGTTGAAAATTGTCCGGCGACTTTCTGCGGATGGCATTGCCGTGGTTTTCGTCAGCCATCGGCTCGCTGAAGTGCTGGATGTCTGCACCCGCGTGACCGTTTTCCGCGACGGACAGTATGTCGGCACCTTTCCGACCGAAGGGATGACACAGACCCGCCTCACGGAATTGATGACGGGCCGCACTTTCGACTATGAAGTACGCACGACAGACCTGACAACAGCGCCCGTTGTGCTGGAGGTACAGGGGCTGTCGCGCGCGCGCCAATACCATGACGTGTCGTTCAAAGTGCGACGAGGCGAGATTCTTGGCGTTACCGGACGCCTTGGCGCAGGAAGAACGGAAGTCGCATTGTCGCTTTTCGGAATGACCCGCCCGGGTGCGGGGTCCATCCTGCTAGACGGGAAAGCCCTTTCGGTACGAACAAATCGTGATGCCATCCGCGCAGGCATTGCCTACGTGTCTGAAGACCGTCTCCAACTCGGACTCGTACAGCCGCAATCAATTGGAGACAACACGGTTGCCGCGGTGCTCGACGACCTTCTGGACGGGACCCATCTCATCGCCGCGAAAAAACGAAACGCGTTGATTCAAGACTGGATTCAACAGCTGGCCGTGAAAATCGGGAAGCCGGACGATGCGGTCTCGACCCTGTCCGGAGGCAACCAGCAGCGCATTGTGCTCGCCAAGTGGCTGGCAACAAATCCGAAGCTCCTGATTCTGGATTCGCCCACCGTAGGCGTCGACGTCGGCGCCCGGGCTGGCATTTTCGCCATCATTCACAAGCTCGCTTCTGAGGGAATGGCCATCTTGCTCATCTCGGACGAAATTCCCGAGGTCTACTTCAACTCCGACCGAATTTTGCATATGCGCGACGGCCGCATCGTAAAAGAGTACGTGCCGGGAACGACAACGATGGAACAAATCGAGGGAGACGTTCATGCCTGATTTTCGCAAACTTGGAATCGGTTCGATTGAGGCCCTGCTGATTCTCGTTATCGCCATCATGGTGATTGGCCTCAGCCTTTCAACCTCGACATTCCTCACTCTGCCGAACCTGTTCGACCTGCTTAACCAGAGTTCCGTCAACATCATTTTTGCAGTCGGGCTGCTGGTCGTTTTGATTGCTGGTGGCATTGATATTTCATTCGCCGTTGGCGCTTCGGTGGTGCAGTACCTCACTGCATTGACCGTGATGCGACTTGGCGGCGGCAACTGGGCGCTCGGCTTCCTCGTGTCTGCACTCTTCGGATTTCTGCTTGGCTCCATCAACGCGACGATTATCTACAAATTTCGCATCGTCTCGATTGTGGTGACGATTGCCACGTTCAACGTGTTCTTCGGCGGATTGATGTTTTTCACGGGTGGGGTGTCCATCTACGACCTGCCGGATTGGTGGACAAATAGAGTCTCCATCATCCATTTCAACACCGCGAGTGGCAATGCGAATCTCGCACTGCCTGTGGTCGTAATGGTCGTCATGGTCATCGCAACCTGGTTTCTGCTGAGACGCACGACAACAGGTCGACAGCTCTACGCAATGGGCGACAACCCCGAGGCAGCGCGACGCGTGGGGGTCAACATAGGTGCGATGCATTACATCGCTTTCGGCTGGCTCGGCATGATGGCCGGCATTGCCGGACTGATGCAAGCGCACTACGTGCAGGAAGTCGTTCCGAACGCGTTTTACGGACGTGAGCTGGATGTGCTCGCTGCCGTAGTTCTCGGTGGCGCAAGGTTGGGCGGCGGCCGCGGCACGATTCTCGGCGCCATCCTTGGCATCCTCCTTACCGCCATCACCGCCAACGGCTTGAACCTGCTGGGCATCTCGCCGTATGCGTTCAAGATGATTATCGGAGCCATCATTCTCATCGCCATTACCTTGTCGAGCGGCGGCTTCGCCAAGCTCGTCGGAGCGCGATTCACGTCACAAAGCGTAAAGGCCTCGTCATGAAAACGTCCTTAACTCAACGCGCGGCCGCGCCGCTCGTGCCAGCAGACGTCGCCGGGTTGCTTGGATTTCTCGTCCTGGTCATCGCGGTCCTGAGTTTCGCATCGGACCGATTTTTCTCGGCGAGCACTTTCGTGTCGGTAGCGTTCCAGTTGCCGGAACTTGGCTTCTTTACGCTGGCCATGCTGATGCCCCTCATTTCCGGTGGCTTCAATCTCTCGGTGACTTTCACCGCGAACATTTCTGGCCTAGCGATGGCGTGGGTGCTTCGGACATACGGTGGAGCGGATGCCGGCGCCATAGCCATCATCCTCGGCATTGCTGCCGCACTGGCCACTGGCGCCGCTGCCGGTTGGGTGATGGGAGCTGTCATTGCCCGTACAGGAGCAAGCCCAATCCTCGTCTCTTTGTCGATGATGATTTTCTTGCGCGGACTGGGCGAATTCCTCACACGTGGAGGTGACATCTCCGGGTTCCCGCCGTTTGTGCGCGAAATGGGCAACGGAGTCTTCCTCGGCGTACCCATTCCCTTGCTGATTTTTCTCGGGTGCGCATTACTTTGGCACGTTGTGATGACACGGTCGCGGCTGGGCTTCGCCACACGCATGATTGGTTCGAATCTTGAGGCGACGCGGTTCTCCGGCATCGAGACAACCCGTGCCGTCACTCGAATCTACATGCTATCTGGGTTGATGTGCGGCATTGCGGGCGTGGTGATGGCCGCCCAGTTCAATTCGGTTCGCGTTGGCCATGGCGAGGCATTTCTGCTCATCTCGGTTCTGGCGTGCTTCCTTGGTCGCGTCGACCCGTTCGGCGGTTTCGGTCGCGTGGTGCCGGTCGTGATTGCACTCGTGATTTTGCAGATTATCGCTTCTGGCCTCAATTTGCTTGGTGCCAACCAACACCTGGCGACTGCGTTGTGGGGTGTCTTCTTGCTTGCCGTGATGCTCTTCCGTTGGGCATGGGCGAACGGCATTTCGAAAACTTTGGTCCGCAGGCGCGTGACCGCATCTGAGGGAGTTACACAATGAATAAGCTCGGCGTACACGCACTGGTATGGGCTGGCGACCTGACACCCGAATCAACGCGCAAGGTTTTGAGCCAGACCAAGGCGGCCGGGTTCGACCTGGCCGAGCTGTCCTTACATGGCCCGAAGGTCATGGACCTGGCACTCACGCGAGATTTGTTGCAGGAGCACGAACTGGAAATCGGCTGCTCGCGTGGCCTCACGTTCGATGCGGACGTGTCAAGCGAAGACGCAGCCACGGTCGCACGTGGTGTTGCGATGCTGGAGGAAGGTATCAGCATCACCGCGGAGCTGGGAGGAGGCTACTTCGGTGGCATTCTGTATGGTGCGATGGCGAAATACAACGCGCCGGTCACAAAGCAAGGCCTTCGTAACGCAATTGATTCGCTCAGGCGTATTGCTGACTTCGCGTTGAAGAAGAACGTGACTCTCGGGCTGGAAGTGGTAAATCGCTATGAGAGCAATTTGCTGAACACCGCCTCGCAGGCGCTTGCGATGATTGACGAGGTCGATGCGCCCAATGTTGTCGTTCACCTCGATACGTACCACATGAACATTGAGGAATCCGATTTTATGCAACCGGTTCTGCAATGCGGCAAGCGTCTTGGCTACGTCCATATCGGGGAAAGCAATCGCGGATACCTCGGCTCAGGCACCATTGACTTCTCGCAGTTCTTCCATGCACTGGCCATGATTGACTACAAGGGAGTCGTGACTTTTGAGAGCTTTTCGTCGACGGTCGTCAACGAGCAGTTGTCCAATGCGTTGGCAATCTGGCGCAACTTGTGGGACGACGGTATGGACCTGGCCAAACATGCGCGGGAGTTCATCGCGGGTGGCATCAACGCCGCCGCGAAAGCAAAAGCGCACCACTAGACGCCTACCGGGTGACAAAGGTGTCTCGACAGCACAAAGCGTTGAGAAATGCTGACGCGAACGGCTCGACAATCCGGCTACCGCGAGGACAGGAAGAGCTCGCGCCGACCGCCACTTTTTGGAATACCTCGGATTATGTCGATGATTGAAGACCGCTACCTCGGTCGCCTACAGCAATTAATTGCTGACGGGCGGCGCCATATCCTCGGTCTGGTTGGTGCGCCGGGTGCAGGCAAATCGACACTGGCGCAAGCAATCGTTGATGCTTTTCCCGGAAAGACAGTGGTTGTGCCGATGGATGGGTTTCATCTTGCGAATGTCGAACTCGCACGGCTCGGTCGCGCATCCCGCAAAGGAGCGGAAGATACGTTTGACAGTGCGGGGTATGTTGCACTTCTGAGGCGCCTGCGTCACCAGCCTCAAGACGAAACAATCTACGCTCCCACATTTCGCCGGGAAATTGAAGAACCCATCGCCGGCGCAATCCCTGTGGCGCCTGATTTGCCGCTTGTAATCACTGAAGGGAATTACCTTCTTCTTGAGCATGGCCATTGGAAAGCTGCGCGACCGTTGCTCGACGAAGTTTGGTATGTCAACGTCGACCCAGACCTGCGACGGCAGCGTCTTGTTAGCCGGCATATGGTTTTCGGCAGGGGCCAGGCTGCAGCAGAACAGTGGGTTCAGAGAACTGACGAGGTGAACGCGAGCTTGATTGACTTGACTAAAGAGCGTGCCGATGTTCAATTCCAGTGGTCATCGTAAGGCACATTTAGGGGTTCTGGCACTCCACGAGACGATGCACCATGCGATGGCCTGCTCGAGTGTCCATGGGATTCCGGTTGAACATTGGTAAAGCGTTACGATGGAATCAACCGCGCGCTGGACGTTGGAATGGGCACACGGCGACGCGAGCCCCTAATGAGCGTCGAGCGCCCACCACAAATCCTGAACGAACTCTTCCATCGACCTCTTTCATTCCGGCGACTTGGTCCGGAAGTCGGCAGGGTTTGCTTTGCCCATTGCCTTGCGGACAGCAGCAATACTCAACGAGAGTGCTTGCGCCTCACCCTAGAGATAGTGGTTTGGCCCAAAGGCGCCTTTGTTGTCATTTTCCATACATTGGATTTTGGCCAACTGTTTCGAAACTTTAGTCCGTCGGTCTGTGCCACGGCACGCGGAGTGGCAGCGGTGCCCAGTATCTTGGGCAGCGGCCCCCGATTCCTGAGCGATGTTTAGAAGTGAAGCCGGCGCGAAGGCGATAGCACCTTCGCGTAATCAAAGCTCGGCGCGAAAGCTGCCCTAGCCTTTTCCCTTGCGCGCGTGGCATATTGCGGCCACATTCACATGGAGACTACTTGATGGCAACGACTCTGGAAACAATCGAAGCGAAAATGAAAAAACTGCAGGCACAGGCGGACGCATTGATAACAAAATAGACCGCGAAGGTCCTGAAGACCATTCATGAGTTGATGGAAAAACACGGCCTGACGACTGCCGACATTGGTGGGCATGCTGAGGGCAAACAGCGTGGGAAGAAGGTCGGCGGGAATACTGTCGGTAAAACGAGAGCCGCCACGGTCAAGTACCGTGACCCGAAAACTGGCGCGACTTGGACCGGACATGGCCGGGCCCCGAGTTGGATTTCAACCGTGAAAAACCGTGATAAGTTCCTTGTTGACGGAGGGACGGCGATGGCGAAGCCATCTTCTGCCCGCAAAACGAAGGCTGCTGGCAACTACGTCCGGGGGCCGCAACCGGCGATGTATCGTGACCCAAAGAGTGGCGCGACTTGGAGCGGCCGGGGTCGCGCGCCGGCATGGATTGCTAACGTCAAGGACCGGTCGAAGTTTTTGATAGGCTGAGCTGTCGGTACCGGCCGCAGCATGGGTCCCGACGCAAGTTTTTGGTCTGCTGACGGCAGCCGGCAGCTTCGAGCGCGACATCGAGGGCGTGCTGAAGGCCGTGCATGCAGATTACATCCTCAATACCGGAGTGAAAGACACCGGCAACCGTTTGGGGACTAGCCGCAGAAGACTTCCACGACACTGCTGTCGTGGAGGTATGGCCTCAGCCCTTGTCGTTCACTCCAGGCCGCCTTGGCAGAGATATTTGATTGATAGGTAGTCGTCCAGACCATACCTTGACCCTTCACGCCCGTAGCCTGATTCCTTGACGCCGCCAAAGGGTGCGGCTTCGCTCGCGAGCGCACCCTCGTTGATGCCAACGATGCCGGCCTCAAGCTGACGGCCAACGCGGTTGATGCGCCTGACGTCCTGACTGTAGAAGTAACTCGCAAGACCAAACGGTGTGTCGTTGGCAGCCTGCACGGCCTCGGCTTCCTCCGAAAAGCGGAAAAGCGGTACTACCGGGCCGAACGTTTCTTCGCAGCACAACTCCATTTCCGGGGTCGCGTCGGCTAGTACAGTGGGCGCGAAGTAGTGCGGGCCGAGTTCAGGCAGGCGATTGCCCCCCGTTAGCACTCGTGCACCGAGTCTCACGGCGTCGTCGACATGACGGGCAATCTTCTCCAGCGCGCGGACGTTAATCATTGGGCCAATCTCAGCAGCAGGGTCAGTGGCGGGAGCAACCTTGAGCTTGGCTACGCGTTCACTCAGCAAAGTAGCGAAGCGTTCGTAGACGCCATCTTGCACATACACGCGATTCGGGCAGACACATGTCTGGCCGCCATTCCGAAACTTCGCAGCGAGAAGCCCAGTTACAGCCGCGTCGAGGTCGGCGTCGTCGAACACGATGAACGGCGCGTTGCCACCAAGTTCGAGCGAGAGCTTCTTGAGCGTGGATGCTGACTCCCGTGCGAGATATTTCCCAACGGGCGTCGACCCGGTGAAAGTAATCTTGCGTACGCGACTGTCTTTGAGCCAGTCGCCGACAGTTGCCACGGCGTGGTCACGCGAGGCACTGATTACGTTGAGCACTCCCGCCGGCACGCCTGCCTCGTGCGCAAGGAGCGCGAGCGCCAACGCGGTCAAGGGCGTATCTTCAGCAGGTTTCGCGACGACGGTGCAGCCAGCGGCGAGCGCGGGCGCAATTTTTCGGGCAATCATGGCCAGCGGGAAATTCCAGGGCGTAATGGCTGCAACGATGCCGACAGGTTCTTTCACTGCTGTCATGCGCTTTCCGCGTTGCTGCTGCGGGATGATGTCACCGTAGATACGCGTCGCTTCGTCGGCAAACCAGGCAACATAAGAGGCGCCGTAGGCAACTTCACCACGGCCTTCGGCAAGAGGTTTTCCCTGTTCCAGCGAGATAAGTTCGCCGAGCGAATTCGCGTGCTCCAGAATCAACGCGTGCCACCGACGCAGCACGGCGGCGCGCTCCTTGGGCAACGTGTCGCGCCACATAGGAAACGCTCGAGCTGCCGCGTTTGTCGCCGCGCGCGCATCCGCCGGGCCACTGTTCGCGACGTTTGTAACGACCTCGCCTGTGGCAGGGTTAGTCACCGCAAACTGTGCACCTTCTGTGGCCGGAACCCACAGCCCACCGATAAAATTGTTCTGGCGAACGAGCTCGCTTTTAGAAAGGCTGAAGGTCATTGTATTACTCCTTGTTAGCTAGGCCGATGCGCGCCGAGATTGCGTTCGGCGGTGTTCGCATTGCAGGCGTGCTCACCGTTCGCAGCCCCTTTTTTCAGCACGGATTCAATTGCCGCGACGATGGCATGCGCCGCACTTGCGTGCGGACTGACTTGCATGGAATTGCGGCTTTTAATGATATATGATACAACACAAAGACCGTTTCTTTGCCCTTTCCGAAAGGCCGCAGGTTACCATCGGGAGGCGGTGGGGTGGGCTACGGAAACGTTATTTAAAGGGCCTGGCGTCGCGTCGGCATTCCTTGCAGTCGCTAAAAGCCGAACCCTTTCGCTGTCTTCGCCCTGTAGCAGCGAGACTACCAACGAGGGCCGAAGAGATGGTCGACATGCTGCAAGACAAACTCCAACATCAGAACCTGAACGACCGCACCTATGCACTCTTGAAGGGTGGCTTGATATCAGGCAGTTTCCATCCAGGCCAGGTGTTCATTATCCGCTCGCTCGCTGAGCGCTATGGGATTTCGACGACGCCAGTGCGCGAAGCGCTCCAGCGTCTCGTCGCTGAACGTCTGCTGGTAATGCTGCCAAACCGCTCCATCGTCGTTCCCACCCTTTCGCCAGCAGCTTTCGGCGAGATTTATCGAATCCGATACGAGCTTGAGGGCTTGGCAGCGCAGATGGCCACGCATTTTTTCAAGGTTTCGGATATCGCACGCCTCAAAAAAACGCTCCTCGCCATGGACGGGGCTGTCGAGCGCGGCGACAGGACGGCATATCGTGAGCTTAACGAGAAATTCCACTTCGCTATCTATGAGAAGGCCAACTCCCCGCGTCTGCTCGAGATGATTCAGGGCTTGTGGGGCCAGGTCGGGCCGGTCTTCTACGGTCTGCTTGAGGACCCCGACTATGGCGGAGAGCACGCCAATGTTCACCACCACGAACTGGTCAAAGCAATCGAATCGGGTGACGCTGACGGCGTCAGAGAGAAGCTTGTAGAAGACCTGGTCGCCGCCCAAGACGCGCTGATGCCCCGGTTGCAGACGCTTGTTGCTGAGGGCGTCGAGGCGCTCCTGCCTTTTCAAGGCGAAAACGAACTGGATGCACCCGCCCGCAGGCGTGCTGTCGCGTCAGCCAGGCAGCCAGTACAGCCGGTGAGGGCTCGTAGGGGGGCGCGCAAGTAAATACGCGCGCTTACAGCTCAGCCATGAGTGAGTAAGGGGTAGCATCAGGCTACCCCTTTTTTGTTTTACTGCCGGCCACTCTCTTCCCGAAGCGCGTCTTCCATTGCGCTCAGGAAATGGTCTGCGTTTTGACGCGAAAAGGGCAGAGGCGGCCGAATCTTGAGTACATGCCCTTCGGGGCCGGATGCGCCAATCAGAATCAAGCGCTTGCGCAGGCCGTTCACAAGCCGGATGGCAAAGTCCGGGTCCGGCTCGTGGCTTTCCTGGTCCTTGACCAGGTCAACTCCGATGAAGAAACCGGCGCCGCGCACCTGGCCGATACACTTGTACTGACGCGCCAGTTCCGCAAGACCTTGCTTCATGTAACTGCCCACGGACTTGGCGTTCTGCATCAACTGCTCATCCTCCATGACTTCGAGCACGGCAAGACCTGCGGCGCAACACACAGGGTTGCCGCCAAACGTGTTGAAGTAGCGTGCGCGAAGCGCAAAGTCCTGCAGCACTTCAGGTTTTGCAATCAGGCCTGCAATAGGCAGCCCGTTGCCCATTGGCTTACCCATGATGACCAGGTCCGGCACGACGCCGTGCCGCTGGAAGCCCCACATTGCATCACCTGTGCGACCGAATCCCGGCTGCACTTCATCTGCAATGAAGACTCCGCCCGCTCGACGGATTGCCTGGACCGCCGGAGCGAGAAAGCCTGCGGGGTCGGCGTACACGCCGTCACTGGAAAAAATTGTGTCGACGATAAGCGCCGCGACTTTCACTCCATGCCGCTTCAGGTCGTCGATGGCGTGCTGCACGTTGCTTGCGAACGTCTCGCCGACATCTGCGCCTTCGCCGCGCAGAGGGTCCGGCGCGGGAACGGTGCGCACATGCTGCCCCAGCGGTACGTGCTCGCCCAGAGACGGGGAGATTTCCGAAACGGCGGAGGTAATGCCGTGATAAGCCGTCTCCGTCACGATGATGCCTGTGCCGCCCGTAAAATTGCGCGCGACGCGCAGCGCAAGGTCCGAGGTTTCGCTTCCGGTGCACGTGAACATCACATTGGACAGTTCCGGCGGGAATGTGCCAATCAGCTTTTCCGCGTATGTCAGAATCAGTTCATGGAGGTAGCGGGTGTGCGTGTTGAGAGTGGCGACCTGCTTTGTAATTGCTTCGACTACGTGTGGATGGCAATGCCCCACTGACGGTACGTTGTTATAGACGTCCAGATATCGATTTCCCTGCGCATCGAACATGTAGACGCCTTCTGCGCGAACCAGGTGGACAGGTTCCTCGTAGAAGAGCTTGTACGAAGGGCCGAGGACCTTTTGTCTGCGGGCGAGAAGCGCGCGCAGCCCCGCATCCAGATTTTCAGTATTCGCAGGGTTAAAAGCGTTGACCATCAATGGCTTAACCATAACTCACTACTCCATGTTGCACGCGACCCGAAGCCTACGCTGCGCTATGTCGCGTTTAAGGGTTGAGAGGTGTGCCAGTCCCTGCCAGGCGCTAGCGTTGTTCTTCAGGATGTAAGCGCTGTTTTGCGGATAGCGTTCGGCGCGCCAGCCGGTAATCGCCACGGTGACCACGAAGCGGGCGGCAATCAGGTAATAGAGCAGGTCTACCTCGTCGCGCTCAAGCGGCAACACAGCGTGATATGCAGACACAAACTCCGCCACCGCGTCCCATGGGTCGTCTGTGGTGTTCATGTGATACGACGCTCCGACCGCTACGTCGACGGCGAGCGGGCTGAGAACCATGTCGCCAAAATCGAGAATGCCCGCTAGTCGGTCATTATCAATTGGGTCGACCAGCACGTTGTAGAAGTTCAGGTCGTTGTGAATGACCTGCGCGCGGAGGTTGGACAGTACTGGCTCCGCATTGGCCTCAAACGCAGTCAGAAAATCGTCCGCAAGCTGCCGTCGGGCGATGTCCGGAATGTGTGCAATCAACGGGCGTATGCCGGCCGCGTGCTGAATGTCCCACGCGAGTTCATGACCAGCAGCGGGATGAGAAAAGTCCCTCAGCGCCAAGTCCAGCTTTGCCAGATGCGTTGCGAGCTCCCGCCGGTGCGCCGACGTGCGCTGCACCGTATTGAGCGGCACACCGGGAAGATATGACAGGAGTCTAACGGCCCGGAGCCGGCCTTCCTCAAAAGGCAGGCGAAGATGCGGCTGCCCGTTCAACGCACGAAAAACCCGTGGCACGGGAATGCGCGGGTCGACCTGCGCGATGTGTAGCAGGGCAGACACCTGGAAGTCGTTTATAGCAGGGTCTTCCGCGTGGTTGCTAATCCGGAGCGCGTATTGCCCGCCATCGCGCGCGACGATTCTGAAGTTCTGGTCGCGCTCGCTCGTCAGGCGCGATGCAGCACCGTCAATTCCGAAATGGCATAACGCCAGTTCCTCCGCCTCAGCAAGCGTAATCTCTTCCGCAGCCACGCTCAGGATGCTTCTCCCAAGCTTGTCTGTCTGAGCTTCCGCATTGGTTTGTACATCGACCATGGTATCTCCGAACACAGTAAAGTGCGTGTTTAAATCGCGGATACATGATATATGATGCAACACGTGGATGCGTGAATTTTTCAGCCGCTCACGATACGCGGCACCAGGATGTGGCAAGCGAATCGCCGCCAAGGCCTTGCCGGTGGCGGGTTTGGCGATGTGTCGAAGACTTTCCTGGTCCCGGACCATCGCGTCTGAGGAGTAGGAAGTTCCTTAAAAAAGACGACGATTTTTTATTTTTTCCCGGCCAATGCGATATATGATATCTCGCAGCACTGCCGTGGGTTGGCTAGCTCCGGTGAGCGGCGAAGGGGTGGTCTCCGCCAGTCCTCCGGTGCCCGTGTATGTCGCGCGGCGACGAATTGTGTGAACTGACGGCCTCCCGTCAAAAGGACATTCGATGAAAGGTCTTACCATCAACTGTGATATGGGCGAGGCGTTTGGCATCTACCAGTTGGGTGACGACGCCGCGGTGATGCCGTACGTCACGCATGCGAACGTCGCGTGTGGCTTTCATGCTTCCGACCCAAACGTCATGTGGCGGACGGTCCGCGCTGCCAAGCAGCATAACGTCAAGGTCGGCTCGCACCCAGGCCTGCCGGACCGCGAGGGGTTCGGGCGTCGGGAAATGAAGTTCTCGCGCAATGAGACGGCTGCGCTTGTTTTGTACCAGACCGGAGCGCTGAGAGCATTTCTGGATGCAGAGCAAATGACGCTTTCGCATATCAAGCCCCACGGCGCGTTGATGGGCATGGCAATGAAGTACAACGCTGTGGCCGAAGGCATTGCTGACGCTGCGCTGGCACTCAAGCTCCCCGTTATCGCATGCACGGACAGTGAAATGACCCGCGTGTTCGACCAGCGTGGCGTCGAGTACTCGTGCGAGTTCTATGCCGACCTCGATTACGACGACGAAGGTCGTCAGCTCATTACGATGATTCACGAGGCGGTTGCGCCAGAAGACGCAGTTGCCAAGGTCATGCGTGCGCTGCGCGAGAAGACCACCAGGTCCATCAATGGTGTATCTGTGCCCGTAGCTATCGATTCGATATGCGTTCATAGCGACACTCCGGGTGCTTTGCCTCTCGCGAAGGCTGTTTATGAAGCGGTCGCGGACCGTCTCTGAACCGATACGGAATCGCGACCATGCTAGCCGTGAGCTCATCGACAATCGTTACGGGAGCGAAAGCGCGGGTGTTAGTACTGCGGGCTCTCTCCGTGGGGGCGCGTGCAATCGGCTCGTCGCTCGGCCCATACGGCCGAGGTCTTATGTATGACGGTGGTTCAGGTGGTCCGCAACACAGTTCGTCGGGGCTTGATATTGCACGTCGGGTGACAGATGAGTCAGGTGCCGGCACAGTCGCGCTTCGTATCCTGAGGGATGCTCTGTGGGCGGTTCAGCGCGACCTCGAAGACGGAACCGCGCGTACCGCATGTATCGCAGCAGCCCTCTACACGCAGGCGGCAAAGCACGTTGCACATGGAACCGCGCCAGCGCTGCTCTGCAAGGAAATCCAGCAGTTGCAAAGCGAGATGCCTGCTCTCGTCGAAGCGCAGCGATGTGAGGCGGCTGACAGTTTCGACGTAGCTCGTAGCGCTTGCGCCGACGAAGATATCGCGCGCTCCCTCAGTGACGCCTACTCCGCATCGTCGGAGAAAGGCGCCATTGATATCCAGCAAGGAACTGGTTCCGACATCCAGCTTGAGCGCTATTGCGGCTACTGTCTCGATGTGGCACCCGAAGCCGCGGGCCTTTCGACACAAGAACAAGGCCTGCGCGTTGAGATGGACTCGGTGCATGTGCTGGTCGTCAACGAAATACTGAGTGACTTTGGCCCGCTCGCCCGGATTCTCGAGCAGTTTGCATTGCACTCCAAATCTCTGGTCATCGTCGCACGAGGTTTCGAGGGTGCAGCGCGCAGCACGCTGACGGCTAACCGCGCCGTGCTTCGGATGCATGTTCTCGGATTGATTCCGGTCCAGGTGGGTGAGCAGGCCATGCATCTGCTCGACGACCTTTGCGCGGCCACTGGCGCTACAGTTATTAGCGAAGAGACTGGAACGTCGATGGCAAATGTCCGTCCATCAATGTTAGGCCGCACTTCTCGGCTGGTTCTGGAGCGCGGTCGCGCCATATTTTCGGAGCCCAACGGCGACGTGAATGCAATTCATGCGCGACGCGCATTGTTGTCTGCTCAGGCTGCGTCCCAACGGTATCTGGCGTTGGACCGGGAAAAACTTCAAAGACGTGCGGCACGACTCGCGGGCAACTGGGCCATTCTGCGAATAGGCGGTCGTACGCACTGGGAGGCGGAGCAACGGGTCGGAAGCGCTCGCGCTGCGCTCGCTGCGCTGGCTGCTTCAAGAGCGTCCGGTGTTGTCGCGGGGGGCGGTCAGGCACTTCTCTCAGTGGCCGCATCGCTCATTAAGTTGAAGGCGGACAGCGCCAGTGACGTACGCCGTGCCGCACTCGACTGCATTGCCACTGGCTGCTGTTCGGTGGCCCTGCAAATCGCCGGTAATGCTGGGGGCGGCGTCGAGGAATCAGAATTCAAGTATCGGACGGTTGACCCTCTGTCGACCACCCTTGCCATCCTGCAGCATGCGATTTCGGTTGCTGCAACCATGCTGACTGTCGAGGTTTTGATATGTTAAGAGTGAGCAGCGAAGAAGCCGGCTACGCTCAAACTCTGGTTTCTTCTATGGGTGTGTCAGCCGACGTTAGACAGGACGCCCGCGAGATACCCGAGGGTGCCAGAGGACAAGACGATTACATCCTGCGGGCGGTCGACCTTGTGCACCAGTATGGTCCGGTAACTGCACTTGACCACGTATCGCTCGACGTCAGGCGCGGTGAGTTTCTGACGATTCTCGGGGAGAGTGGCTCAGGAAAAACGACGATGTTGCGTGTGATATCTGGCCTCGAGAAGGTGTCGCACGCGGCGCAACTTACGCTGGACGGCATTGATGTCCGCGGCGTCCCGGCTGCGAAGCGGAACTGCACGACTGTGTTCCAGAGCTATGCGCTCTTTCCACACATGTCGGTAGAGGAGAACGTCTGCTATGGCTTGAAACTGCGCGGGGTAGGCAAGGATGAAGCCCGGCGTCAGGCAAACGACGCACTGTCGATGGTTCGTCTGGGTGGAAAAAGTACCCGGCGCATTGGCCAGCTTTCAGGGGGCGAGCGTCAGCGTGTTGCGCTGGCTAGAGCCATTGTGACGCGACCGGCCATCCTGCTTCTTGACGAACCGCTCGGCGCATTGGACGAAAAGCTGCGCTACGACATGCAGGCCGAACTGGTCGACATACATCGCGCGCTCGGCATGACCTTCATCTACATTACCCACAGCCAGGAAGAAGCACTGACGATGAGCGACCGCATCATTCTGATGCGCCGTGGGCGCATCGAACAATGCGGTACCCCTGAGAACCTTTTTGACCGTCCGGCAAGCCGCTTCGCGGCGGAATTCATGGGTTTCGACAACGTGCTTCCGTGCACGGTGCAGGCCATCACCGAGGGTGGCGAAGCGGCTGTCGACTTCAATGGAGCGACTCTTCGTGGCGTATGCGCCTCCGGTTCACATCTGGGGCAGGGCGATACAGCACTGTTTGCAGTTCGGGCCGAACGGTTGACACCCATTACGAGAACGGGGGCAGTCAGTGGCAGCAACGTCATCGCATGCGCGCCGGCCGAACACGTTTATCGCGGCAAGTACACCGACCAGACGGCACTGACCCCTGACTCTACGCGGCTGAAGATTCGTAGCTGGGACCAAAGCGCAACACCTGGCGAATTCGATGCAGTGACCTGCCGCGTGCAGGACTGCGTGATTCTTCCTCATTAACTTATCCGGTAGTCAAAAGAGAGGATTGACCATGAAAGACCGCCATTCCACCACCTCGCAGCTGGACCTGACCCGGCGCGACATGTTGAAGGGCCTTGCCGCTACCGGAGCGTTAGCAATTACCGGTACGTTGGGCCTGAGCCGCGTCGCTGCAGCAGCCGATTCGCAAGCGGTGAGCGCGTACGGGGTGACGACCGCGCAACTCAAGGACTGGTCGGTGCTGCAGAAGTCCACGGGACTCAAGATGCAGTACGTCGGTTCCAACAACGATGTCGGCGTTTTCATGCGCGACATCCTCGCCTCCCAGATGGGTAACAAGGCAGATATTTTCATCTTTGAAGGTGGCACACAGAACATCCTCGGGCCGCAGGGGGCATATCTCGTCATCGATGAGAAGAATCCTAACCTCAAGCTTTGGCAGCGCACGCCTGATGTATGGAAACGCTCGGCGGTCGTCGTTGGTAAGGATGGTAAGCAGTATGGTGTACCTGTTATCGGCAACGCTGACAGCTTCGGCTACTTCCCCGACAAGCTCGGAGTGAAGGCTGACGGCACAGCGGACCTTTCTTGGAAAACCGTCTTCGAAGACGACCGTACACGTGGTCGTGTCGGTTACGACAACACCTGGAATTACTCAATTGGCGTAGCTGCGCTTTATCTCAAGTCCACTGGGAAGGCGAAGATTGGGGACCCTGCCGACCTGACTTCCGCGGAAGCCAAAACAGTCGTGGACTTCCTCGTTGCACGCAAAAAGGCAGGGCAGTTCCGTACGCTGGTCAGCTCGTTTGAGCAGCAGATTCAATTGCTTTCGAATCACGAGGTTGATGTGCTGAATTGTTGGGAGCCGGCTGTGCGCGAGGCGAACCTGAAGCTCGGCGAGGGCAAGACGCGATACGCATACACCGTGGAGGGATATTACAAATGGGGGCACGGTGCGTATATCGCCTCGCAAGCAAAGGGCCGCGGCAATCTCGACACCGTCTACAAAATGCTGAATTACTTTCTCGACGGGGAGTACCGCGCCTTGCAAGCTCGTGACCGCGGCTATGCGGGCCCTAACATGGACCTTGCTGTCGAATACGCAAGCGCGCATAGCTGGTCGGCCGACCAGATTCAGAATCTCAAGGCCACTCAGCAAAAGGTGGATAGGAAGTTTGCCAAGCCGTTCGTCAGCACTACCACGCCTTCACACTCGGACGCCCTTGAAGAAGAGTGGCAGCGGTTTCTCAATGCGTAACCCGTAGGGGAGCGAAGGACGACATCATGAGCAACCTGATTCAGAAGTTCTCGAGTCGCGCCAGCATGCGAACACCGCTTGAGCGCTCGCCGTGGCTGCTTCGCAGCTTTCTATGCATATGGTTGTTCGTCGTAATCGCGCCCCTGGTAGTCCTTGTTGCTTACAGCTTTTTCGACAGCCGTAACTTCATGATGGTCTATGAGCCGTCGCTCAAGACGTGGGAAAGCATCTTCACATCGGGCCGCTTCGAGGTGACGGTGCGGACCCTGCGGATTGCATTGACCGTCACGCTCATCGAACTGCTGCTCGCATTCCCTTCCGCGCTGTGGCTGGCGAAAGGCAACTGCACGAAGACGACCCGGGCAGTCGTTCTGGCTTTGCTGACCATTCCGTTCTTCCTTGACCAGTCATCCCGCATCATCGTATGGCGCGGGATTCTGGATGAGACCGGGATGATTAACCATGTTCTGATGATACTGCATGCCATTCAATCTCCCATCAAGGGAATGCTGTACACGGAAGCGGCTGTTCATTTCGGCATGGTGGTGTCCTATTTCCCAATGATGATTTTGCCGATTTATTTGGCCATCAGCGTTATCGACGACACATTGATATCCGCAGCCGCAGACCTCGGCGCGACTCCGGCACGCATTGTCATGGACGTCATCCTTCCGCTTTCACTTCCCGGTGTGCTTGCAGGCGTCATCTTTACCCTCGGGCCAGCGCTGGCATCGTGGGTTGAGCCGAATCTGCTTGGTGGAGGATTCGTCAACATGCTGAGCAATTCCGTTGATAGTGCATACGGTGCGCTGCGGTATCCGGTTGTGGCCGCGCTGTCGAGCTTTGTCGTTCTCATGATTGGCGTCATTTTCGCCGTGCTGATGTTCTTGACGCGCCGGTTTGCCGACCTGTCCATGTCTTTCCGGAGCCTGCAAAGTTGAACCAGTCAGTCATTGATATGCCGGCATCGACGATGAACCGGCACGCCAAAGGAAGTACCTGGAGTTATTGGGCGGGGTGGCCGCATGTCGCGAAGTTTATTGCGTTCGGCGCTCTGGCATTTATCTACTTCCCATTGCTGTGGCTTGCGCTGATGTCGGTTAGTGCGCAGCCGCTATCAGGACTTCCACTCCCATTTTCAGGGGCGAACTACGTTGCGCTGTTCCGGTCCGGTGACTGGCTTGCTCCATTCGGTATAAGCCTGCTGATTGCGCTCCTGGTCGGTGCCGTAACAGCGGTGACTGCGACGCTCGTTGGCCGCGTGTTGCCGCATTCGAAACGCGCCGGGACGCTCGTACTGCTCGCAGTGTTGCCGCTGTTCATCCCCGGCATGTCGATGGGCGCGGCACAGTTCATCTTCCTGCGCCCGATGATGGGACTGACGCTGGGCTACTGGTCGATTTTTCTCGGACATGTCGTCTGGGCGTTCCCGTTCTCGTTGCTGATTGTCCTCGTGCTGACGACACGCTTTGACAGTCGCCTCGTCGAGGCTGCTGCAGACCTCGGCGCGTCGGGTTGGCGCATCTTCTGGGATATCGAGATGCCGATACTGCGACCGGGCATTGTTGGGGCGGGCACTTTCGGGTTTCTGATTTCCTTCAATGAAGTCCAGCGCTCGATTTTCCTCCGCGGTACGGCAGAGACGATGCCCATCTGGAACTGGATGATGGCTTCGTCGCAGCAGTCACAGGTCCCGGTGATTTTCTGTCTCGAGACGATTGTGCTGGCCGTTGTCCTGCCCTCGCTCGCCGCGCTGTTCTGGGTGCTCTTTGTCCGCATGGACAAGAACTAACATTGTCCAATCTTCATTTGAGGCAACCTATGCACCACGCTGAGCCGCGATTCAGTCCGGCGGGCGATTCATTTATTGAGGTGGAGCTCGGTAACGAAATGAGCTTTGACCTGAACGTCCGGGTTCAGGCTCTCGCACGCTCCATCCGCGAAGCCGACATCCAGGGTGTCATCGAATTGGTGCCTGAACTGGCATCACTGCTTGTTTCGTACGACCCCGACCGTATCACCTATGACGATGTAGTGATGGAGGTACAGAGCATTTTCGCTCAGCAGTCGGGAGACGGTGTGACGGAGATGCCTAGCCGGTTGTACTACGTCCCGCTCTACTACTTCGACCCGTGGACCGAAGAATGTATGGGGGATTACCGTAAAACCTACCCCGACAAGGTCCCGGACCCTGAATTGCTCTGTCAGGCAAACGGGCTGGCTGACCGGGCGGCTTTGCAACGCGTGCACTGTAGTACCGAATACTGGGTCGCCGCGCTGGGTTTCTGGCCGGGGCTCTGTTCGCTCATGCCGCTCGACCCTCGCGCCAGGCTCACAGCGCCCAAATACAACCCGCCGCGTGGCTGGACACCAAAGGGAACAATTGGGGTGGGCGGCGGACTCACATGCGTGTATCCGGACCGCACGCCGGGTGGCTACCAGATATTCGCGCGTACGCCGATGCCAATCTGGGATAAGGACCAGCGGCTTGCGGCGTTTAAGGACAGTCTTGCCTTGTTCCAGCCCGGTGACCGAGTCCGCTTTACTCCAATCGGAAGGGAGGAGTACGACTTCATTGAGGCGAAAGTGAATGACGGAACGTATCAACATCCGATGATTGACTATCAGATTTTCTCGGTCGCCCGATATCGGGACTGGCTGCGCGACCTGGTAAAGGAGTAAGGCGATGCTCGAAGTACTCAAGCATGGGCTCGAGACCACCGTACAGGAGTTGCCCGGCCGCATCGGGCACTGGGAACAGGGATTCCCCCCGTCCGGTCCCGCGGACGCATGGTCCTTTCGACTCGCCAACTTGCTGGTTGAAAATCACCGGGACACCGCTGCGCTGGAGTGGCAGTTCATTGGCCCGACGCTGCGCTTTCATCGCGACTGTGCCATCGCATTGACCGGAGCTGATGTGGTCGCAAAGCTGGACGACGGAATTGTCCCGCTTTGGCAGACCATTCACGTGCGTGCCGGTCAGGTGCTCGTGTGCCCGGCGGCGAGGACCGGTGCAAGAGGTTACATCGCGGTTTCCGGAGGCATTGCAACCGCGAGTGTGCTTGGCTCGCGGGCGACTTTCCATATGGCTGGCATCGGCGGCATCAGCGGTGGTTCGCTCAAAACCGGCGACCAAGTGCCTCTCGGAGAAGCCAGGCCCGTGCGCAAGCTGTTGACCGTCGCCGACAGCGCGCGGCCGCCCATTCACCCGTCCGCATCGGCAGGGTCATCAGACTCGCGGATAGCGGCGATGCTCGGACCAAACAGCACATGGCTCGAAGACGATTCCATCACGATGTTCTTCGATAACGAATGGACGGTGAGCACAAACAGCAATCGAACAGGCCTGCGCCTGTCTGGTCCGCAATTTTCCTTTTCCCCCCAGGCCTATTCGAAGCCTGCTGAACACGGTAGCGAGCCGTCGAACATTCTGGACCATGGATACCCGGTTGGGGGTATCAGCATTGCAGGGCAGACGCCTATTGTCTTCATTAACGACTCACCGAGCGCGGGCGGTTTCGTTGTGCCTTTTACGGTTCCGCGCTTCGACCTGTGGCGTCTCGGACAGGCCAGACCACACGCAAAATTGCGTTTTCGACGGGTCACCATGGCCGACGCGAATGAAGGACGGCGCAGGCTGGACAAGCTTTGCAGCAGTCAATCGCTTGTCGAAGTGCACAGCGTCAAGGCCTAATAAGGAGAACACACATGGCAGATGTTGATGTCAAAAGCCCGATTCCGGGCACCTTCTATCGAAGCCCCGCTCCCGGCGAGGCACCGTTTGTCAGCGAAGGACAGGTGGTCACCGAGGAATCAGTGATTGGCAGCATCGAGCTGATGAAACAGTTCAATGAGGTGTATGCGGGCGTCGAGGGAATACTGACCTCGTTCGTTGCAGGTGACGGTGAAGCCGTAGATTCTGATGCTGTGCTCGCTATCATTTCCACGAGCTGAGGAACGATATGCAACAACGCATCAGGAAGGTGTTTGTCGCGAACCGGGGCGAGATTGCGGTGCGTATCATTCGTGCGGCGCGCGAGCTCGGCATGCAGACTGTTCTTGGCTGTAGCGCGGCCGATGTTGACAGTCTTGCTGCGCATATGTCCGACGAAGTGATTACCGTTGGACCGGCCCCCGCAGCAAAGAGTTATCTCGACATCGCGGCGGTGGTGACTGCGGCGAAAGGAGCCGGCGCCGATGCCGTACACCCAGGCTACGGCTTTCTGTCAGAAAACGCGGAATTCGCGCAGGCGGTGGTCGATGCCGGTCTGATTTTTGTCGGTCCGTCGCCACAAGCTATTGCATTGATGGGTGACAAGGCGCAGGCACGAGCCTGTGCGATGAAAGCAGGCGTACCGACAGTTCCCGGCAGCAAGGGTGTGGTCGAAAATCTCGCGACCGCTCTTGTCAACGCGGACCAGGTCGGCTACCCAGTCATGCTTAAGGCTGCGGCTGGCGGGGGAGGACGAGGCATTCGAGTTGCAGCAGACGCGAAAGAGCTGGAGGCTCAATACGCCATCGCGACTCGTGAAGCCCAGAGCGCCTTCGGCTACGGTGGACTTTATCTCGAGCGATTCGTCGGATTGGCGCGTCACGTGGAAGTGCAGATTCTGGCGGACGGCGAGCGCGCGATACATCTTTTCGAGCGCGAGTGCTCGCTGCAGCGGCGTAGACAGAAGCTGGTCGAAGAAGCTCCGTCTCCCTCGCTGGACAGTGCTGTACGTCAAAAGATGTGCTTGTCCGCTGTTGCGCTTGCAGAGTCTGTCGGCTATCGCGGTGTCGGCACCGTCGAGTATCTGTACGACCCGAAGACCTCAGAATTCTTTTTCATCGAGATGAACACCCGCGTCCAGGTCGAGCATCCAATCACAGAGATGGTTACGGGTATCGACATCGTGCGGGAGTCCCTGCGGCTTGCCACCGGAGAACCCTTGCAACACAACCAGGCAGAAATCGCGTTGCGCGGTGCTGCGATTGAATGTCGTATCAATGCGGAAGACCCACAAAAAAACTTCATGCCGGCGCCAGGTACAGTTAATGCGCTGCGGCTACCGACAGGACCTGGAGTACGTGTCGACACACATCTCTACGAAGGCTACTCCGTCCCTCCGTACTATGACTCTCTCCTCGCCAAGGTTGTCGTCTGGGATTGCGCCAGACCTCAAGCAATCGAACGCATGAAGCGTGCGCTTGGCGAATTCGACGTCGAAGGCCTGAAGACTACGAAGTCACTTCATCTTGCGTTGCTCGACGACGAAGGCTTTCGTGCGGCCGACTATCACACCGGATATCTCGAAGCAAATCTCTCCAGAATCGTGAGCGGCATCACCGATTAAGGACAGAAATCGATTTCAGGGGGCGACGGCGTCGGGAACAACCGGCCTCGTCGCTTTTTTTTCACATGTGCTTATGCGCTCGGCCGCTGCCTTGGGAGCTTTATGTTACTCCGGTGCATAGGCGCACCTATCTACTTGAAAGCGCTTTATTTCCTTTGGCTGCTTAACGCATCCTTGAACGCCTGGCGTGACGAGAGGTTCCGGTGCCATTTGATGACGGACGGTAGCATGGGTCCCGGTTCCAACACTTGTCCGAACTTGTCCGCAAGCGAAAACCAGCGGTGAGCGGAAAGGCAGAGTCCGATATCCGCCACCGTGAACTCCGCGCCGGCAATGTATGCCTGAGCACTCAAGACCTTATCCACGATTGCCAGCATGCGCCCGGCGTCCGCGTGCGCTTTCCGTATCGCGTCGTAGTTGCGCTGGGACTCGGGGGTCCGCGTGAGACCCAGGAAAGCAACGCGGAGCGTCCCCCACAGCGTTGCAAGCTGCCAGTCCATCCAGCGCTCGACGCCTGCACGCTCTTTAAGCCCGACCGGAAGCAGCGCTTCGTTGCCAGCTGCGCTGGCGAGGTATCGGACGATGGCATTTGACTCCCACAGCACAAAGTCGCCGTCGACCAAAGTTGGCACCAGTCCATTCGGATTGAGCGCGAGGTACTCGGCGGTATTGACGACGCCGAAGTCGAGACCCGCATCAATACGTTCGTAGTCGCGTCCCTCAACAGCGCCCAGCTCGCCAAGACACCACAAAACCTTCTGTACGTTTATAGAAGTACGTCTGCCGTAAAGCTTCATCGATTTTCCTGATATTGGTCCTGAGGCATATTACTCGGGAGCCGTTACCGGCATGCCGCCGTCCGACGCGGAGGCGGTCCGAGCCAGCGGTGACTTTATGCCTGTCCCGTTCGCGACCGAGCGCGCCATATGAGCAGCGGCGCCGAGGTAGTTCGCGGGGTCGGTCAATGCTCGCAATTTTGCTTCGTCGAAGCGCCCGCGAATCTGTGCATTTGCGTTCAGGACATCATACAGCGTACGGCCCTTTTCGATGGCGGTGCGGCATGCGTCATAGACCATGTCATGCGCCGGCTTCGGCGCGATGAAACCGAGTGCGAGACCGAGTACGATGCCCGCAACAATCTGTACGCCAAGGCGCGCGTATATTGGCGGCTTCTGTCGCGCTGGCGCAAGGTGCGGCGGCGCGCTATCAGGATTTGCCATTTCGCTAGGAACAGCCATGCTTGTCTCCGTTTTTGCGCTAGCATACGGGAAAAAGAGTCCCGAATATGTCCGTACTTGTTTATTATGTCCGGACTATATTGGCGACTTGCGGGGAGGTCAACACGGGGTTTACCTGGAGTTCGGCGGCCCGGACCGAACTCGATGTGGCCTTGACTTGGCAATCCCTGTGTCCGGGGCTAGCATTAGCGCACAGCGAGTCCGGGCCGTTGCGGCCCGATGCGCATCTCGCAACAGACGAAAGGAACGCAGCAATGAAGCCCCGATACGCCGAACTGGCGGACCAGCTCATCCAGGCAATCGGCGATGGAACCTTTGGAGTGGGGGCGGCGTTGCCGAGTGAGGTCGATTTGTCCGCGCAGTACGGCGTGAGCCGGGCGACTGTACGTTCTGCGCTTGGAAGAGTGCAGGAGTTAGGATTGATTTCGCGGCGCAAACGCGCGGGAATCAGAGTGGAGGCGGCTAGGCCGCGAGTTGCGTTCGAGCAGTCGCTGTCCACCGTCGAGGACCTGGTTCAGTTTGCGGTGCTCACAGAACGGCACGTTCAGTCGATTACGGAAGTGTCTGCTAGCCCTTCACTGGCCGCGAAGCTCGGCGTAGAGACCGGCTCCCGCTGGCTCCGGGTCGAGTTGCTGCGTGTGGACCCCACCAAGCCTGAGGCCCCGATATGCTGGACCGATGTCTATTTGGAAGCGGCGGTAGGCGCGGGTATACGGCGCGAACTCCGAAAAAGCTCGGGGCTGATTTGTGAAATGGTGGAGCGGCACTTTGGCCGGCCAGTACAGGAAGTACGACAGGAAATTCGGGCAGTCGGTGTACCAGCGCGGGTCGCTGCACCACTCGCCACCGAACCCAATGCTCACGCGCTTGAGATAACCCGGCATTACGTCGACCAGCGCGGTGCCGCATTTGAGATAACAGTAAGCGTTTTTCCCGCAGAACGTTTTACTTATGCGCTCCAATTGAGGCGACAAGCTTGATTGCGCACGCCCGAGATGCCCACTGTAGACGGACGCATAACCTGAGAAACCGGCCCTTGCCACATACGGCTCTCAGGCCGGTGCGGGCGCATAACGTGGGAAAAGCGGACGCATACTCTTGGAATTTCTGCCCCAAGCCCCTCAAGCACGGCATGTTGAAGTTCCTACATGTTCGCACTTTGCCATCGGACTTAATCGCCCGTTCCACGTTGGAGGTGCGTCGCCCTTCTCACCTCGACCTTCTGTATTTGGCCAGGGCGGATGCTACACGCCTCTATGGCTTTTTGACGAGAACGCAATCGACGCTGTGTTGCGCAGTTGACACTTACCACCAATCGGGAGCAGCAAGCCTCAGCCCTTCACTTAACGTGTTGGGGGAACCTAGGCGCAGCAGGCCTGATTCGAAGCACAGAGAGCAAATCTCTACGCCTTTTGCATAAAGGCTCAATGCAATGCTATTTCCGCCAGTCTCGCCGGAATTACGGGGCACGTGTCTGTGTCGGCTTAAGCGTAGTGGTAACCAGGTTGGCTATTGCCTTCTTCGTTTGCTCCGTCGCGCTCTCGTCGTACCCGATTATCACGCCTCGTTCGACACAAGGGTCCGCATATGAGAACGGCAGGTTGCTTTTGACGTTAAGCAATCGTCCCGCGCTGTGTTCTTCCCATGCACAGTTGCGCACTGTTTGCGCTTTCGGCAGTGGGGTTGGATGTTCAAAGGCGCGCGCATCGAAAAGATGATTGACCCCTGCAAACTCTGTGAGCTGTACGTCCGCCCCCTTGGCCTTCAGCCGTTCCACATAGGCCTTGCAAGTCGTGACCGGGTCATAGTTGTCTGCGCTTCCATGGAATATGCGAATAGGAGCCTTTGAAACGTTGTCGTCATCCAGGTAGTGGGCACTGCAGTCTGGGTAGAGCGGAACATAGGCTGCAAATCCTGGAGTGGACGTATCGGCATGCGCTTTCTGGAAGCGCATCATGCTCGCGTAGAGTGCGCTTTGCCCTCCACGAGAAAAACCCATCAGCATCACGCGGTTCGCGTCGACACGAGGGTTTTTGGAAATAAGGCTGAGCGCGCGATACGCGTCTTCTATCTGGGCGAGTCTGCCAAGCTGACTTTGGTCATTGATTGGTAAGCGCTCAATTTGGCACACGGGACCGGTAAAGTTGCGTGGCGATAGATCTGCGCTTACCGCGTCGCGGTAATCGGCGCGAGTCGTGTTAATACGGTTGTTGGATCAAGCGATTTCACGC
>NZ_JBFOAH010000040.1:0-49370 GCF_040812055.1 Paraburkholderia suaedae | reverse complement strand
CAGGATCCTTGCCGAACATCATCGGCGCGTGCTTGAGTTCGCGTCTCCTACCGGAGCCTCGAGCTCAAGCACGCGAAGAAAACGGTCTTCAAGAAAGTGAAACGATGTCTGTGAATCGCACAGATAATTCGAGCATTCCGGTCGGCGTGTCTTCCATTGGGCGCGGATCGCTCGTCGCTGACGTTGCGCGTCTCCCCGATTGGCTCGTATGAGCCCGAAACCGGACACTCGTCAACCCCGCGCGAATGACTCATGTGGGTCGGGAATCGCCCGATGAAGGACATTGATGCGTTGAGAGGAATGGGTCCCACGGTTGCATTGGGTAGGAACGTGGTGCGTGCATCTGTGCCTTACCCGGCTTTTTCTCCGACCGATCCAGCTGGGTCAACGTGAAGCGAAAAAAGGGACGTAGCGATAGCTGAGAACTCACAGGAGGGTTGCCGCCGATGTACGGGGGGGCAGATGCGAGTAAGCTCGCATCGTGGGGTCCGAATGGCGCCTGATTCTGCTGATACGGGAGAACACGACCGCGTGGATCACCGTCGGCGTCTGACGGATCTGTCGGATCGGCGACTGGGGTTGCCATGAAACTCGATACTGGAATGAACGATCGCTTTGCGTACCGTGCGTACCAAATGATGCACCCAGCCACGAAGGCCGACCGAATCACCAGATCGCGCGCGATTGCCCAAATCTTGTCTGGCGGTGGCATTGGCCTGGCGCTCTCGACCTGGGTGTGTTTCCGGCTTGGAAGCGACTTGACGGTAGTTGCGCTTGTCTACCTGATTGAGATCGTGCTGCTGTCTCTGTTGGACAGCCTCGTTGCATCTGCCATCTTCTCGGTGATGGCTCTCGGTTGCCTCAACTATTTTTTCACGCAGCCGTTGTTCAGCTTCAGGGTAGACCTGCTGAACGATGTCGTAGCGCTGATTGCCTTTCTCACCGCGTCTCTGATCGTGACCTCGCTCGTGCACCGGGTTCGCCGACTAAGTGAAGTCCATCGGAAGCAGGCGCAGCTTCTCGACCTCACCCACGATAGCGTGATGGTTCGCGATATGGAAGACGTCGTTACCTACTGGAACAACGGCGCTCAAGCGCTTTACGGATGGAAGAAGGAAGAGGTGCTCGGCAAGGTTGCTCAATCCGTCCTGTGCACGCGTTTTCCCGTGGCGCTCGGTGATATCAAGGAATCTCTGTTTGCAACGGGCCGCTGGGAGGGGGAATTGATCAATACCCGGCGAGACGGGTTACAAGCCGCAGTGGCAACCCGCTGGGCGCTGCTGCGAGATGATCGGGGTCGCCCGATCGCGACGCTCGAAACGAGCACCGATATTACTGAACGCAAGCGGAAGGAAGAAGCGCTGCAACACGTGGCTCGTTTGACGACGGTCGGGGAATTGGGTGCATCGTTGGCTCACGAACTTGCGCAGCCGCTTTGCGCGATCTCCCTTGACACCTCCGCGTCTCTGCGATGGCTCGACCGGGACACGCCCAACCTGGAGGAGGCACTGCCCGCCCTACGACGCGTCGTTTGTGAAAGCCAACGCTTGACGGAACTTTTCTCGCGCGTGCGCATGCTGGCCAGGCGGACGCCTCCACAGATGACGCGGCTTGAGATGAACGAGGTGGTCAATGACGTTATCCCCCTCGTGCAACGCGAGGTCCTGAATCAGCGCGTTACGTTGAAAACGAAGCTTGCGACAGGCCTGCCCGCGGTCCTCGGCGATCGGATTCAACTGGCGCAGGTGATGACCAACCTGATCATGAATGGGATCCAGGCGATGGACCGTGTTGAGGATCGGGTTCGCGAGCTCTTGATTGAGTTGCGCCGCAGCGACGAGAGCAGTGTGATTGTAGCGGTGCAAGATTCGGGGAAGGGGATTGATGCTGAGAACGCCAGCAAGCTCTTTGAGCCTTTTTTCACCACGAAGCCTGAGGGCATGGGGGTTGGGTTGTCGATATGCCATTCAATTGTTCGAGCTCACGGCGGAGAGCTGCGTGCGATGAACAATGCCGGATACGGTGCAACATTCGAGTTCAGTCTTCCATCGATCACCGCGAACGCGCCTGAAGAATGACAGTCCCCTTGTTTTCGCGCGGTTTTCGTGGCGCCATCGAAAGGGTCCGTACTACGCCGGCAATCGGACTTTCGTCGGTGGCGCTTGAACGGCCCTATAAAGGGTCGTTCTGGGACGTTGTTCCTCGTTGTCCCCATCTTTCTCAAACCCGATCGGTTTGTTAGCTTTGCCAGCATCGCCAGGCGGTGCAGCGATTACGGCGGGCATCCGGCACCCTCGGCGGCCCGCGCCAGGGCGGCCGTCCGTTGCAGTTCCAGTTCCAGCAACGCCATATTCAGCGAAGAGACGAGTTCTTGCGCCTGGTCCTGCGTGAGCAAGACAGTCTCGACTTGCTGTTCGACTCTCCAGACGTTCCGGAACGCACGCCCGCACAGGCGGATCGAGGAATGTTCGTTGGCCAGGTCGACGTCAATCTTCCAGCGGCCCGTGGGAATGAGTAATCGCAGCATCATGCTTTCGCCCGGGCACCGGCCGGATTCGCGAAAGACTTCGACGCAGCCTGTGCCCAGGCGGTGAGCGGGCTCAGAAGTGCCCGCTGGAATTCGTGCAATTGATAGAACATGTTTGCCTAAGGATAAGCTGAGTAAGAGGCGAGGAATCCCATGTTGTGCAGTATTGGACGAATGAGATAGCCACACGCGAAGCCAAGCCCGAGGGCTCGCAAGCAGCCATTCGCTGAGTACGCGACGCGATGGGCTGGAATTGCCGCCCTGGTCCACTTTGGCCCTTGGCGCTACGAGCCTACGTTGTTCAAGGAACCAATCGGGCACGGCTGACGGAATGGAACGCGCCATAACGGCAGGTTGCAATCGCCTCAGCATCGGACTGTGAAGCGGCCTGTGCGAAGGCAACTGACCAACGGCCGCAGACATCGCGATAACGGATCGAATAGGTGAACATGGCAATCTCCTGTGACATCCACGATTCGGGGCTTGGCACCCTTCGTCCAGTCTCCCAGACGATAGGTGGTCGAGCAATTTGGTCAGCGTTCTTATGTACCGCGTAGAAGACGCTGGTCGTTACCGCCGACATCGGATCGTCTCGGCGCAGCAGGACCCAATCTCTTGGGTTCCTGCTCATCGTGACCGCGAAATGAAATCGCGAACTCGATGGAATCAAGGTAGACGGACGATCGGAAAAAAACCATTGTACGAACGGTCACTGCAGTCCTCCGCGGGCATAACGCGCTCATACTTTTGGATATATCGAGGTGTCCAGGAGCGAGTGTTCGAGCCTTGGCGGCGATGTAGCGGAAGCCGTGACCAGTTCTTGCGCCTGGTCCTGCGTGAGTACGACAGTCTCGACTTGCTGTTCGACTCTCCAGACGTTCGGGAACGCCCGCCCGCACAGGCGGATGGTCGGCTGGTCGTTGACGGAATGCGCATCCGCCTTCCAGCGACCCACCGGGATAAGTGTTCTCGACATCGCTCCTTCGCCCCTGTGTCAGGGCCCGTCAGTGTGACGCGTAACCTCGATTTCGGAAAAGCCGGCAAACCCGCGCGCGGGAAAACATCACCTGTTATCCAAGTCAGCATCGGTGGCGTACGTCCATCGGCCAGAAACAGACAATCGCTCCTGGCCGCGATTCCTGGTAATCGGCAAGCACTGGTGCTTAAGACTAGAACTTATGTCGGATGCCGACACGAGCGACCGCTTGATGACGATTGGAGGAAGGCGGCAGATCGGCGATGTTCGCAACCGCCGCGTGCCCGGTCGAGTCGTTTCCGCTAACCGTCTGCCAAGCGCCTGAAACATAGACATCGGTGCGCTTGGACAGCTTGTGATTCACACCGGCGGAAAGCTGATTGTATTTGGCGCCCCCAATGGTTTGAGTTACGGCGTTCCCCTTCAGGAAGTTATAGGCCGCTCCAATCGACCAATCCGGGGCAATCAGATATTGCAGGCTGACTTCAGCGTCGTTGAAATCCGCACTGCTTCCACTAAGCGCGGTAATGTTGGAATAGCGGATGTTCGAATAGGTCGCGCCCATAACGACCTGTCCAAACGTATATGAACCGCCGGCCGCTACGACCTGGTACGTTCTTGCCGACGCATAGCCGCTATAGATCGGGCTCACGGTCAGCCCGTTTGACGTCCCGGTATCGATTGGGTTGCTCCCGAACAAGGACGCCGCCGGATTGTTGACATGTGAATATCCTACGGACATGCCAAGCGTGCCCCTCACGAAATGAGCTCCGAAAGAATAGGCCTGGTTGGTTGCAAGCGACCCTGGCACACCGCCGAAACTATAGAGACTTTCGAAACTCAAACCACCAAAGTTGGGGCTCTGGTACTTAACTGAATTGTTCTGGCGACGGGTGAAGTTGAAATTGTCGAGGTCGCCGGGATGTGCCGCGTGATCCGAGCCAAGATTTGAATCACCGAACGCATATATGCCCACGTAGTCGATCATGGGATCATATTGCCGCCCAAGCGTCACGGCGCCATACCGGTCGCTCGACAATCCAACAAAGGCCTGTCGGCCAAATTCATCGCCGCCTTGGGCGAGATTCCCTGTGTTGAGTTCAAAGCCGTTCTCGAGCGTGAAGAGCGCCTTGAGGCCGCCACCGAGATCTTCGGATCCTTTGAGTCCCCAGCGGGACCCGTTCAGACCGTTGTTGGCATCGAGTCGAAACAGCCTGCCGCCGCTTTTGCTGCCGGCAACAGGCGCATTGCTGATTGCTTCGAAGCCCTCGTCAATGATGCCGTACAAGGTAATGCTGCTTTGCGCGTGCGCGGCGGGAACAGACAGAAAAGAAGCACATGTCAACAAGATTTTTTTCACTGGCAAACTCGCAGGACGCCGGCCTCGCCCCCCGCGCGCGCACAGCGCAAGCAGGTCCGACGATGGCGAAGCGGAAGAAAGAAAACAACTCAGAGCCAATGAACGAAACGAAACGCGGGCCCACTTTATTCCGCAGAACCTCGGAAAGCGAGTCCGTGAGAGTTCTTGCAGCTCCACATAACGTTGGCCGCGCCGGCTGAACAAGCGTTTAGAAGACAAAGCGAAAACAGGATTGATGTGGTGACGGTCCAATTCGACCGTCACCGCGGGGGCTTCATCGTTGAACTATCCGGATGTGGTATCGACGGTGTCACAGCCCACTGGGGTAAGGACATTCCAGCGAGCGAGCACCTTTGTCAAATCTTATTTAGTACGTCACGCCGCGCCACCTGAATGGGCATCAGTGCCTTTCTGATGAAGTGGCGAATCGGCTTCTCGAAAAGGTAGTAGGAAGCCACCGCTGTTGTCAGGCTGCCGGCTGACAGGATCGCAAGCCGCAGAGGCGATGATTGCGACAGTGCCGGGATGAATTTGCCCGTCAGGTGCACGACGGGTAGGTGCCACAGATACAGCGAATACGAAATCTCACCTTCATCGGCTTCTGCTTTGGCCTGCTCGGCCTATCCGCCGGCATCACCGTCGGCGCCGCGTACGCGGGCGTGATGTTCTTCCGAATTGACCCGGCGGTGCTCGCGCAGCTACCCGGCATGCTCGGTGCTGAAGCGGCTAAGGCAGTTGACATGTTGCCTCTAAAGCGCTACCCGACGAGGCTGGTGTTCGCTCAATGCTTAGCCGGTTCCTCTGACGAAGCCCCGTTGATGGAAGGCGCATTCCCGAACGGGGAAGCGGACGTTCATCCGTCGCGCCTATACGGCCGGACCTGGTCGCGCACGGCCAGTCGCCAGTACGTGCGGCTCCGAGACACAAGGGGAGCGGCACTGTGAAGCGCTGGCAGCATGCGTGGCCGGATACGGCTATGATGGAAGGTGGCGATCTATGCCGAACCAAAGGAGAATGCCGGGATGATTCACGTCATTGCCACGATCACTGCCCAGCCCGGTCAACGCGACGCCGTGCTGGCACTATTCGCCAAGAACCGCCCAGCGGTGCTGGCGGAAAACGGATGCATCAGCTACGAGGCGGTAGTCGACGTACCGGACTTCGGGACGATTCAGACACCGCTCGGCAATGACACATTTGCCGTAATCGAGCGCTGGGAAAGCGCCGAAGCGTTGAAGGCACATGCGGCGTCTGCGCACATGGCCGAATATGGACGCAATACCAAGCCGTTGCTGGCTAGCCGCGTCATCAATGTGCTGCAGGCTTGCTAAGGCGGCGGCTCGCACCGCCCGCGTGTGCTAGCACGGGATAGCGTGCGGCCGTGCGCCTAATTGATCAACGCACGGCGAAGGTAGTCGTCCGCCATGCGGCGCCCCGTCCGAAACGTTCGCCATCGTTTCCGGACCAGCGTTTGTCTTGTCGACGGGCAGATAAATTTTTTTCGACCGGCACGCTCCCTTCGGTTGCAATCAGTCGCGGTCCGGCCAACTTGAGTCGCTCAAAATGGATTCTGAACGACCGGTCCTGAGGCGACGAGAGACAGTCCGAAGTCAGCGCGAATCTTCGGCCCTGTTTCTGCGCGTTTTTTACAAATCTCCTTGATCTCTTAATCCTTTATTTGCGACTTTGTAGCCAAGCTGAAAGGAGTAAAAAACAAACAAAGGAGACACACCATGGACCTCCTTTACATCGGCGCAATACTTACGTTCGAGCGATCTCGTTAGCAATGTTGATGGGCGTGGACAAGTTGCGCCGCACGTCAAGGGATCGTGGAACACACTAGTTGTGACGCTCGCCTGTGCTTCCGATCACGCCAATCTGGATCCGTTCATGTTGCATCCGGCACCGCCATTTCTTCAACGCGTTGCGCTGGCCGCGGAAATCCACTTCCCATAACCCACTCATCGGTTCGCGCAGCGCGTCAGGAGTTGGCCTGTTTCAGACGATTGCGTGCGGCGCGGACGATCGGCGGTTCTCTCAAGGCGTTTTCTCGATACAGCCCCAGACAACGGCAGACCGTCAGCCGTCCTGTGCTGGAGGAACGATTTTTCTTAGAAGCGGACCGAAGGTCAGGCCCTGAACCAGGATCGAAAAGATCACAACGATATACGTGGTCGTGAGGATTAACTCTCGTCCGTTCATTGTTGCCCAGGAACAGCCCGGCGACGACCACGGCGCTAGGCCCTGACATGTGAATCGCGTCGGCGAGTGCGTACGAACCCATGCATAGCGCGATGGAAAGCAGAACTTCGACCTGATAGTCGTCGATCTTGCGAAGCAGGCGAAACACAATCCAACCAAGAAGCCAGCCAAGCAAGATACCGCCAAGCGTTTCCTGGATAAAAAACCACGACACGCCGGCAACGCTCGGATTACTCCGACCGGTAGCAATATCAAGGATCGTCAGAAAGATTACAGCGCCGACACCGTCGTTGAACAGGCTCTCGCCAGTGATCCGGGTTTCCAGATCCTTCGGCGCCCCGGCTTTCTTGATGATGCCGAGCACGGCAATGGGATCCGTCGGAGAGATCAGTGCGCCGAACAGTAACGCGAAGATGAAGCGCAGTTCATATCCCAGCAGATGGGCTGCGCACCAGAACAAGGCGCCTATGACAAACGTCGAAATGATGGTGCCGAGGGTGGAAAGGATGGTGACGGTCCACTTGACCTTGTATAGATCACCCAGGTCCACGTGCAGCGCCCCGGCAAACAGCAGAAAGGCGAGAAAGCCGTGAAATACCAGATCGCTGGACGGTGCCCTGACCGTAGGGTGATTCGGAGCGCACTTTCCAGCGCCCCAGTGAGATGAGCCATTCCGGCAGCCTGCTTTTTACCCCGGGAACCGGGTCTCTCAGCGGGTGACATGAAAAATGGAGGCGTTCAAAAAAACATAAAACCAGCAGGTCGGATGGCGGGGAAACGTTGCTCAGCTGATAGCGACCGACATCGAAACGACATCGGTACCCGTGTCGGTCGACGTCAACGTCGTCGCCATGGCCGCAGTCGTTGTTACACTTGCGCCACCGGTGACGTCGACTGCCGCGCCGGAAGATGAAGTGGGGGCCAGCGTCAGAGTCCCGGTATCGGGAACATTCACCGTCGTTAGCGCTGTGTCAGTGAGGGCGACGTCGGAAGCGCTTGCGCTATCCATGGTCACGTTCGGGGACGTGATGCCCCCGTCCGGCACGGCGGGGGAGAAATCCTCGTCGGCAGACGGCTTGCAAAAAGGCGGCGTATTCATCGACTCCCATCCAGGCAAAGACAGGAGAGGCGCTTAAAGAAACAGAAAACCGGTAAAAATCAGGGTGCGGAAAACTTGCTTAGCTATCCAAGGAGCCGAGTAGCAAAAACCCGCCCCCTTGTGAGGGGCGGGTTTCAGTACCCTCAGTCGCAAGCCAGAGGGGTATTTACAAGGCAAATGCCGATAACGAAGCCACAACCAGGTGGCCATTCATCGATCAGTTAAATCGAGTAAGACGTGTAATCCAGCTTGAAACCTTCTTCTCCATAACTCGGACTAGACTGGTTCGGTCTGGTCTGGCCTTTTCCCCGGCAGCGCTTTGTATTTCTCCCCGCTCGCCCGGCACCTCCAACGTTGGTTCAATTTTTTGAGCCAGCGTACCCAGCGCTAAAACGGCTGCCCGCTGCAAGCGGTTGCGACCCGCACGTACATTGAAGGAGACGTAAGTTGAAAACACGTTCGACAGTCCGTAGTGCCGGTGCGCTCATGCACATTATTGCCGTGAGTGCGGCCGTGGGCGCAGCCATGATGTCGATCGGACCGACGGCTTTTGCGCAAGCCAGTTCACCCGTTAGTAGCAGTGTGTTCATCCACCGGTCGTTCGACACGGGCAATAGCGCGGTCAACGATAACTTTCAGTATATCGCGCGTCCGCCAATGCACCCGGTGGCGGCGAGCGAGCCCACCGTGGCACGCGGTGGGCACCGAGGCCGTCGCGGGCAAACGGGGACAACGGGCAGCGGCACGAACGACGCAGGGGCAGCTCCGCTACCGCAGATGCCGACGGACGCATCATCCAACGCGTCGGTGTCGCAATAGCGCCTTTTCATCAGATCAGGCCGCGCACCGTGCCGGGCGATCGTGTTTACCGTCCAGCCGGGGTGTGGGCTCGACGACGCATTGTCCTCCGAAGCGAAGAGTCGCCCTCGCGGCGGGCATAGAGCGGGACATTGGCGCTGTTATCGTGAATCGCTCGCGCCGGCGTCGGCCCGAGCTAACCGTCGCACTCTTTCATCCGACGCTCAAGCTCGGCAATATCCTTCGAAGCTGCGAGGTATCTATCACGGCGGGTCCGCTGGGTATTCCGCAGCCAGCGGTCGAGGCGTTCTAATAGGAGAGTGAAAAGCATACGTATATCCGGTTCGATTGAAGGTTATCTACGGTGTTGCGATGGCGCGCGTCCGAACGGCCGTTCACGTTCGACCTGAGCCGCTCAAGCACTGGTGCCCCCATCGACCTTCAGACTGGTGCCCGTTACAAACGCCGCATCGGGGCTTGCCAGCCAGGCGACAAGTCCCGCAATATCGTCGCCTGATCCGTAGCGGCCCAGTGCAATTGAGCCCCGGATCTGGTCGGCCATCGGACCGTTGGCCGGGTTCATCACCGTATCGATCCGTCCGGGCTGGACGTTATTGATCGTAATTTCCCGGCCGCCAAGATCCCTTGCCAGCGCACGCGTCATGCTGGTTACCGCACCTTTCGTCGCGGCATAGACGGACACGCCCGGAATCGGCATGTAGTCGCTGCTGATGCTGCCGATATTGATGATCCTCCCGCCTCTTTCCATGAAACGGAGCGATTCCTGAATGGCAACAAGCAGGCTCCTGACGTTGATGGCCAGCATCCGGTCGATATCTTCCAGTGGGAAGTCGTCGATCAGGCCGCGGCGGAACATTGCGGCGTTGTTCACGAGAATATCCAGTCTCCCGAAGCGTTTCGAGGTCGATCCGACCGCGGCTTTTACCGCGTCCGCGTCGGCGCAATCCGCGCGAATTGCTACGCCCCGCCCCCCGGCGCGCTCGATGTCCTCGATGACGCGATCCGCGTCGGCCCTCGAGTTCGAATAGGTTATCGACACGGCCGCGCCATCGCTTGCGAGCCGATTAGCGATGGCCGCGCCTATCCCGCGAGAGCCCCCGGTCACGAGCGCCACTTTGCCAGCCAGTTGTCCATTAGAAAAAGTCACGTTTGCTCCTTTCAATTGCATTCTTTGCTCGTTTCAGATCGGCCGCGCTTGCCTCTTATATAAGCAGGCGGGAGGCATGTGCGAGCGCCGCAATACCGAACCCGGCAACGCTGCGCTGCTGCGACAGGACACGACTGTCTTGTGAGAAATTTTAGGTAGTTTGCGCCGATCGTACGTGCCAAAATGAGCCAATGAACCAACTGTATGTGGCAACATTAGGCACATTTGCGCGTTTATTTGAGACGATGAGCCAATGAAATTGGACCGGATCGACATTGACATCTTGCAGGCCCTACAGCGGGACGCTCATGTCAAGGCTGCGGACCTCGCTGAATCGCTGGGCATTTCGCTTTCGCCGCTCTACCGGCGCATTCGTCTGCTCGAAGAGGCGGGCGTCATTACAAAATATGTGTCACTACTGGACCAGGAGAAGGTTGGATTTCCAGTCACCGCCTACGTATCGGTCGCAATTGAAAAATCCGCGGCAAAGCTGGCGGCTTTCGAGCGCGCCCTGCTGGGTTGCGAGGAGGTGATGGAGTGCTATCTGATGACGGGCGCGTTCGATTACATCGTGCGGCTGGTGGCCAGCGACATGGCGGGAATCGAGCGTTTCGTGATGACACGGCTCGCGACCATCGATGGTGTTCGCGACGTCAGCACGTCGATCACCTTGCGGCGCGTTCAGTACAAGACCGTGCTACCGGTTCGCGAGGGCGGAGAGTAAATATCCGATCGCACTGGAATGACCCGGCAGCAGACTGCTAAGGGTACCAGGTCGCATTACGTACCTCGATTGGCTGCGCTGAGTGACCTTCAGGTTGCAGATCGCCCTTTTCGTCAATTGACCCGCTGCTCCAGTTCGATTCGACAAGATGCTGCTGACCGGAGCGCCCCCAGCGTCCGCTCCGCCCCACGGAGCGGACTTTGGCGACGTTCCGCTGAGGGGCGGGAAGGGGGTCGCTTACGGAAGTTCGGCCCCCCGCCAGAGCCGAGGGCCTCGCCATCATTTCAGTCTCCTTTCCCGGGCTGCGTCACCGGTTGCACCGCGTGGCGTGTTGGAGTTTCGACCGAATACCGGCGGAGAAATGCTGGTCGCCTGTCTGTGATCCCACTGGAAGGCGCCGGGCGAGCCAGACCTCCTGTCGTTTGCCGCTATCACCGACGAGCCGCCACCCGAGGTGGCTGCAGCGGGCCACGACCGTATCGTCCCGATCAAGCCGGAGAACATCGACGCGTGGCTATCGCCTGATCCTGCGAATCTGGGAGCGCTCCACGCGATCCTCGACGATCGCGACCGTCCGTCCATATTACGAACATCGGCTCGCGGCATAGGTGCCTTCGGTCGACCACGACGAGGGGCGGGCAGCGTCAGCGTCGGACTCGCTTCGGCCATCTCCAGCCGTTCGTCCTCGCAATAGCAGGGACATGCGGACGTCAGTTCCAGACTTGGCAGCAGCCGTACGGATCGGGGCGATGTCGGCGTCGCTATCCCGCACAGATACGCCTTCCTCTCCGACTCAGCCAGCACATCGCGCATCCGTAGTGCGCTATCGCGCAGATGGCGCACCCCGGATCACGTTCGTAGCGGTTGACCAGCACTAGCGATACAGCGCTGTTCAGATCAGATTCAGGATCTCGCGAGCCTGGGCTGCGGTCGCGACGGGGCGACCAAACTCCTCGCAAAGTTCGGCAACCTGGCGCACGAGCGCGGCATTGGACGGGGCAAGCGTATTCTTGTCCATCCGCACGTTGTCCTCTAATCCGGTGCGGCAGTGCCCCCCTAGTTCGAGAGACCAACGAGCCATTGTCAGTTGATTGCGGCCGATGCCGGCGCCGGTCCATGTGGCATCGGGCGAAAGGCGCTTGAGGGTTCGGACGTAGAATTCAAGCACTTCGCGATCGACAGGCATTGCGTTCTTTATGCCCATGACAAAGTGGATGTGCAGGGGGCCGACGATTGCGCCCGCCGCCTGCATAGCTGCAGCCTGGAAGATCATCGACAGGTCAAAGGCCTCGACTTCGGGCTTGATGCCGTAGGCTTTCATTTCGGCGGCGAGCCAGTCAATCAGGTCCGGCGGATTGTCATAAACCCGTGCTGGGAAATTGACCGAGCCGGTTGCCAAAGATGCCATGTCAGGCCGCAGGGAGAGCATGGCACCTCTTTCGTTGCCGGCCCCGGAGCGACCACCGGTGGACACCTGGGTGATCATGCCCGGCGCGTGCTTGCGAATGCCTTCCAGCACCAGCGCGAAACGCTCGGGATTAGACGTGGGAGTTTCGTCATCGTTGCGTACGTGAAGATGAACCAAGGTCGCTCCGGCTTCGAATGCCGCCTGAGTTGATTCCACCTGCTCGTTCACCGTAATCGGCACAGCCGGATTGTCTTGCTTGCGCGGCAGTGATCCCGTGATTGCAACAGAAATGATACAAGGCTTGTTCATGCTTGATCTCATCAGATTAGGTACAGGGAACAGCGTATTTCTGGTGCCTCCGGCATCATCGAGAGGGCGACCTCTGCGCTGGGTTGGCGCTGTCCTCCGTCGTATAGGTCGACAATTCCCATGCATCGTATGGGCGGCACCTTGGCTTCGTCCAATACTGCTTGAATCCACGATGATACCGAGGGAGTATCGATAGCCGGCGACGCAGCCGGTCGACACCCGACAGGGGCATTTGAGCGTATTACGGATGCCCTCGCCGGCGGTGACGGACGAACAACACCATTAAATCTATACAAGAGCACCGCACATTGCTGTAGAGCGTCCGCAAGCGGAAGGTTGTTCAGACTTCCTCCAGGACAGGCCAATCATCAAGACGGGGGCTTCGACTCCATATGCTAAGCTAAAGTCGGCCGGCTGGCACCCAAGGGCAACCGACGGCGTGGCGATGGACGTCTCCCTGCCTTTCACCGTACTCGCCGATTGCGGTGCGCTTTGATGGTCGTCCGGACTCCCCAGGATGGCGTTCAACAAGGAACAATCATGGCAAAAGTACTCGTGCTGTATTACTCGATGTATGGTCACATTGAAACGATGGCCGACGCAGTGGCCGAAGGCGCACGGTCCGTGCCGGGCACCGAAGTGACGATCAAGCGAGTCGCTGAAACAATTCCGGCCGACCAGGCTGCAGCCCACGGGGTCAAGCTCGACCAGAAGGCGCCGGTGGCGACGCCTGACGAGTTGGCCAATTACGACGCCATCATCTTTGGCACGCCGACGCGCTTCGGCAACATGGCCGGACAGATGCGCACCTTCCTGGATCAAACCGGCGGACTGTGGATGAAAGGGGCACTCGTCGGCAAGATCGGCAGCGTTTTTGCTTCGACCGGCACCCAGCACGGCGGTCAGGAAACCACCATCACGTCGTTCCACAGCACACTGTTACATCAGGGCATGGTGATCGTGGGCGTTCCTTACTCCTGCGCAGGACTGGTCAATATGAGCGAGATCACTGGCGGCACACCCTATGGTGCGACCACGCTGGCCGGCGCCGACGGCAGCCGGCAACCGTCACAAAATGAACTGGATATTGCCCGCTTCCAGGGCAAACACGTCGCTTCGCTGGCGTTGAAGATTGCGGGTTAGCGTAACCGGTTCGAACCCGTTGAGTCTCGCCGGGAGGCGCTCGCCTGCCACTCTCCGATGCTCGCCTCTCGCAGTCCCAGATTCGTAGCGTTCATTCAAGGAAAACAGCCATGCGATACACCCTCTTCGAGGAACGGAAGGACGAACTGATTCTTGTCGCGCGCATATGATTCTGTTCGTGATCTTTGGCTGGAGCAAGTTGACAGGTTTCTCAGGCACGGTCGGTTTTATGGCAGCGGAAGGTACACCGCTCCCGACGGTCGCTGCCATCATTGCAATCGTCATGGAGTCTTCGTTGGAATCGCAATCGTGCTCGGGTTCTACACGCGACCGCTCGCATTTCTCTTCGCGTTTTACACGCTGGGTACAGGTCTGATAGGTCATCATTTCTGGACGATGACTGACGGCGAGCGCGCAGCAAACATGATCAACTTCTACAAGAATGTCAGCATCATGGGTGGCCTGCTGCTTCTGTGTGTGACCGGGCGGGGCAAGTATTCTGTCGACAGGAAGTGAGGGCGGGTCACTTCAACGGATCGTTCGCATTGCCTGGGCGCGAAAGCCGACCCGTTACCGCGAGGGTCTGTGTTATCTGATCTGGTCTGCGTTAGGCGAGAGTCGCGCCGGACGCGATCGCCGCGCTCGATCGTCGGGCGGTACGCGGCCATGAAGGGACGATCGACGGGGACGTCTACATCGCCGACAATCGACCTTTATTTCGCCGACGATATCATGCCCATGTTGAGAAGAAGAGCATTTACCACCTTCCTGTGCATCGCATTGTTCGCGGGCAGCGCAGCAGCTTCGCAGCAGTCACAGAGGCCACCAGGTCCAGTAATGATGGTCCATTTCGATTACTACCCCAAGGACCTACCGCAAATTCGCGCTCTGGAGTATCGGCTAGAAGGCGCGATAAAGCGCGCAGGTGTTGGCGAGCTCGGTGAGACCGAACTTCACGTTGACGGCAATGATGGCTACTTGTATATGTACGGCCCCGATGCTGATCGAATGTATGAGGTGGCAAGCCCAATCCTGAAATCGTCCAAGCTGATGACCGACGCCGAGGTCACGAAGCACCTTGGCGTTCGCACGGAAACGTTCGAGATACACCTTGACAAGATGCGATAGCGACCCAGTCTCCCGCATTTAGCTGGTTGTTGTGTCAATTCGAGGCGGTATGACATACCGCTTCCACACGATTGCCAGCCGGATCGAACAGGAACGCGGCATAGTAGTCGCTATGGTAGTGAGGCCGAAGCCCTGATTCACCGTCTGAACGTCCCCCGGCGGCGAGGCCTGCCGTGAAAAATGCGTCCACTTGTTCGCGGGACACTCCTTGAAGCACCAATGCCGCTGGTTCACATCGATCCTGCTTGGGTCCAGATAGACAGCGAGGCACGTCGATTTGTGTCAACCGCCGTGCAGCGCTCTCCGTAACCGAGCGCACTGGGACGGTCATAGACCTTGGTTGCCCCCAGCACCTTCATGATTGAGTCGTAGAACGGACGTGCCGCATCAAGATCGGTAACGCCGATCGAAACATGGTCTGGCTATGCATCCGCTGCCGTCAAGAGCTCCGACCAAGTTGGTTGGGCCCGGACTCGACGACTTCGGCCTGTATTTCATTTGTCCTTTTTGCGAGCGACGCAACGACCTCGAGAGCCTTGGGCGTCAGAGCGGGGCACTAGTCTTGCGTCAGACTGGTAAATAGCAGTTCCTTGCGGTCGGGTCAGTTCAGATGCGCTTGAATTCGACGGCCCATACCCACGGGTTAGCGTCCCAGCCATAGCCACGCGCGGCATTCAGGTCGTCCCACAGTTCGCGGTATGAGTTGGTCGGCGGATGAGCGAGGTGGTCGAGCCCTTCCACAGCCCATTCACCGTCGCCATCCGTCCGTTGAATCCCTTCCGCCATCGCGTCTGCATCGGTGATGTCCTGCAAGCGCTCGACGCGCGCACCGGTCACCTCCAGCGTGATACGCGAGGCGACGCGCGGCATAAAGATCGACGGGCGTGTGTGCCAGGTCGGCAATGCGCCGGTGAGACGTCGGGCGTCCGGATCGGCACCTTGAAACCGATAGGCAAATCCGGACTCGACCGTCATGTCGACGAAGTACCATTCGTCGCGCGCTTTCGTTGCGTTGAAGCGCCTCTCCCAGCGACCGAACGCGACGAACGTTTCTTTCACCCAAAGCCGATCGCCAGCAAACCCATACGGGCTGAGGTCGTTCTCGGGTAGAGCCACATATTCGGGCGTGAAGTTGCCCGGCTGCAGCAGATCCAGGGCGAAGCCTTTTACGACGCGGCGCGTCTGCGTCTTCGGGGCGATGTCGCGCAGCAGCGCGCGCACCATTGCGCCGCTAAAAAGGATAGGACGCTCTTTCATTTTGGGCGCCATTCGACTAGCGGCTGATCGGCGCGAACATACAGTGGGTGGCGCGGCGAGCCGTCTTTCGTCATGCCGAGACACCAAAGACGCGCTCCGGCATCGCGCATGATGCTGGCGACACGTGCGGCCCGCTCGGGCTTCGCGTTCGATCCCCAGGCGCACACAACGTCGCCGCACTCCCGGGCGCAGCTCCACAGAGAGTCGTCGTTATCGGGGCCGACCGGGTCACGGTGCGTCCAGAGTGCCGCCGGATTCGTCGAGCGCAGCGCGTAGAGGTTTGCAACCGCGAGGCCGTTGCAGTCCCACAGCTTCGCGAAGCCGCGGCAACGGCGAATGGTCGGGTCGTCGAGCTGCGCATCGGCGGTGCTTGGGTTGAGCATGACGAACAGGGCCGTCGACTTCACCGGCGCCAACGATTCAGCGGCACGCGTCAGGCGATAGCGATACGTGCCGCAAGGGCTGATAACGGCGCTCACGATCGATCTCCATGATCCCTGGCAAAAGAAGCGGCGCATAATGGTGGAATCCCTTTGTCAGGGCGATGGAGGTAGATGTGGCTACTTTTGCGATAGACGCCATTCGCATCAACCCGGCGAACGACAGGATTACCCATGTGCGTTGGGCTCCCGTCGACCCGTCGACGCGAGACTGGATGTCCCCCACGTCGATTGTCGGCGTCCCCGAAGTCGTCGCCGCGATCCGGCGGGGTGATGATGTTTGGTCCCTTTTTACGCTTGGCGGCACACGGTATCTGGGGCCAAAAATTGTGGCTGTCGCTCACACCGACGGCCACGACGGGATTGACACGGGTGTCCCTGGCGATCATGTCGAAAAATGCATTGACGATCTGCCGCACGTTTGACCGCTTACCTTTAAGGCCGTCGGCGATCATCGCGCGCATCGTTTCTCGGCAGTCGCCAAAGTCGCACTTGTCGATCCACTTGCTCATGATCCCACCTCCGTATCCCCAGCAGATGACGCAGGGGCGGCATAGATGATGCGCACAAATTCGGCTGCGTCATTGGCAAGGGCGTGTTCGTCTCGGGCTCGATCAACGTCGTGCCAGTGGCAGTTTCCGTACGTCTCTTTCCGGTAACTTTCCTGGTAGATCGCTGCTTGCGCTACATCGTCACCGCTGCGGGCGGCGAGAGCGGGGTCGAACACGCCGAAATTGCCCAAAACTCGCTCGGCCCGGTCGTAGCTTCCTGCCAGTACCAAGTCGCAACTATTCCCTCGCCCACGTTCCCGTCCTCCAAGGCCGATTTGATGCCACCCCGCACGAGATCGAACAGGTCGCGCCGGTCGATCGTGACCGCGTTTCGCACCGCGTCTGCCTTCACTTGCACATCGCTCATACTTGCCATTCCTCGCTTTTACGGTTTATTCAGTAAGTACTTCCCCAGGAGTGCTTTGGATGGGCACGCCTGATGCGGCGATTCGGTCGCTATGCATAGACCTTGTCGTCGGAGGAAGCCATGTCTAGCCCGACTTATGTGCCGTATCGCGGATACCGCATCGAAGTTCACGTCACTCCAGCAATGACACGGCCGATCGGGGGTGCCGGGCGTCGATATCGGGTGTCATGGTCGCTTTCGTCGCTGCAGCAACCGGAGCAGTGCGTTGCAAGTTTTCCAGAGCAATTCGATTTTCTTTCCGAAAAGGACGCTTTCAGGTACGGCGAGAATCGAGCGCACACATACGTCGATTCGATCGTGTGCGTTCCGTCCAGGAGGCGGGAACTCGACTATGGCTCGGAGCAGACGCAGCCAGCCTGATAGGTCCGCTGTTGCGTTGCCTTGCGTTGCGTTGTGCAGCTTTCGTGTTGGATCATGAGTCGTTTTCATGATGTCTCTCTATGGTGATGCGCAACCACTGGGCGGCGGATGGGGTCGGTCTCGTTGGGCAAGCGGCCACCCGTTGCCGCTCGCTGGTGCGATCTCTTGCGCACTGCTGCTGCGGTCGCCTGGGAGCAGCCGAGGAACTTGCGGATCTCGATCACGGTACTGCGCAACTCGCCGGCAGCGATGGCCGTCATGACGCGAGTAACGTCGTCTTGCGGCTCGGTTGCGGGTGACTCGAGCGCCCCGACCGCGTTACGGGTGTCCGTTACTTCCGTGACTGGCGCGGCGTTACTGCCTTGTGTGACGGGCGTTAGCGCCATTTCAGTCACCGCGGCGGGGCACAGCGCGAGCAGCCAGGCGAAGCAGGCGACACCCCTGACTTCACGCCGGCAGCGTATGAGTGGAGCGGTTCTGGCGTCGTTGCGCCGCCGCCATCTGCGGAGGCGCTGAATGCAGCGAAGGACGGTCAGAAGGGCGTCGTCTCACAAGGCTGCCAAGACACGATTCTCGCTGGATTCACGTCGTCCGCGCTCGGCGCTGCGCACTCGTACCCGGCAAAGCCGACCGACCAGCAGAACCTGAACGCATCGGTCGTCGCGTCTATCCTCCCTGGCGTCGCTGAGAACTAGACTACGCCGTTCTGGTGCGCTGATTCGGCCGGCGAGTGGGCTTACGTGATGCACACTGCCGCGCAAATCCAGCAGGTGGGCATGGACGGCAAAGCGGCGATTCTGGCGTGCCTGACGAAGAACCAGCAGCTTGGGACGCAAATTGATGCAGCGACTACGGTCGAGGCGGTGCAGGCCATCACCTGGAGCTAACTATGAGCCGAATGAAGCTGCTGATGGTATGGGCGCTGGTCACGCTTGCCGCGCCGCTCCGGACGACGCCACGCTGCCAGCCGGACTGTTTTAATCGGCCGGGTGCAGCTGTCATTCGTTGCTTTGAGTCGGCCGTTGAATCCTCGGGCGCGACGACCGCCGCTTGGGTGAGGTCTAATGGCGGAAACTGACCAGAGGCGAACGGCTGAGGCTTTTTCCAAGGTAGGCTTCGTCGTGGGACCGAACCCGTCACTTCCGTCCGCTCGGGCCGATTACGGGGCGGTCATCCTGACAGTGTCATTGCTCGCAGTCGGGGTAATCGTTTGCGCAAGGCATCTTTGGCGTACGAAGTAGATCTTTTTCCTAAATCCACGGCGTTCGGTGCCGTTATACAGGTGCTTGACACGACTTGCGACCCGGCGCCGTAACGCCTCAATTCCTATGCTGGCTTGCACCTATTCGGATAAAGACTCCGTGCCATCCGCCGCAGCCGCGGGCGGCGGTGTCGCACTGCCGCCGGTTGACACCCAATGCCAAGCGGTGACGAGACTCGCGCGGGCGCATTTCGGCGTCGCAACCGCCCTGGTCATATTGTCGAACGCTCATGGGCAGCGGCTCAAGGCGTTCGACGGCGTTTTGCCTGACGTCCTGCCTCCGGACCTATCAGGTCCGTCGTTGCAAGCAAGCACGGCGAACGACGGGATGGTCGTCGTGCCGGACACGTGGGTCGACGAGCGCTTTCGCGGCACGGTGCGCGGCGTCGCAGCGCGGGGGCCGCGCTTTTACACCGCCTGTGCGCTGACAAACGCCGACGGACTCCATGTGGGGGCGCTGTGCCTGCTGGATGACTTGCCACGCGCACTCGATGACGCACAACGGGAGTTCCTTCGTGAATTGGCCGGGCTGATCGGGCACGGGCTTGAACGCGCGCACGCACTCGCGACGCTGCATGACCGCGTGAAAGAACTGGAGGCCGGCGCGGAACTCATGACGCTGGCACTTGCCGGCAGCGGGACCGGCGTCTGGGACCGCAATGTCGTCACAGGGGAAATCGACTACTCGCCTGCCTGGAAGGCCATGCTCGGCTACGAGGAGCATGAGCTCAGCAACCGGATTGAAGACGCCTATCTGCGCTTGCATCCAGACGACCTCGCTTACGTCGAGGCGGCGATGCAGGGGCACTTTGAAACGAAGACCGACAGCTACGCGGTCGAGCACCGGATCCGTTGCAAGGACGGCAGCTACAAATGGATCTGCAGCCGGGGCAAGGTGGTCAACCGCGACAGCGATGGTCGCGCACTGCGCATGGTCGGTACGACGACCGACATTACGGCGTTGCGGGAGATGGCCGCGCGGCTACAGCAGTCCATTGAGCTGATCACGAACCTGACGGACGAGGTTCCGGGCCTGGTCTTCCAATACCGGCTGATGCCCGATGGGCGCGCGTTCTTTCCCTACGCGAGCGACGGAATCCGCGATATTTACGAGCTGACGCCAGAGCAGGCTACGACGAGCGCGGAGACTGTCGACGCGCTGATCGATGCGCGCGATCTGGCCGCGTACCGAGAGTCGATTGAGGAATCGGCGACAAGCATGTCGCCGTGGCACCTTGAATATCGAGTGCAACTGCCGCGCCAAGGCTTGCGCTGGCGGCAGGGCGATGCACGGCCGCAACGGCTGGCCGACGGAAGCACGCTGTGGCACGGCTTCATCACGGACGTGACTGAGCGCAAGCTCATCGAGGCCGAGCTGCAGGAATCGGCGACAATTGATTTCCTGACCCAGTTGCCCAATCGCCGCCACTTCATGATGCGAAGCGAGGCGGAGTTATCGCGCGTCCGGCGCGCTGACAGTCGTGTCGCCTCCGTGCTGATGTTCGATCTGGACAACTTCAAGGCGCTCAACGACCGCTGGGGACACGAGGTCGGCGACCGCGCGCTCAGTCACTTTGCGGCGCTCCTGCGTACCGAAGTGCGGGCCAGCGACATCGTCGGCCGCCTGGGCGGCGAGGAGTTCGCGATGGTCCTACCCGATACCGGTACGGACGCGGCCATTGCGCTCGCGCGACGAGTCCAGCAGCGTACGTCGCGAACCCCCTTTCTGCTGTGCGGTGACGAGCACATCGTGCTGACCGTCAGCATCGGCGTCGACACGATGCGCGTGACAGATGTCGGCGCCTATCAGTCGCTGTCTCGTGGCGACAAGGCAATGTATCGCGCCAAGGAGCGCGGTCGCAACCGGATCGAGGTTTATGGCGACTAGTTTAGCCGGAGGTCCATTAGACATACATGATCATTGCGGGCGGCAGTCTGCCGGGGGAGCGCTCCTGCTTTCACCATGCTCTTTGACGCGCCGCTCCGAAGCCGGCAACGCCGAATGACCGCGGTTGCGAGCGATGCGGAAACCCAGGCGGCTGAGGCAGCAACCACGAAAATTGTGTACAAGCACGGGTACTTTCTGCGCCCCGAATCTCGATGAGATTCACCAAAATCGACATGCGCTCGAACTCAATCGTTGAACGTCCGCTTTCCCGGCTCGTCTAGTTGTGCTTAGGGTGGGGCACCGCCCATCGTCGTCCCTACTACTGCGCCGTAAAATAGCTTCGCCTGTTACAGCGAAGGGTGCGAGGCGCTATGAAAACCCGTACACGGTTCCTTACCGCAATATTGGCGGCGCTCGTCGCGATTGCGCGCGATAAGTGAAGTCACGTTCAAAACGGGTTCCGCTCACGGTCGATGTCAGCGAATAAGTGACTGTGCCGGCCGGTCTGCCGTCGATCTTTCCTGTGGAAGCGTCACCGCAGCAGTAGCAACGTCGCTCGGCTGGCGTTACGACGTGCGGTCTCACGACCAGACTGAATCCTGGCGTGCAAGTCTGGCAGCCGCGATTCGTGAGGGCAATCGAACCGCAACAGAGGTGCCCTAGGGGAACGGGTTCAGCGTCAGCGCGCGGCCATAAGCTGCTAGACATCTGCCATGACTCCAAGGGCGGCTTGCCAAACAGAAGCGGCCGTTGCAAAGAGCCATATTACTGGACGAGCCTTGGAAAGCTTGCACAGAAGGTGTGTACGCCGATCCGGGTAAATTGTACGTCCCGTTGCCGTACATGGATTCGAAAGATGAAAGATGAAAGATTGCTGGAGATGCGCGTCTTCAAGGCGGTGGTCGAGGCCGGGGGCTTCACCGCGGCGGCGAACATGCTGGGGGTTAGCCAACCCTTTGTCAGCCAAAGCGTCAACAGTCTGGAGCGCAGGCTCGGCGTGCAGCTGCTGCATCGTTCAACGCGCACGCAGCGGCTGACCAATGAGGGCGAGCGCTTTCTTTCGTCCTGCAACGACATTCTCGATAGCGTGGAGGAAGCGGAAGCGCAGGTGCGCTCCAGTGAGCCGACCGGCAACTTGCGCATCAGCGCGCCCCAAGCGTTTGGCATGGATCAACTGGTGCCCGCGTTGCCCGCTTTCCTGTCGTCCTACCCGAAGTTGTGCGTGCATTTTTCGCTATCGGATTCGAACGTCAACCTGATCGAGGACAACTTCGATGTCGCAGTCCGCATGGGCCGGCTGCAGGATTCCTCTTTGCGCAGTCGAAAGCTCTGCGACCTTCAACGGATCGTCGTCGCTTCTCCGGGCTATCTCGCGGCACACGGCACACCCGTGACGCCGCTCGGCCTGTCCAGGCACGCCTGCCTGACCTGGGAGTCGCCGCGCGAGCATCTGAACCAGTGGCCGTTCATGATCAACGGCAAGCTCGAACGCGTCGCGGTGCAGGGTAGTTTCCGCAGCACCGACGGCACAACCCTGTTTCAGCTGTGCGTGGCCGGCGTGGGCATCATGCGTCTCGCCGCCCACCTTGCCTTGCCCGCGATCCGCAGAGGCGATCTGGTGCCGCTTCTCTCGGAGTACCAGGCCAAGGACGACACTGCGATCCATGTCGTCTATCTCCCCGAACGCCAGCTGGTGCCGCGCATCCGCGCCTTTATCGACTACTTCGTCGAAGTTTTCCGCGAGCCACCCTGGGAGAAGCCCTAGCCGCCGGCGATTTATATATGGGCGCAATAAATCCTATTGCTCGGCGCGCCTAGATCAGCGACGCGTGTTTCTTTATCGTGACCGGCATGCGATCACCGTTAACCCAGGAGACACCATGAGCACCGGCACCGGAAAAATCGATAACAGCGCGCAGCAGGCCGAACTGCGCCGCACGATTTCGCATCCTTCAAACAATTCCATCTATCGGCCGAAGCAGGCAGGGCTGAAGTTCCCCGAGTTGCCCGACTTTTCGTCCTTCGCGCAGGAGCGCCAGCACCGTAAGGAACGCCTCGTCGCCGCATGCCGCGCCTTCGCGCTGCATCATCTCGATTACGGTTTCGCCGGCCACCTCACCGTGCGTGATCCTGAGTTCCCGGAACTGTACTGGACCAATCCGATGGCCGTGCATTTCTCCCAGGTGAAGCTCTCCAACCTGATCCTGGCCGACCATACCGGCAAAGTCGTCGAAGGCAACTACGCGCTTAACCGCGCCGGCTTCGTGCTGCATGCCGCAGTGCATGAAGCCAATTCGGACATCGTTGCGATGTGCCATGCGCACACGGTCTATGGCACCGCGTTCGCGGCGCTCGGACGTCCGCTGGACCCGATCACCCAGGATGCCGCGGCTTTCTATGAAGACCATATCGTGATCAAGGACGAGGCTGGCGCAGTCGCGGTCGAGGAAGAGGCCGGGCTGTCGGTTGCCGACTACTTCAAAAACGTCAAGGCGGCCATTCACCAGAATCACGGCCTGCTAACGGTGAGCCGCCACAGCATCGAAGCCGCCGCGTTCTGGTTCATCGCGCTGGAGCGCTGCTGCCAGCAGCAGTTGCTGGTCGAGGCCACCGGTATCAAGCCCGTCATGGTGCCGGAGCACAGCTCGCGCTACAGCCGCGAACACGTCGGGAGCGAATACATCGGCTGGCTGCATTTCCAGCCCATCTATGACCAGCTCGTGCAGACCAGCCCGGACATGTTCGACTGAACGGCCAGCATAGGCCGTCGCATACATCACAAGCCGCGCTGGCGCGACAATAAAGCGCCGGCGGCGATTCAAGGAGACAACAATGTTGAAATCCGCTTACGGCGATGTCGTCACGCCAGCCAACGCCGAGGACCGCACTTACGCCAAGGTGACATGGCGGCTGGTTCCCTTCCTCTTTCTCTGCTACGTCTTCGCTTACCTGGACCGGGTCAACGTAGGCTTTGCCAAGCTGCAGATGCTGACCGACCTCAAGTTCAGCGAGACCATCTACGGCTTGGGCGCGGGTATTTTCTTTATCGGCTATTTCATCTTTGAAGTGCCGAGCAACATCGCACTGCATCGTTTCGGCGCGCGCAAATGGATCGCCCGTATCATGCTCAGCTGGGGTGTGCTTTCCGGTGCGATGATTTTCGTGAAGACGCCCACCGCCTTCTACGTGCTGCGCTTCCTGCTCGGCGTCGCTGAAGCCGGATTCTTTCCGGGCATCATTCTCTACCTGACGTACTGGTTTCCGTCCTCTCGCCGCGGCAAGATCACCGCGATGTTCATGACGGGGATTCCAATTGCTGGTGTCATCGGCGGTCCGCTGTCGGGCTGGATACTGAACAGCTTCAGTGGCATGGGCGGCATGGCGGGCTGGCGGTGGCTCTTCCTGCTCGAAGCGCTGCCATCCATCATCGGCGGTTTCGCGGTGCTGCTGTATCTCGACGACAAGATCAGCGCGGCGAAATGGCTGAGCGCTGAAGAAAAGTCGCAGCTCGAGAAGGGACTGGCAAACGAGTCAGAGCACATCGAAGTGCATAGTGCAAGCGGCGCATTCACCAACAGGCGCGTGTGGGTGCTGTGCCTGTGCTACTTCGGCATCATCATGGGCCTGTACGGCATCAGCTTCTGGCTGCCCACGCTCATCAAGGCCTCGGGCGTAAACGACGCTTTCAATGTCGGCCTGCTGACGATGATCCCCTACGGCGCCGCGGCCATCGCGATGGTGCTGCTGGGACGCAGTTCGGACCGGAGCAAGGAACGGCGCTGGCATGTGGCACTGCCGGCCGTCATCGGCGCAATCGGCCTGGTGGCGAGCACGCTGGTGCCCCACAGCGTCGCGTTGGCTGTCGTGTCCCTCACGGTCGCCACGATCGGCATCCTTGGTGCACTGTGCCAGTTCTGGTCGATCCCGCCTGCCTTCCTGGGTGGTGTGGCGGCGGCCGCGGGCATTGCAATGATCAATTCGATCGGCAACCTGGCGGGCTTTGTCAGTCCCTATCTGGTCGGCTGGATCAAGGATATGACGCACAGCACCGACATGGGCCTGTATTGTGTGGCAGCCTCGTTGCTCGTGGCGGCGGCCATTGTGCTGACGATGCCCAGGAGCGTGGTCAACCGTTAAGGATAAGGTTCTGCGGCAGCCATACACGAGATGTCGAATGTACCGGTTCCACCAGCATTCGTTCCGGCTGGTGGCCGCCGATTGACCCAGGAAGCGGCTGTTTCCGGGCTGTTGCTACCGGTAGCAATGGAGGAATGTACGGTGTGCGCTCTGACTCCTTCGCTCTGGACACCGGCCTTTCGCTGAACGCGATTCGAACTTCTCCTTAGGGTCGGCTACGGCCGGTTGCACCAAATGGCGGTGCGGTGGCGGTCCCTTTAACAGCCTGCTTCCGATTATTCCGCCGCAGGTTCCGACCCGGCGGCTCCCGGTGCGCGCTCGTCGGCAAGCGGACAGTTCTCAACGTCGAGCGTGGACGGCAGCAGGTGATCGCAGAACTGCTCGCGCAGCTTCAGTTTGTGCAGCTTGCCAACGGCCGTATGCGGCAATTCGTTGACGAAGACAACGTCATCTGGCGTCCACCACTTCGCGACCTTGCCCTCGTAGAACGCGAGCAGTTCGTCGCGCGTGACCTCCGCGTCCTTGCGTTTGACGACGACGAGCAGCGGCCGCTGGGACCACTTTCGATGCGCGCAGGCGATGCAGGCCGCCTCTGCGACGGCCGGATGCGACATTGCCAGGTTCTCGACTTCGATCGAACTGATCCACTCGCCCCCGGACTTGATGACATCCTTGCTGCGGTCGGTGATGCGCATGAAACCGTCCCGGTCAATCGTGGCCACGTCGCCGGTTGGGAACCAGCCGTCGACGAGCGGCGAGTCGTCCTTCTGGAAATACCGCTCGATCACCCACGGACCGCGCGTGTACAGTTCGCCGAACGTGACGCCGTCCCACGGCAGATCGCGCCCATCGTCGCCGACGATCTTCATGTCCACGCCGTAGATCACGTGCCCCTGCTTTTCGCGCAGCCTGCGCTGCTCGTCTGGCGGCCGCTGTGATTGTTCCCAGTTGAGTTTTGCGAGCGTGCCGAGCGGTGACATTTCGGTCATGCCCCATCCGTGAATGGCTTCGACGCCGTATTCCTCGAAGGTGCGCAGCATCGCCGGCGGGCACGCGGACCCGCCGATCACCGCGCGTTGCAATGACGACAACCGCACGCCCGCTTCCTTCATGTAGTTGAGCAGGCCAAGCCACACGGTTGGCACGCCCGCGGAATACGTGACGCGCTCGGCCTGCATCAGTTCGAACAGGGATTTTCCGTCGAGATCCTTGCCCGGAAGGACGAGTTTCGCGCCCGTGAGCGGCGCGGCATGCGGCATGCCCCATGCGTGCGCATGAAACATCGGCACGACGGGCAACACCGAGTCGCGCGCCGATAGACACATCGCATCCGGCAGCGAACCGGCGTACGCGTGCAGCACCGTGGAGCGATGCGAATACAGCACGCCCTTTGGATTGCCTGTCGTGCCCGAGGTGTAACAGAGGTACGATGCCTGGCGCTCGTCGAGGAGCGGCCAGTCGAATGCGCCGTCGTGCGGTTTGAGCAACGTCTCGTAGCTGATGAGCGATATGGGCGTCTGCATCGCAGGCAGATGCGCGTCGTCGGCAAGCGCGATCCACCCACGCACCTTCGGGCAGAGGGGTGCAAGGCAATCGATCAGCTGCGCGAACGTCGTATCGAACAGCACGTAGCTGTCATCGGCGTCGTTGATGATCCATGCGATCTGCTCAGGGAAGAGCCGGGGGTTGATGGTATGGCAGACGGCCCCGAAGCCCGTCGTGCCGTAATAGGCTTCCAGATGGCGGTAACCGTTCCATGCCAGCGTGCCGATCCGTTCGCCCGGCTGCACATCCAGCGCGATAAGCGCCTGTGCCAGTTGCTTCGCGCGTTTTTCGCAGTCGCGATACGTGTAGCGATGCACGTCGCCTTCGATGCGCTTTGACACGATCTCGGTCGTGCCGAAGTGACGTGACGCATGGGCCAGCAGTGAGGAAACCGTCAGTGGCACGCCCATCATCTGTCCGAGCAGCGGTGTCGTCATAGCCGAGTCTCCCTGCTATTGTCGCGAACTCGGAATCGCGTAGAGTGCTTGGAATATCGGACATGGCACTCGCCCGGCAGCCGAGCCTTCCGGCTATTCAACATAGTTGAGGCGTACGAGTGTTGCAAATAGATAAGATGCATATTGCTCATGTCTCGCGTCTGTAGCACCCGCAATCCGCGCACGGAGACTAGCCACGCGCAACCCAATAGCGTGCGGTCGGGGACACCTGCCAGCAACTCAGTTTGCCAAACCCTGCGGGCGCCCCCATTACCCGACGCCGCGCCTCCACAATGACGTTTATCGCCTGATCCGCATGCATCGGGGACAGTTATTGTGAGTCTGTCGTCGCGCGACCTACTTCCCCTTCGAGGATCCACAAGCGTTCATCTGCTGACGGGCGTTCTACGCGAATCACCCCGGTTCCCTGTAAGTGGTTTAGGCTCCCACTCGCGCCGACAATTTGCCAGAGACCGAAGAGGTAGGGCCGAGGGGGACCGTGCAACTGGGGTACATACTGGAGATGCATGTGGAGCCGCATGCTGAGCTTGTCACCCGACGGAACGGTGAATACCAGATAACCCGGCCCGCCACCGTTCGGTTCTGATTCGTCGGAGCCGGCTGCGGCCGCCGCGTCGGTCGGGACCTCGTGAAAGCCCCAGTCAAGCACCGTTGCACCTTCCAGCAGTCCTTTGCTGGTTACTCTTCCGCTTTGCCGCAGAGAAGCGACGTAGCGCCCGCTGCCCTCGCCAAGGTCGAGTTTGTCATATTGATTGGGCATGCCTCGTTCGCCGGTTTTGAGATTGACAGCGAACTCGAGCTTAACCGACTCTGCGTGAATGACCGGCGATAACAAGATGCCTAAAACCAGGAGAAGTTGTCGTGTCTTCTTCACGAGAAAATGCTCCTATCACATGAGCCTCCACTTCAGCGGAAAGGCTTCCCCCCTTCCTGCACGCAGGGCCTCAGGATACCAACGAGTTCTTTCTTGCCAACGGCGGCCGGGGCGCCTCTTAGGAGACCATCTTTTCTCCCCCGGCGATGCGTCGGCAATCTCTTCCTTCAGCACTCGCTGGGTTGCCGAGGGGCCGTGAAAGCTTATTCAAAAGTATCGCCGCGCCGCATCGCCGCGCCAACGTCTTCGCACAGAAATGTCGGACATCGTCGATATGGGGTCTGCGATCGATGAACGGGTGACTTTTCGTGCGCCAAGGCAGCCGTTCGATTCATGCAGGAACGTACGACCGGAACGAATCGACCGACTAGCGATGTGGGTTGACCAAACGGTGCCGATTACCGGCTGGGCATTGTCGGGCAGGATGGCCACGAGGAGCCACTTAAGCAATGCTCGCGGTCGTCCTTTCATGGGAGGACAAGGTACGCACATCGCGGACGCAAGTGCCTGTCTCGCCACAATGTCATATACGGCAGGGTTCACTGTATTGGTCGACGCTGGTGGCGTGGCAGGATGAACTCTGGAAATCCATGCAGCCTTGTACAAGTGGCCGAGCGGCACTAACCTGACCAGCATGCGTCGGCTCGGATCGCGTCAGATGTCTCGGTGCGATAGGGTGAACCCGGATAGAGGTGTGATATGGAACAAGACGAATTCAGCGTCTTTGAGCGTCAGGGCTGGGAAGCAGTCGCACAGCCGTATCACTCGTATTTTGGCGAACTGACGACGCAGTCCAATAATGCGTTGCTCGATGCGCTTGAGGTACGTGCCGGCGTGCAGTTCCTTGATGTCGCGTCAGGACCCGGCTATCTCACGGCAGCAGCGGCGCGTCGTGGCGCCGATGCAGTCGGCGTCGATTTCGCGGACGCGATGGTCCAGCAAGCAAGACGCATTTTTCCCGACCTCCCATTCCGTCCCGGGAGCGCCGAAGATCTGCCTTTTCCGGATATGAGTTTCGACGCGGTTGGTATCAGCTTTGGAATGCTGCATTTCGCTCGTCCCGAGGCGGCGCTCGCCGAAGCCTTTCGGGTGCTGCGCCCGGGCGGCAGAGTCGCGTTCACCGTTTGGGCGTCGCCGAACCGGACCGTTGGATTCGGGATGGTGCTCAAGGCCATTGAGAAGCACGGTCGCATGGATGTCCAATTGCCTCCTGGGCCTCCGTTCTTCCGCTTTAGCGACTCGCACGAATCGGAGCGTGCGCTGCTTGATGCGGGCTTCGCTGAGCCGCGCATTATGGAAGTCAGTCAAACGTTGCGTATCCGCGCGCCCGAAACGCCTTTCGACGTCCTGATGTGCGGCGGTGTCCGCGTCGCGGCGATCTTGAAGGCGCAATCACCGGAGGCGCTGGCTTCGATCCAGAAAGCCGTGTCCGGCGATGCGGCATCGTATTCGGAGAACGGTGAGGTGCAAGTCCCGATGCCGTGTGTACTTGCGTTTGCGAGAAAGCCCTGAATCGTCCTCGGCAGTGGACTCCGAGGCGACCAGGAAGCGGGGAACTAGTCGGTGCAGCGACTACGGCTCGTAGCCGGCACCCTCGGCCGCCCTGGCAAGATCGGCGGCCCGTTGCAACTCCAGTTCCAGCAACGCCATATTCAGCGAGGAGACCAGTTCTTGCGCCATCGTCGCCAAGCTGTCTTTGCACCGACACACAAGGTCTTTTTCTGGCTTTTGCAACGGCCCCTTACACACGTGGCGAGCCTGTTCTCGTCACTACCGATGCATCGGCGCGTCACCGCAATGCTGACGTGCCGCTTACCGAACGGTTTGAAGAAGTACTTTGAGGTGAGCTTTTGGGTAGGCACGACGCCAAACGCTGGCCGTAACCGGCAAAGGCGGGCAGCGGCAGTTCTGCCTTTGGATCAAACGGTTGCCATTTAACGTCTTTACTATTCTCGAGGATCGAGCCAACGTGTGGTGCAGCGAGAACGATACTTAGAGAAGGGAAGGTCCAGTTCCAGCTAGCCGGATGCCGATTGAGCCGGTGCACGCTTGCCGGTACGAATCCATCGTTTTGGCTCGCGGCGAATAGCTGTACCTTTTGCGCGAAATCGTGCCAGACGTTGGTCCCTGCCACGTCCACCGCCACTGGCAACATAAAGATCGCGCTAAACCAGAGGCTCTCACGTGTGGTCAATGGGAATTTCGGCAAGATCCACACTGAGAGACCGATCAGGATAGGTAGAGACAGCACGAGTATTCTGGAATCGAAGCTGACTTGCGCGCTGAATAGCGCGAATCGATTGCGGCACACAAAATAGGCCACGGAAACTGCCATTGCAAAAAGTATTGCTCTAGCTCTTGGAAGGCGTATTCCGGCGAAAAAGAAGACAAGCGATATTACCGTCATCTGCAGCACGGGATTGGCTATCACGTGGAGAATGGCGGCCACGAACGAACTTCGATTTGCAGGGTCCCGAGGATGAAGGATTCCGTCAAGCGAAATGCCGATGCCGGCGAGCCAGCACAGCATGCAGAGGGCCATGGCGAGTAGCAGTCCGTAGTTCCGCTGCAGCAGCGCGCCGTACAGATCTCTTCGGCCTTTGATGAGTATGACGAGGAAGAACAAGAGAAATACGAACAGGGCGGGCTCGTAAATCCTGACCAGGAGGAATGACAGCACGACTGCGATACACCACTCGGCCAACCCAAAGAGGCGTGGAAGCGTCAGGAACGCAAGTATCGGCCATCCGAGAGGCAATAAGAGCTGATGTTCCCCCATCAAGATGAAGTCAGATGACAGTGTGATAGACACGAGCCCGAACACATAGGTGTAAAGAAGCGCTGGATCGGCCCCCCTGTTAACTTGCCATCTCACTGCGACATAGGCAATCGGATAGGCAAGCAAATGACTCAGCCCGAAGACCAGGCGCAAGAGGCCCGGGCTGGACACGCCGAGGCGCAAGCCCACTACCAGCGGCCATTGCGTCACATAGCTTGCGAACTGTCGATGCCAGGCTATATGAGTGAAGCCCTTGCTCTGCAGAACGCTCAGAAAGTAATACGCGCCATCCGCTGAGAACTGCTTGCCATTGACGACCGCCCAAACCATTGCCAGTAGGAAGGCCAAAAATAGCACGTCTAGTGCGATTGCTCTGAAATGCGCTGGCTTGTAGACGGCGTGCGACTGCATTGGACTGTGGGTTTAGGAAAGAATGGCAGTGGCGTTGGCGCTTCAGCCGATCCTGGCTGCAGAGCCTGTTGGTTATTGAGTGTGCCGAGGTCACGACACGATGCTGAAATAACGTCCTCTAACTGATAGAAAAGAGATGAAGAGGAGCAGGAACCCAAACGCGTCGAAGCTGTTCCCCTATGATCTGATCGAGCCTGAGCATTATTCCCTCAGTCGGGATTCAATCTCAACGCCAGCTATTGAAAGTGTCGTCAACGCTGCCACAGCGTGCGCGGGTGCCGGATCGGCAAGCGAAACGCGATCGGATCGCTCGATGGGTTCTCGCGGGTTAGCCAGGCTGGCAACTGCGCTGGTTGCGGATCTGACGCACTCTCTAACGACGTAGACGGGTCGCTGTTTAGCCTCTTCGTAGGTGCGCCCGAGATACTCGCCGATGACCCCAAGCGTCACGAGCTGGATGCCGCCGAAGAATAGAATCAGCACGATGAGGGAAGCGTACCCGGGGACATCGATCCCACGCAGAAGAGTCCGCGCGATGATAAACGCGCCGTACAGGAATGCAGTCGACGCAAGAGCAGCTCCGAAGTACGTCCAGATACGCAAGGGCAGCGTGCTGAAACTGGTTATACCTTCCAGCGCCAGATTCCACAACTTCCAGCTGTTGAACTTGGTTTGCCCTGCGGCCCGAGCCGGCCGTTCATAGTGGACTTCGGTGGTGCGAAATCCGACCCAGGCGAACAACCCTTTCATGAAGCGCCGTCTTTCGGGCAGGCTGCGAATCGCCTCCACCACCTTGCGATCCATCAGCCGGAAGTCCCCTACGTTCTGGGGGAGCGTTGGACGAGATATGTGGCTCATCAGCCGATAGAAGGCGCGGGCGGTGATGCGCTTGGCCGCGCTATCGGTGGACCGGTTGTGACGTCGGGCAACCACGACTTCCCAACCTTCCGACCAGAGCGCCAGCATCCGTTCGATTAACTCCGGGGGATCCTGCAAATCCACGTCCATCGGCATAATCGCATCGCCACTGGCAAAGTCGAGTCCGGCGGTCAACGCCGCTTCTTTGCCAAAGTTCCTGGACAAATCGACGATGACGAGATTTCTGCGACTTCTGGCTTCGCGCTCCAAAGCTGCCAAAGTACCGTCGGTACTGCCGTCGTTGACGAATACGACTTCCCAGTCGAAGCCGGCCAGCTTGCCGAGTGCCGCGTCCAGCGCGCGCAGGAAGATGGGAATTGCCTCGGCTTCGTTATATACGGGCGACACAATGCTGAGCAGCCTTCGGTCGGTCATTGGATTCACTGCGATTCTCCTGGAGTCGGAGCGTTGTTGGCTGCTTTACACATCGTCATGCCATCGGCTCGTCGCACGAAATTTTCCTCACAGAAAAAACCAGGCGCCGGACAAACAAGAAGTTCACCGGCGGCATGAGCAGCACCGTCAAAAGAAAGCCGACGAGATAGTTCCAATGCGCCAGTTCGGCACCCCGCGAAATCAGATAAGACAGGCCCGCACCCAACGCACTGCACATCAGGAAACCAAGGTAGCGCGACCAGCTCAGGCGCCGGCGGAACGTCATGCGGCTATTCAGGCCGTACGAGAAAATATTGGCGGAGAGAAACGCCACTACATTAGCGAGGCTGGACCTGAGGCCCAGACCCTCGACGAGGCCAACCAGAATTGCCAGATGAACCAAGGTATTCAGCAAACCGACGAGTGCGAAGCTGGTGAACTCTCTCCTAACGGCTTTTGTCATGTTCTGTCGTCGCGACGGTTTAGGAAGTGGAATGATTGTCGCGCCGACGGGTCGGCCGCTACATCTGAACGGGCTGCTCATCCCGTGAGCATCCATCCAGCCGGTCCGGTTAAACAGGCGCTTGGGGGCGCCTTGTGTTCTTTCCGTCGATAAGGAGCGGTGAACGTGTGGCGCCCGTCATGCACATGGGGCAGGCGATGATATCGCGATGGCATCAGCCGGGCAGTGACGGCCGTCACATTGACTGCCATGCGCCGCGTGGGTCGCAGCGCGTAATTCGGCAGGAGGTTCTGTATTCGACGTAGACGTGAGCATTGCGTTCAGGTCGGCAAGGCATGATCGAATGCCGATGGGCGGATGACCAATTGCCGTCGGTGAACGTCCGGTTTGGACGTGGGTGGCCGAGATCCGCGGAGGAATCGCAGCCATTCAAAACCGGTGATCCGCAGTCATCTTGAGCGGCCCTATGGCGTCAGCCGCATGGATGTTATGCCGACACCCAGTTTCCGCGTATCGGGCGACAAGCCCAGTTCAGCAGGTGCGCAGGCATCGGGAAAGAGCAGCGTCAGATTGAGGATGCCCTGCTGCGCACCTTGCAACACCGCACCAGGGATCGCCAAGGTTCGCACCGTAGGCGACGGATCGTCATAGCGCAAGGTGCCTAGCGTTGTGCCATTGGCCAGCACCTCCACGCGTTGCAGCGGATGCTGCGGATTCACGAAGGCATGCCCCTGAAGGGTCAACTCCAAAGCGGCCGCCGAACGCGGCTCGACCTTCAGGAAGACGCTCGCGGCCGGGCCGTCCGACCAGGTTCCACCCCACCCTTCGGGCTCGGACCATCCTTGGCGCGACAGGTAAACCAGCGAAGTCGAGAAATCTAGTTTCGCACCGGGCCGATATTTGAGACCGTTTGGCCCCGGCCACCGACGAAGCGCGCCTTGCCGATAGTAGAGCGTGTATTCCGGACTGGTGCTGGGATGAAATATCAGCCACGCGGATTGCGCATACACCACCAGCAAGGCCAGCGCTGTCAGTAGTTTCATCCCGCTACATAGTCGGGCGCGCGTCGTCATGGCATAAATTCCTTGTCCATAATCCAGAAGCGCACGGCTAGTACCAGCAGCCCAGCAAACACAGCGAGCACCACCACGCGCAACTTGGGCCGGTTTTCGGTGGCGAGCCCCAGCGCCAGCGGGATCGAGTACAGCGTGAAGACGTAACGCGGCATCGAGTACACCAAGGTCGATAAGGGAATCAGAATTCCCGTAGCCAGAATAAACGCGTCGCCTAGCCGGCCATTGCGCAGCAGATACAGCGTGGCGGCAAGACCCAACAAAGCGCTCAGGGCATAATAAATTTGATCGGGCTGCCCGCTGAGCAGTGCCCGCGATTCGACTACTAGCGGATTGCCGACATGCCGCCCCCAAGCCAGCTGGATGTGCATAAACGCCAGGCTATCGCCGACCCGCGCATGCAGAAAGAGCATAAACAGCGCCAGGCCGAGCGGCGCCATCAGCAGCGCAAGCCACGCACTCTGTGTCTCTGCACGCAGCGTCAACAGTGCGGGCCAGCCGAACTGCTGGACCGCTATGATCATCAAAGGGACAGCCATTAGCACGCCCAGATTGCGCGTCGCCGATAGCGCGACCAAGGTTACGCCGGCCGTGATCCAGCGGCCGGCGGCAGCGCTCTCCAGCGCCATCAACATCAGCAAGAGATAAAGCGCTTCTGTGTAGGGCACTGCAAAATACAGGCTCCACGGTGCCAAGGCCGTGGCCAGCACGCTGAAGCGCGCCGTTTGAGGCGTCGCAATGCGGCTCATGGTGCAGTAGAGGAAATACAGCGCGCCCAAAAACGCAGCATTGGACAGCAAGTAGCCGCAGGCAAGCGGCGCCAGCCCCGACAGATGTGCCAAGATCCTGGTGCTTAGCGGATAGAGCGGGAAAAACGCCCAGTTCGCGGCGTCGCCGCGAACATGGGCGTGAGGGGAACCGGCCCCACCGGGACCGAAATTCGGGGCGAGATCGTAACCGCGTTCAAATATCGTCTGATACCAGGTGCAGTCCCAACGGCAAAATGCGTCGAGCAAAGCCCCGGCATGGAAATGCCGGGCTGAGAGATAACCAACAAACGCGATCAGCAAACGGCTTGCTGCGAAACACACCGCGATAAACACTAGCTCGGCCCTTTCCAATCTCACCGGTTGTAGCAAGGGAATGCGGTGAGCTTCAGTCCCGATTTCAAATTTTGCCTTCATAGCATATGGTCGATCCGATCTGACTTGGTCCGATCGATCGCGTCGACTTGTTATCCTGGGGGCTGTTGCAGAGAAATGTGCTTGTATAGCACAGACAGAGTGTCGGCGACTGGTGACGTTTTCTCTACGTCCTTCGCGGCTGGCAGCAGACACGTACCCAGCCAGTTAGGTGGCGAAACGCAGCAGGGGTGAGTTCGATTGGCTTGCGCTGGCTATGTTCCGTGTCAGCAAGCACAATCCAGCCTTTTATATGCATCGATCAAGACGGGCGTGAAGCGTGGCGGGACAGGCGGGGTCGCGTCTTGCCGACAATTCACTGATGCACAGGTGCGCCCCTGTCTGGTAGGCGAGAGCTTCCACCTCCAGGTGCGGGTTTCCAGAGGATCCAGTGACGGCAAACCATCTGGCGGCGTTGACGCGCGCTCGAGGAATCCATCTCATTGAGGCGTGTCACGGCTGCAAGCACGGCTCGTTGCCAACATCGCCAATCGTTAGAGAACCTTCGCCGAAACGGTGGCATCAGGCCGAACCGGCACGACCAGCGGCGCCGACTGCGTGAGCAGGATCGCGGCGCTCGGGTCTGTGCGGCGCACGTGGCTGTCGGTCGCCTACGCTCTTTGCGATGAGCCGTTCATTACAAGCGGTGTCTGTCTCGCCTTTCTCGGGCTGATGTTCTTCAAGCAGCCGCTGGTGACGCGCAGGCGGCGCGCATGAGCCGGAAAGCACTTATCACGTCGATCTTCATCGGCGCGTGTATCGAGGGCGCCGTGCAGCAGTCTGCAAGCAGAAGCGCGGCACCCAGTGTAGATGGCTTTGGAGGTACCATGGCCGAACCGATCATTCCGTGGATGGGCGGCAAGCGACGCCTCGCCGATACGCTGTTGCAGCGCTTTCCTGCGCATGAGTGTTACGTCGAACTGTTCGCGGGCGGTGCTGCGCTGTATTTCCTGCGACCGCCGGCGCAAGTTGAAGACATCAACGACATCAACGGCGAGCTGGTGAACCTGTACCGGGTGGTGCAGCATCACCTCGAGGAGTTCGTGCGCCAGTTCAAATGGGCGCTATCGAGCAGGCAGGTGTTTCGCTGGTTGCAGGAGACGCGACCTGAAACGCTAACCGATATCCAGCGTGCAGCACGCTTTTTCTATCTGCAGCAAAACTGCTTTGGCGCCAAGGTGGACGGTCAGACCTTCGGTACCGCCACGACGTCGGCGCCAAGGCTGAACCTGCTGCGGCTCGAAGAAACGCTCTCGGCCGCGCACCTGCGCCTTTCGTCGACCTATATCGAGCAGCTCGACTGGCGCGCTTGCATCGAGCGTTACGACCGGCCCCATACGTTTTTCTATATGGACCCACCGTACTGGGGCACGGCGGGTTATGGCGTCGATTTCGATCGCGCGCAATACGAGGCTCTGGCGGCGTCGCTCGGGCAAATGAAGGGAAGGGCGATTCTCAGCGTCAACGATAACCCCACCATGCGAACGATCTTCCGCGCGTTCCAACACGAGATTGCTTCGATCGAATACACGGTCGGCGGCGCGGACCGCCGGGCGCCGCGACACGAGTTGATCGTTTACAGTTGGGACAGGTCAGGCGATCCGCCCGGCCTTTTCTAATGTCGTCGCGAGACCGGCGAGAACAAGGCAAACCGTGGCGGTAGGCCTTCTCGTTGCTCCAGCAAAAACTCATTGCCCCTCGGTCGTCTATCCATCGTGCGCGACGGCTCCAATGCGTCCTCGGCAGGACGTCACACTGGAAGGCGCCGGGGGAACCAGACCTTCTGTCGTTCGCGGCGATCACCGAAGAGCCGCCGGACGAGGTCGCGGCGGCTGGCCACGACCGCTGTATCGTGCCAATCAAACCGGAGAACATCGACGCCTGGCTCAACCCGGACTCCGAAAATCTGGCGGCGCTGCACGCGATTCTCGACGATCGCGACCGTCCATACTACGAGCATCAGCTCGCAGCATAGGTGCCTTCGGTCGACCGCGACGAAGGCGGGCAAGCGTCAGCGTCGGGCTGAGATCGGCCATCAAGCGTCATTCGCCACCCCAGTTGGACGGACCTTCAGATGTCGGCTCTGGCATTGCAAACGGTCCTTGACCTTGGCCGCCCAAACGCCAATATCGTCCATCACTCCCCGCTGTCCACGGATCATGTTCCGATCGACTGAGAAAACCCTCTTCTGTCGTGAAGTGGTTTCGCGTTGATGTCGCAAGCAACATCAGTCGAGCCGCCACACGACAAGCGGCCACATAGGCCAGATCACGAATGAACGTGGCGCACAACGCCGAGGTATCGGCATGCATTTGCGACCCCAGCGACTATTCTTCAGGCGCCGGGACTCCCGCGTTTCGGATCGGCTCTGCGAGGTCATTGACATCATTCCGCCCCTCTCGCGGAAAGGGGGATGGATGTCGCGTCCAGAACTACCTCGGCCTGCGCGACGCGCGTACTGCGCCGAGAGCAATCGCGCGGACACATCTGGCTCGCCTTGGGCATTTCGCTGACTGGACTCTCAGTGACACCCGTGGCGTTCGCGGCGGGCAGGTGTGGTATGGCCGTACAAGGCTCGCGCTCACTCATCCAATCGCATAGGTTGTTTCGCAACCTTTCCGGCAACTTATTGCGCCACTGCCGTCCGGCATCGCGTTGGCCGCTTTCTGCTGTATTCCTCTGACCACGCGATTTCCGTTCCTTCCAGCGAATACGCTTCGACTCTTTGGAGGTCGTCATGGAAAATCTGGTCCCATTTGCCACACGCGCACTGAAGGCATCGGTGCTCGCCGCAGCGGTCGCAACGACCCTGGTCAGTTGCGGTGGAAGCGATAGTGGAGGTGCTGCGACGGGTGCAGTGGCGAACAACGCCGTAGCGTCCTCAGCGGTCACGACTGCCAAGATCGTTCCGCCCGGCGGGACGTTTCACGGGCATACCTACGCTGAATGGGCAGCAGCATTCTGGCAGTGGGCTCTCGCATTGCCGCTGGCGCCGCTTCAGCATCCGTTTGCCGCATGCAACTCCGCTGACCGGCCGATTTCGGCCGACCAGACCGGTAGCGTCTGGTTCTGGTCCGCGCCGGACACCATAGGCTCGTGCAACCAGTCGGCGGTGGTCATCCCGGCTGGCAAGGCCGTTTTTCTGACCATGCTCGATGTCGAGGCATCATCTCTCGATGACCCGCCGTTCCGGGCGACAACGTACGTGGAGCAGAAGGCCATTGCAGAGAAATTCGCCAGCCGGATTGGCGACCTCTTTTGCTTCATTGACGGCCAGCAGGTGCCCAACATCACGGCCTACTTCGCCGAGACCCAGCAGTTTCACTTCCATGCGCCGTCGCCATGGATCTTCGAGACGACGGGCGGGAACGGTACCTCCGTGGGGGCGGGCTACTTCCTGATGCTCCAGCTGCCGCCCGGCACACATACGATCCGCTACGGGGGTGCGTTCCACCTGCAGGCCAACGACCTGTATCCCGGGTCATCGCCTCTGGATATCCAGAAGGACATCACCCTCACGGTTACGATGGGCGGGTAGCCTTCGGTGATGTGCCCAGGATCGAGTTGCACGGTAGAACAGATGCCTATGCCAAGAGAATTATCTGGCACGCACGCGTGCAGGCTCAGATGAGCTTGACCGACAGCTTCTCCGGCGATAGCGGGTGGCAGCTGACCGGTGGTCCGTAGAACCGGCCATTCAGATGGCGCTGAGTCGAAGAGCGGTTGTGGGTCGCTTCATGCCTTTTGCAGGAGACGCGCCCCCGAACCGATGGCGGCGCTCGCTCGTGGGGCGCAGTGTGGCCAGGAACAGTCCGTGGTCGATTGCGTTCGGTCGACCGTTCGGGAGGAGACTTGGGACGTTGAACTTCGCTATCCGTACGTCACGACTTGAAAAGCCGGTTGCCAGATCTAACGTTCGTCATAGGTTCCGAGGAGACAGTGATGGCGAGAATCGAGGCACAGTTGGCGGAAAAGGGCTCGACGTTGCCGCAGCCGCCAAAGATGCCAGCTGGCATAGGCATGTCGTTGCCGTTCGCATGGGTGCGACTGAGCGGCACACGAGCATTTATCTCGGGGCACGTACCGCTCAATGTCGACGGGACGATTGCGCAACCAGTAGGTCGAGTCGGCGCAGAAGTTTCGCCAGACGAAGGCTACGCGGCAGCACGGCTTGTCGCCCTTGCACAATTGGCTAGTCTTCAAAGGGCACTTGGAGACCTGGATGGCATTACAGCCTGGGTACGGGTCTTCGCAATGGTCAACGCAGCTCCAGACTTTGACCAGATGCCACGGATCGCGAATGGATTCTCGGATTTAATCCTCGAGCTGTTCGGACCGGACATTGGAATGCACGCTCGGTCGGCAGTCGGCATGGCGCTGCCGCTCAACGTGCCTGTCGAATGCGAAGCGGAAGTTGAGTTTGACGGATGACGCCTTAAGCGCCGATTGCCGAAGCGATGGCGATCAGCAATTCGCCAGGCGAGCCAGCTTCATTTCGAAGCGATGTGTGCGAGTGCTCAGACTTCGATGGCGATTTGGGCCGAGGGCTAAATTAGCCGCGCAGCTCCCAACCCGTGTTCTATCGCATCTCATTGCAAATGACGGCTTCCGCGGTGACCTTCAGGAGCCACTGCCGAATCTATTTTTCTCAAATACGACGGGAGGCGTCGCCGCTTCGTTGACATGCAAGCGGAAGATGTCCGGCCGCGAGTAGTGGCCCGCGACGTCAAAGTCATACTTCCCCCGGGCAAGGTCGTTGAGGTCAAGGTCGGCCACGAGCAATGCATCCTGCTCAAAGATGGGACCGGCAATGAGCACGCCAAGCGGGCTGACGATGCAGCTTCCACCGCTCATCAGTACCATTGACGGATCGCTACCCTGGATTGCGGCATAGTCGGTTGGGCAATCCGATCGGCGCAGGTGCTGGCAGGCCGATAATACGAAGCAACGCCCCTCCAAGGCAACATGCTGCATGGAGGAAGCCCATGTCGGCCGGCTGTCAGCGGTGGGGGCGCAGTAAATCTGAACGCCCTTGGCGTACATCGCCATCCGCATCAATGGCATGTAGTTTTCCCAGCAAATAACTGCGCCGAGCCTGCCGAACGGCGTGTCAAAAACCGGAAGGGTAGACCCATCGCCGTAGCCCCAGATCAGCCTCTCGCCGCCGGTTGGCATCAGCTTGCGATGCTTGCCAAGCATCGCACCATCCGGACCATAAAACAGCGCAGTGCAATACAACGTGCCGTGGTCTCGCTCGATTACACCGATTACGACGTATTGTTTGTGGTCGGCGGCAACCTCGCCTAGTCGGCGGGTGCCGGGACTTGGCACTTCTACCGCGCTGTCATAGTAACGGCGATAATCGTCGCGTCCGGCAGCGGTCCTTCCACCAATTGTGGAGCCGAAATCGAGTCCCTTTGGATAGGCGGAGACGAACGCCTCAGGAAATACGATAAGTTGAGTTCCTTGTCGCGCGGCGTCTCCGATAAACATCGCGACTTTATCGATGGTTCTGTCCGCATCGAAGACGACGGATCCCGATTGAACAACCGCAGCACGCAATTTCTGTTGCATCAAAATTCTCCGCGAAACGTAACCGCTCGCAATCGTAAAAGCCCCGGCTTGCCGCAGTTGCAGCTCAGCCCCAATTCATGCGAGCCGGCGAAGTCCGTCAGTTGATTGCGAGCACAGCCGCAGTGGAGTGCAACCCGCTACTAGTATAGGTTGCTAGCAGGCAAGTTCCTGCTGGGATGAGCGCCATCTTTAGAGGAAAGTATGCGGCCAACGGGTAGGTTGTACGCACGACCGTTCGTCCGGATGTAGCTAAACGTTAGGCAATGGGTGGGTCGCTCAGCCCCCGGTGGACGCTCGTAGCCGGAAGGGCTAGCGGCCTTTTCTCGGCACATGCCGCCGATCGCCGTCTGGCAGTGACCGGCTACGAGGAGCCCCTCGACCAATGCTGCGAACGTCCTTCCATAGGATGACAAGGTACGCACATCGCGGACGCAAGTGCCTGTCTCGCCACAATGTCATATACGGCAGGGTTCACTGTATTGGTCGACGCTGGTGGCGTGGCAGGATGAACTCTGGAAATCCATGCAGCCTTGTACAAGTGGCCGAGCGGCACTAACCTGATCAGCATGCGTCGGCTCGGATCGCGTCAGATGTCTCGGTGCGATAGGGTGAACCCGGATAGAGGTGTGATATGGAACAAGACGAATTCAGCGTCTTTGAGCGTCAGGGCTGGGAAGCAGTCGCACAGCCGTATCACTCGTATTTTGGCGAACTGACGACGCAGTCCAATAATGCGTTGCTCGATGCGCTTGAGGTACGTGCCGGCGTGCAGTTCCTTGATGTCGCGTCAGGACCCGGCTATCTCACGGCAGCAGCGGCGCGTCGTGGCGCCGATGCAGTCGGCGTCGATTTCGCGGACGCGATGGTCCAGCAAGCAAGACGCATTTTTCCCGACCTCCCATTCCGTCCCGGGAGCGCCGAAGATCTGCCTTTTCCGGATATGAGTTTCGACGCGGTTGGTATCAGCTTTGGAATGCTGCATTTCGCTCGTCCCGAGGCGGCGCTCGCCGAAGCCTTTCGGGTGCTGCGCCCGGGCGGCAGAGTCGCGTTCACCGTTTGGGCATGCATGGCAGCATTGCGCGCCGCTCAATCAGATTGGCAGGCCGTCGCTGCCAGTCTGGAACGAAGAGGATCACCCGATCGAACGGGTGATCGAAGCGCTTACATGTGCGTGAAAGGACTGTCGCGACTTCTTCGCAGTGTCGGTCGACAACGAAAGTTCGGTTTCGGTCGCCAGTCCACTTTCGCTGGCGGACCACCAACTTCCCGGATCGGCCACAACCCGCCGTTCACCGACTCCTGATCATCGCCATGCGAACGTCAGCGCAGCTCTCCTTAGCGGACAATCAGCATTACTTTGCCAATGCGCCTCGGAAATCAAGCCTCTGTTTGTGCATCCAGCAGCATCGCCATACGCGTGCGTGCGAACGCGGGATCGATCGGCACGTCGTCGAACAGCAGTCGATACATGAGTGGAGCAACCACCCTGTCCATGACGTCGTGCACATCCGGAGGGGATTCGCCGCGCTCGATGGCCCGATTGAGGATCATCTGTAGCTGCGAACGCGTGATTGCCGCACATCGGCAGGCCGGGCCGCTGCCATCGGCAATCATGCCTGCGAGCACATCGCGAGTCATCGCGCGGCCCGGCGCGGACGACATTTCTTCCTGATATGCCTGCGCCCATGTTTCGAGATCGTTCCGGAGCGAGCCCGTATCGGCAGGTCCAGTGTCCGGATAAAAACGCTTCACGGCGACATCGGCGAGAAGGGTTTGCAAATCCCCCCAGCGCCGGTAAATGGTGGACGGCGTCACGCCCGCTTGGGCGGCCACCTGGGCCACGGTGATCTCATCGCGCGGCCTCTCGGCCAGCAGCGCGTTCACCGCCTGATGGACGGATTCCTGCACCCGTGCGCTGCGCCCACCGGGCCGCAAACTTTCTCGTGCTGCCATATTTGTCTTACTCCCCGCGGTGCCGCCAACTCGCCTTGTCGAAAACTGCAAAAACCACTAAAGCTAAAACGTTGCATTAACGGAAGGCATGGCGCACAATCCGCTAAAGCAATTATTTTGCGTTTATTCACCGGAGTGCGCAATGGCTTTCGATACCGCCGCCAAGTTTCCCGTTCCGCGCACGTCGCAGGCCCTTTGGGTGTATGCACTGACGGCGGCCACGTTTTTCGGCGCTTCGAGCGCGCCTACGCCGCTTTACCGGATGTATCAGGAGGCGTGGGGGTTTTCGTCCGCCATGCTGACACTCGTGTTCGGCACCTATGCATTCGGTTTGCTCGTCGCGTTGCTCACGACCGGGTCGCTGTCCGACCATATTGGAAGGCGTCCGGTGATCGTGTGCGGAATCGCGCTGGAGGCCATGGCCATGCTCGTATTCGCCGATGCCCACAGCGTCCACACGCTAATCCTTGCGCGCGTGCTTCAAGGCTTAGCGACCGGCGCGGCCACGAGCGCGCTAGGTGCGGCGATCCTCGATTCAAGCCGCACGCGCGGCTCGCTGGTCAATACGCTGTCCACCCTCTTCGGCACGGGCGTGGGCTCACTTGGCGCGAGCATGCTGGTGCACTATGCGCCTGCACCTATGCGGCTCGTTTATGTCGTGCTGATCGCCCTGTTTGTGCTGCAAGCGGTCTTCGTGCTGTTGCTACCCGAGACCGTGAGTCGCCTCCCCGGCACGCTCGCTTCACTCGTTCCGCGCGTGCGGGTTCCGCGGGCGGCCCGTGGCGCGATGCTGCGCATTGCGCCGGTCACCGTCGCGGTATGGGCGCTGGGCGGATTTTATTTATCGCTGGGACCGACACTCGCGCGCGCTGTCACCGGCTCCGACGACGCGACCATGGGCGGCTGGGTCGTCTTCGCGTTGATGACGGGCGGACTCGTCGCCGTGCTGCTGTTGCGCACGCTCGGCACGCTGCGCTTGCTGATGACCGGCGCGACTGCGCTGGCAAGCGGCTTGCTCGTGACGCTGGCCGGCGTTCATACGGACAGCGTGAGTATCTTTTTCGTTGGAACGAGCGCGGCGGGAATCGGCTTCGGCTCGGCGTTCCAGGGCGCGTTACGTTCCGTCCTGCCGCTCGCTGAAGCGCATGAACGGGCGGGGCTGATGGCGGCGTTCTACGTGCTGAGCTATCTGGCGTTCAGCATACCGGCGATCATCGCGGGAACAATGGCGCACGTGGTCGGCTTGCGCCTAACGACCGACATCTACGGTCTTGCGCTCGTGGTGCTGGCCGCGCTGACGCTACTTGCCAGCGGGCTGGGCAGGGACGCAAGGATGGCAAGCGAAGGAAGGTAGCCTGGCAGCTATGCACTGTTCGGCATTGCTTTATATACGCTTGCACACGCCAGGCTCCGCCCGACTGAAGCGACACCCAATCGCGCCGATCGACAAAAACTGCGATTACGGAAGCCGTGGTCGTGCGGGAATGGAACACCGCGTTCGAGCTATACGTCATCGCGCCGTGCGGCCGCTGTACCTCGGAAGCGGTCATCTACAGTGCGGCCGGCCAAGCGACCGAAGTGGGTCGAAAAGCCTCATTCGTCAACGCCGTCCGGACGTATAGGTCGAGCCTACTTCGCGGGTGGTTCATTTCGTATCACCAGTTCCATGAACCCTGAACTTAGGTCGTGCTCCCGGGAGAAGTGATGTTCAGGAAGAAGCGCCAGCAATATCTCCGCGGTTGTACGGACCGTACAACCGTGTCCAACATGACCACCGAACACTCGACCGCGCGGATCGGCAACCGACATGTGCAGATGCGCTCCATCAGATGATATGGACCCAGCGAGCGTTAGGATTTCCAGATCGTCGCGCAGTTCAGTCAGATCCCTGTCTCCGGCAAATCGCAGTTGGGCAACGCGCAGGCTCCCGATGCCCTGGATCACGAAGGCCGCTCTCAATTTGAGCTGAGGCAGCACGTCTTCAAGGGCAACACGCAGATCGTCGCCGGAACAGAGGCGCAAAGGATGTGCTTGCATCGCGCGGTTCCAGGTTGAGGGCTTGATGACAGGTTAAGGCGGATTGAGCCCGGCCGCAATTGAGATCGTCAAAGTGATTATTCGGCGCCGCCGACAATGGCCGCGAACCGCTACGACACAGCCATTTGAAACTCGTCCTCGGCCTCCGGAAACGACGTCGCTAATCCATGTATACCCGAAAAGTGCGCGCTTATTGAACGCCAGTGTTTGATAGTCGCACAAAGCATTCCTCCGATATGGGTGTGACGGAGCGCCATACCTTAATCTCAAGCCTGAGCCGGAAGAGAACAATAAGAGCATCTGCTTCGGCGATAACCACATTGGAGGGAGATATGGTTCGACACAGTCAGCGTAAGTAGCGTCGCGTCACCACGTGCTTCTTGAGCACGGACACATAAGTGCTTGCCCCTGTCGGTCTGCAACGCAACAACGCTTCCTTATCGTTCGGATCGGGCTAACGCCACCTGCGGGCGCGCTCTTGTCTTCTCGACTATCTCGCTAGTCAACCTGTAGGAATGCGAAATGAAAACTTTAGAAAATTTAATTCGGCAGTTACTGCTTTCGGTTCAGTCGACAAGCAAACTCTTCCGAACGAATCGGACGCGTGCATTGGGCGTCTTGACTATCGTCGCGCTCGGTACTGTTGTTTCCGCGTGCGGCGGCCATGACGACAATATCACCCCATCAGCACCGCAGAATGCTTTCTCGGTCGCCCAACCGGTGATGGCGTGCGCTGATCTCGCGAAAGCGAATCTCTCGGGTATCGAAGGCGCCCCTGCGTCAATCACCAGCGCAACCGTCGTTGGCAGCGGGAACGCTTCGTACTGTGACGTCAAGGGAACTGTCACTACGACAACGAACTTCGAAGTGCGTTTGCCAATGCAGACTTACACGCAACGGTTCCTGATGGTGGGCTGCGGCGGCTACTGCGGTTTTGTCGGCGACCCCAGCCGCATCGCTACTCAGAGTGCGGGCTGCGTGCCGCTCAATTCCAACCAGATGGTCACCGCAGCGAGCGACCTTGGACACCAAGCGCCATTGTCTAGCGGTGCTTGGGCGAACGGTAATCCGACGGCAAACATCGACTTCGCCTACGCATCCATGCACAAGACAACGCTGGTGAGCAAGGCTATCGCGCAAGCGTTCTATGGAAAGACGCCTACGAAGTCGTATTACCAAGGTTGCTCGGATGGAGGTCGTGAAGGCCTGCACGAAGCACAACGCTACCCCGAGGACTATGACGGCATCGTGGTCGGTTCCCCGGTCATCGACGAAGTACCGACCAACTCGTTCTATCACGGCTGGAACGTTCGTGTGAATACCGGTCCGAATAATGCCCCAATCCTCACGGTGGACAAGATTCCGGCACTTGTGAATCTGGTTCAGGCCACTTGCGCAGACAAGGGCGGCCTCATTCAAGACCCGCGGGTCTGCAAACCCGATCTGACCAAGATCCAATGCGCCAGCGGTACAGATACAGCTCAGTGTTTGACGGCGGCTCAGATCGATGTCGTACAGAAGATCTGGAACGGCCCGGTCGACGAGAACGGAAATCACCTTAGCGCAGGAGACATGCCTATCGGTGGTGAAGCTAACTGGCCGGGCTCGATGGTGCCGAAGACCCTCGGTTCCCTGATCACCCCGGCCAACTCGGGCGATGCGGTGTTCTCGACCGACTTTCCGAACTATATGGCATTGCTCGGAACGCCGACAGCCATCACTTACACCAACCTGCAATTCACGACGACCGGCTTCACTCAGATGATGCAATATGGCCGCGTCTGGGACCCGACGAACACCGACCTCAGTAAGTTTGCAGATCGTGGCGGCAAGCTGATCGTCTGGCACGGCTGGTCTGACACGGGTGCTTCGCCGTATATGTCGTTGAACTATTGGACGCAAGTGCGCAATACCATGGGCGCGGACGCTGCTTCGAAGTTCATGACGCTGTATATGATCCCCGGTGTATATCACTGCAACAGCGGTCCGAACACGACGAACGAGGATTTTCTCACGCAGATGTTGAACTGGGTTGAGAACGGCACAGCGCCTGGACAAGTAACCGTCAAGTTCGTTGCAAGCTCGACCGACTCGACGGTACTTAAGAGCCGACCGGTGTTCCCGTATCCCTCGACAGTTGCATACAACGGGGGCGATGTGAACTCGGCATCATCATATAGCCGCGCGGATGTCCCCGCCGGTGTAAGCGACACGTTTCAATGGCTTGGGCTGTCGTCGTACAAGGCAGGCGCAAACCAGTCCTGCTCAGTAACGAACGGTAGCCTGACCTGCCAGTAGGTCCGGACGGCCAGCGAGCGCTCATTGAACGAGCGCTCGCTTCGGCTCTGCACCGACCCGAAGCAATATTTTCAGGCGTGAATGAATGGCCCTTGTTGAATGCAGAGCCGCCCCTCCATATTCAAGCCAGCGCACCGCACGACAGTCTTCTCCTGGCGGGCTACCGCCCGATGCATTTGACTCAGGTCGACCCGTTCCTGCCGGTCAAGCCGCGCGCCTTTGCTGGTGGCTCGTCATCAGATCCAATTGCGTGGACCCAGTAGACGCAGCCTGTCTCGGGGTCCGCTTGGACCTGTCGGCGATCACCGCGTACGCACAACGCATGAGATCCGCCGGCAATGTCGCCGCCCCAATGCTCACAGGAACGGCAGGGGCGGTCGGTTTCCGAAGAATTGAAAAGACCCATGATAACTGCTGTATAAACGTACAGTGTATCCCGGACTTGCGGCGGTATCATAGAGTCGTCTCAAGAACCAGAGCCGGCCATGTGCTATTCAGCGCTTAACGCAGCGTAAGCGATGGGGCTGCATGCGCGGTCAGATATGCTGCCCGACAACATCGTCATCATCGGCGTCTCATAAGTACGTGAAGTGACTGATAGTCAGTTTATCGGACTGGGATCGGACTTTCTCGCTGATGTCCACGTCCGGATGGGGAACGCACCTTACCGCGGTTATATGTCCGTATAACCAGGCAACGCTAACGCGGTATCGGCATATCCAACCGTAGAGTAGATTCGCCCTTCGGCAAACTTTATTCTTCTCTCATCGAGAAAGCGCTCGCCGCTTGCGTATGGTGAGAGCCATTCTCTGACAGCATGTCCGAAGTCGTATTGGGTTCAGCGTTCGTGCGGAAGAAATCGGTGGATGGCTGCGACGCGCACAAGTTGCTTCGAGATAACAAGCATGTAACCCGAGAGACAGGATCGAGTCAACGGCGGTTGACCAGAATGGAATCACCCCGTCCGGATCAGCGACGAAGGGCGCCAAGGCGCGTTGACAGTGAATGCCACAGGAGATTGCCATGTTCATCTACTCGATCCGTTATCGCGCTGGCTGCGGCCGTTGGTCGGTCGCGTTCGCACAGGCGGCTTCACAGTCCGACGCTGAAGCGATTGCAACCTGCCGTTATGGCGCTTTCCATTCCGTCAGCCGTGCCGGCTTTGTCCGGGTATAGAAAACGTGGTTGTGGTCGAGGCAGCTATGGAATTCGACGCATTTATCAGACACGCCGAACGGGACGCCAAGGTGGTCGACGCGCTGTATATCGCGCGTCACATGCTGGCGACGTACCACGGTCTCATTGTCCATTCTGAACGTGAACAGTGGAAGACGGACTTCAGGCCGCAAATCAAGCAGATCGACACGGCTCTTCGCCTGCTTGGCATCGATATTGACGATCCGATGATCGCCCCTACGCAGCGGCCGTGATGACGCTAATTGAATTCAGGCCCGAACTTACGGCAATCTTGCGCAATGCAACGCTGTCGCAGTCGCAGTCGCAATGATCACAGGCTCGGCCATCCTCGCCGTGCCATTTACGTCGAATCGTAGCGCTCCCGCCCTTCGGCCTTTCGATCACACTTACCGGAATTGCGTCCACGCCGTCACTTAACTTTTCGCTGTTGAACGACCTTCTTTCGAACTCGCGCGATGTCGGCAGGACGATGGCATTCGTTGTCGTTGGCGGCAATATCTTCGGCATGATTGCGCCCATTGCAACGGGATATGTGATCGGCGCGACAGGCAGCTATGATTGGGCGTCTGGCATCGCTGGCATCCTTCTGCTCGTCGGCGCAACAGTCGTTGTCACCATGGCGCGCTCGCCAGTGACCATCAACCGCGACGCTTCTAGTCCACAGGTCGCGGTGTAACTTATAGCGCGGCAGTGTCAGTGGCGACGGGTTTGAACGACGCCGCATGCTATCTGCCGTCCGCTTCGTCCCAGCGTCCGTTCCCGCACACGTTGCGGCCGTTCGAACTACACGGACGGCCGTCTCTTGTTGGCCGACAGGTGTCCGTTGGCGGCAGTGTTCGTGGCGCCGTTTCCGCGGCTCATCACTCACCCCAAGGGTGTTCATGTACTATCCTTCGCGGTATGCGCGAGGTGCCAAAATGCGCACGCACTTTCCGTAACGAGGTGCATCCACACCGACCGTATGGGCCCGCTCTGCACCCCCTTTGCTTAGCCGCAAGCCCGCGAATCGAAGGCGGTTACGCTTGAAAGTAGGATGCCCAATCCCATTTTCCTTTCGTGAACCAGCGTATC
>NZ_JBFOAH010000039.1:0-51483 GCF_040812055.1 Paraburkholderia suaedae | reverse complement strand
TACGCCGCCTCCACAGCAGCATTGGCTACTGTTCGCCGCTCGAATTCGAAAACCTGCATGCGCAACATCAAAGCTTATCGTCGCGCGGGTTACCCACCGCCGGGCAGCGTCGTGGTCGTGACAGGCGACCCGCCGCCCGGCCGTGGACAACCCGCGATTCAACCTTATCGGGAGGTGCCACACCGCATTAGACTCAACTGCAGATCCGTCCGTCGAACCGGGTCAACCTCAGAGCACTCGGCAAACGCATCCAACAGGCCTATGCCGATGGACGCTATGCTGAAGTACTGCAGTTCTGTCACCAGGTCATACGGATTGCCCCCGGCCTGGCCCAGCCGTGGATTGACGCAGCCGTCTGTCATCTGAAGTTCGAGCGCTGGGACGATGCAATCGGCTGCGCCGAACAGGCGCTGGCACGCAAAGGCAATACGCTCGCCTTGTTCGATGCGCTGTCGCACGCGTGGGGTGCAAAAGGCATGATGGATCAGGTTCACCGCTGGGGCAATCACGCTCTGGCCATGCGCGCCGCGCGGTTCACCCGGCCCCCGATGTTCGAGCATGATACGTTGGCCGCACCGCTGGCGCTTGCACCGTCCGCGAAAACGCGGACTCACAATCTGATCGCCTTCTCGCTGTTCGGCGCAAGCTCGAAATACTGTGAGACCGCCGTGCTCAATGCGATCGAGCAGCCTCGCATCTACCCGCACTGGACCTGCCGTTTTTATGTCGACGAAACGGTGCCGGTGGGCGTCGTCGAGCGACTGCGTCGGGCGGGCGCGGAACTGGTGCACGTGCATGGGGCGATCAGGCAATGGCCTGGGCAGCTATGGCGTTTCTCCGCTTACGATACGCCCGGTCTGCACCGCGTGATCTTCCGCGATGCAGACTCGGTCATCAGCCAACGAGAAGCTGATGCCGTGGCCGAGTGGGTCGCGAGCAACTTGCGTTTTCATCACATGCGTGACAGTGCAACTCATACTGAGCTGTTACTGGCCGGCATGTGGGGGGTGAGTGCTGGCGCATTGCCGCCGATGCGGCAACTGGTTGAACGCTTCATGTCGCGGCCGCTGCACTCAACGCACTTCGCCGACCAATACTTTCTACGCGAATTCGTCTGGCCGTACGCTCGCCAGAGTCTGCAGCAGCACGATTCCGTATTCGGCTTTATGGATGCCCGGCCATTCCCGAGTGGGGCGGCGACGCAGCCGCACGTTGGTTATTCGGAAGGTTCACCGGTTTTTAGTGCCCTGACCGATCTGGCGGATGGCACGGCCGTTCATTGGGAACTGCTTGCGGTATCTCCGGAGAATACGCCGTGCATCTGTCGCTATCCCGCTGTTGTGACAGGCGGTGCAGTGCGGGGACATTTGCCGGCCCGTTATGCCCGGCGGCTTGCGACGGGTGAACTGACCATCCGTATCAAAGCCGACGCACGGGCGTGAAAGTATGGGTTCGCGTGAGTTGGGTTCACATTTTTGTTTGTCCGGATGTCTCACTACACGGCGCAACATCGTGTCGTGCCCGGTTCAGCAGCAGAAAACGCCAGATTCGCGGTCTGCCGCGCCGCCTGCCTCGCTTTCCGTACCGACGACGCACGTCCCCAACCGGCAAGGACGGTGGCGAATGATGGTTCTCCCACGCGGCAGCAAAGCGTTTCGAAGCACGAGCCGATGCATGTTGAGGAACAGTGCGCGGGCCACGCGCCCGCTTCGATTTCGTATGCAATCCCGTTTGCTGCTTCGGATAGTCATGTAGTTCGTCAGGAACCGGCGGTATCGCCGCATCGCTCCGTCAACCAGCTCATGATGGCCTCGTGCGGGGATGCGGTGTATATGCCGGTCCCCGTCAGCACGATGGTGATTATTCCTGGAGCGCGGCCGTCTCCGTACCGACAGTTTCGAGCCAAAGTTGCTCGATGCGCTGGCCGAGAATCTCGGGGCGCCCTGTGAAAATCAGCTTGTTAATAGCCTGCGGACCAGTCAGCCGAGCGCTCAGCTCATTTCGTTCGTCGGTGTTTCTAATCATCCTGAGGGCGGACTCATAGTACTCCTCGTTGGTTCGCGCGATTGTCCACTCCGGGAAGCGCAGACGCCTGAACATTCCCTCGTCGATGTGTTCGTGCACCTCTCGACCGGTTTTGCACATACCAACCAAGCCTGCCCACACCGTGTCGACGATGCCGTTGGTGTTGCCGAACGGGAAGGGATTGAGGAACATGTCGCAACCGGCGATCGTTCGCAAGTAGTTATCATAGTTCTGATCGCCATGCAGAACAACGCGCTTGCCAAGGTAGCGCGCGACGAGGTTGCGCAACTGTGGATAAACCAGTCCCCGCGCCTGTCCCGCCAGGAAGTGGAACTCTACCGGCACCCCGGCGTTGTCGGCAATACGCTGGCACATTTCGAAAAAGCCGGGATTGAGCTTGATGATCGTCGCCGCCACTGCGATTTTCACCGTCTTAGAGGTCTTTGCCTTTTTCGGCGGCAGCTCAAGACTGAGTAACGCTGCTGACGGACGGTAAGGCATTCCGTCACTCGGCAACCTGAGCAGTTTCTCGCTGAAACATTTTTCGTCACCTACGTAATCGTCTTCCACCACTACGTAGTCCATTGCGTGTCCGTGCGTGGTCGCCGGATGACCCAGTGCCATCATCTGCAACGGCGCCATGCGCAGACAGGCAAGAATAATCGTGATCGGGAATCCGTCGCTGATTCAGGGTGCCGTTAGCGTGCTTGGCCCGCGCGCCAATGTGATTCTGGCGAACCCGAACGGCATCACGGTCGATGGCGGCAGCTTTGTCAACGCCGGGCACGCAGGTAAAAGCGCGCTATGACCAGATCGTCGCGTCGCTCGGCAAGGAAGAGTACAAGCCCCGCGTCATTACGGTGACCGACGACGCAACCGCGACGATGGTGCTGCAGAAGCTCAGATCGGGCGCATCGTTTGATGCGCTCGCCCGTCAGTACAGCGTTGCGCCGGGCAAGGCATCGGGCGGAGAACTGCCGTGGGTCAGTTTCAAGACGCCACTCAGTGGGGGCAATACGCAGGGCCTTCCGCTGGCGGTGGCGCAGGCGATCACGCACTTGCCGGCTGGCGGCGTCTCGCCGCAGCCGATCGTGACTAGCCCGGCAAGCAATGCACCGCGTGTGATCCTGAAGCTCGATGCGAAGCGGCCGACGCAAGTCCCGTCGTTCGACCAGGCGAAGGACACGATTCGCCAGCAGTTGCTGGCGCTCGCATTGGAGAAGGCGGTCGCGCAATTCACCGGCGGGCTGATGAAAAAAACGACGATCCAGCAATGACGCCGGACCAGCGGTGGTGACGCGGACCGCCGACATACGCGCCGATAGCTTGCAATCGCCTGTACGGTCTTTCAGGCGAGCGTGCCACCCTTTCGCGCGCGCGGGGGTGCCGATCATGAGGACGCGGCGCTCACCGGATATGTCGAGCGCCCGAGGCGAAGTGTTTTCGCGGCTGCGAATAAAAAATTGCGGCGACCCATTGCGACGCCACGTAGTGCCCACTTAGCCCGCGGGTTATCGATCTCGGCGTGACCCGTCGCTGCAGTAATAGCCGAGCACAGGTCAGCCATTCAGCGCGTAGTGGATCGCCTTGGTGGTGTCCGACTCGTCCGAGAGCGTGAACTGCGTCGTCTCGAACCGACGCTTCATGTCTGAAAGCAGCGGCACCATCTGCGCCTCGCGCACGCGTCGGCGTTCCTCCGGTGGTTTGCCGTGAATGTGGTCCTCGATAGGGCACAGCGCGCCGATGCGATCCAAGGCTTCAGCGGTAATCGGCGATGGCCGGACTGCTTGCCCATCGTGCAGCTTTCGACGCGCGTGCACGCGCGCCCCGTCTTCGTCTTGCCATTGCCCGACGCGAGCACCAGCAGTGGCATATCGTCTGCGTGAGTTTCGTTGAAGTGACGCGACAACTACGTCGACAACCGCCGTTTTCGCGGCGCGAAAACGAGGTGCGACTGCTGTGGCGCCCTGGTCACTCAGCCCTCACAGCTTTTTGCGCCAAACGCCAATTCCAACAGGGCGCCAGCCCGCTGTTTCAGGCCCATAAACTTCAGTTGCTGACTTGTACGATTTGAATCTGATCAATATCAGTATTTCTCAACTAGAGGCATTGCGTCCATATAAGTAAGATTTGTCTCAAGGAAGTCGCGAAATCAACTGCTGCGAAAAGCGTGGAAAGTCCGCTCAGAACGAGACCAAACGTATTTAGTTCAACACCAAAATGATGTTGAGTCCGATGGGCAGTCGATTGATTTCGCGAGCTATTGCGGGCCAATAACGGCGCGAAGTCCTGTTCCACACCATTCTACAGCGACAAGAGCTCCGCAAGGGGGTGAATGAACGTCGTCATTGCGATCCTTCATTTGCACAGCGTTGCCGACGATGTCGGCAGAGATAACGCAGTCTTATTGATACGGACTGCGGATCGTAGAAGTCGGGTCGGGTCATTCGGCAAATATTGCCTCGCAAGTTTTATGACATGCCACGAGCTAAAAATTAGCATAACGAAATACAGTATTTTTTGAGGATAGCTATCATGGGTAGGGTTAAAAATCTGACTGCTTTTTCGCTTGCTTCTATCTCGCTGATGACGGGCGTTGCCGCGACCGAATGCCGCGCTCAACAGCCTGGAGCAAGCGAGGGTTCGTTGGCCACAACGTCGCTGTTTAGCCAGCACGAGAAAGACGTGATCCGCGCCACCAGTTTGGCATCTGTTTCGCGGGATGCCGACAACGCATCGGCGACCGCCGCGCCCCTCGATGCGGCAACTCCTGGCGAGATGACAGGCATCGCCGACGCCATTTCGATGGCGCTGCATTCCTATCCGGGTATTCGCGCTGTCGGTGCGACCGTGTCGGCCCAGGAGGCGAATGTCGACCAGGCTCGCTATGGACACTGGCCTACCGTGGGCTATCAGGCAACCCGCCAGATGACCAGTGATGACCCGCTCAATCTGCCGACCGGTTTCAACGGCTCCCCGGTGATGAAGCTGAATCTGTACGCGGGTGGCAGCATCGACGCGACGATTCGCGCGCAGCGCAGCAGGCTCGAGGAGGTCAAGTACCAGGTGAAGAGCGAGCAGGACACGACCGCACTCAATGTTGCGCAAGCATACATCGACTGGTTTCGCGCGTCGGAGTCGTTGCGCTATGCGATTGAAAACGAGCAGCGCCACGAGAAGCTTGCCAACGGTGGCGGTCTGAACGACATCCACGGCCGCGTTTCACCTACGCTTGTGATGCACAACCTGGAGCTGAACGGCTTTTTCGCCAAGTATGCACGGCGTGCGCTGGAGAGTCTGACACCCGAATTGCTGCCGGCCATTCTGTTGAAAAAGGATGGCAGCGCTCTCGTAGTGGTGAGCGTGGATGTCGATAGTAATAAAGCCGCGGTTCTGCTACCCGAATCTGGTATGGGCGAGATCAAGCTTTCCGTTGAGAAGCTGGCCGAGGATTACGGTGGGGTTTGCGTCATGGTCAAGCCCCGGATCGACAAGCTGGACCGGGGACTCGTCGCGAGCATTGAATCGAGAACGGCGTGGTTATGGAAGCTATTGTTGCGCTATCGGTCGTACTACTGGCAGGCGGCCGTTGCAACTGTCATTGTGAACCTGCTTACCATGGCGTCGGCGTTTTTCACGATGATCGTGTACGACCGCGTCGTGCCGAACCGGGCGTACGAAACACTCTGGGTGCTGGTGGTTGGCGTTGTCCTGTCCATGCTGCTGGAGTTTATATTGCGCAACTTGCGGGCGTGGCTGCTTGATATTGGCGGCAAGAAGGTCGATCTGCTGATCAGCAGCAATCTGTTTCAACGCACGATGAGTTTGCGTCTGGATTCAAAGCCGGGTTCGGCAGGCGCCTATGCGAGCAACCTGCGTGATTTCGAGTCGCTGCGCGACTTCTTTACGTCGGCGGCGTTGACGACGATTGCGGACATGCCGTTCGTCATTCTGTTTGTCGCAATGATCTGCATGATCGGCGGCTGGCTGGCTGTCGTGCCGCTCCTCGCCATTCCAATCGTCGGCTGCGTTGCATTGTTGTCTCAGATCCCGCTCGCGCACTATACGCGGCTGAGCATGAGTCAGGCTGGCGAACGCAATGGCGTGCTCGTCGAAGCGGTCGATGGACTGGAGTCTGTCAAGTCAAGTGGCGCACAGTGGTGGATGCAGGAGAAATGGAACTCGGCGAATGCGTTTGCTGCCACCAGCTCGGCCAAAATCCGCGGAATTACGACCGGCGTCATGCACCTGAGCATGCTGATCCAGCAACTTTCGACGGTGGTGATCGTGGCATGGGGTGTGTACATGATCGGCAACAACACGCTCTCGATGGGCGGACTGGTCGGCACGGTTATCGGCGCAGGTCATTACCGCCGATGGCAGTGGTGGTCAGGTGCAATTGCAGACACAAACCATCGATGTGCAACCCCAGACAGTGCCGACCAACGTGGCGCTTTCCACGGCCAGTGGAATAGACAACCAGGCGCCTGTCGTAGTCGAGATGGCCAACGGTAACTACATGGTGGTGTATCACACCAATGCGCGGCAGGGTGCCAACTCCAATTACTATGATCTCGTCGAGCAACAGTACACGGCGAATGGTATAGCGGTAGGCGGCCCGGTAACGCTTGCCAGCTCGGTGCAACGTGGTGCCGCACCGTCTGGTGATTATCAATTCGGTTATTACAACGAGTATGGACACAATCAGGATGATCAGCTGACCGCAGCGCTCGCCAATCCGGACGGATCCTTCGAGACGTTCAGCGTTGTCAATAACGCTAGTGGAACTGCTGGCACGGCGGTCTTGCAGTTTTATAACTCGGCCGGTCAACAGACTACCGGGGTAGCCATTGCTCCTTCTGCCGGTACCGTGGCTCCGGGTACAGCGGGCAATACCCTGGCGGAAGGACTGATCCGGCTTGGCAATGGCGACCTGGTTGCAACCTATGCCCATGGTTACACGAACAACTTTGGCATTGGCTACCAGGCATTTACCTCAACTGGCGCACTGGTTGGTTCCGGCACGACGCTCGTGGCCAATAGCGGTAGCAATGCTGATTCAGGTTACATGTATTACGGCAACATCACCAACCATATCAGCGGCGCGGCTAGCACCAGCGCTTCAGGGCTGACTGCATCGCTGGTTGGTGGCAATGAGGCATCCGGCAGTCAATTTGCAGTGGCATATTCCAGCAATCTGTCAGGTGGTACCGCCAGCGGGACCGCAGGTACGTACTTCCATTCGTATCTGCAACTGGCAGATGAGACAGGCGGTGCCGTTGGCGCGCCGATCAATGTTTCCACGCTGACGGGTTCTCTTGACTCGATCTCCCCGAGCGTTGCAGCGTTGAAGGAGGGAGGGGTCGTGGTTGTGTGGGCATCGGACTCGCTTAACGCCAATGGTACGGCTGCCACGAGCGCTCAGATGGCCAACTTCCATCTGTACGCACAGATATTTAATTGGAATAGTGCGACCTCAAGCTGGGCGCCAACGTTCAATACGGAACAGCGTGTTGATACCGCTTTTTGCTTATACCATCGCTTCATCTTCCGGGCGGGTTCGAGGAAGCGGCGCGCATGTTTCGCCGCATTCGGCCCGGATGTGCAGTCCGTGTCGAGCAACGCATGCAGCGGGGGCGGGTTTCGCTTGCGGTTCACTACGCAGCTGGAGTGAAGGAGGAAGTACGCGTGTAGAGAACATGCGCACTTCCTTTTTTATTTGTATTTGCTGCATGCGATTCATAAGGTAGACACCATAGGACACACAGGAGGAGTAATGAGCCTGGAATACGAGGAGCTGAATGCACTGTACGCGCGGGCGCATGCGATCTATCGCGCGGGGGAGCCGACGGTCGCGCTGGAAATGCTGCGCGGCATTCTCGAGAAAGACGCGCACCACATCCAGAGCCTGAATCTGGCGGGTGTCATCAATGGAGCAAGCGGAAACCTGGAGGAGTCCGTTCGACTACTGAGCCAGGCGGTGCAGGATTTCCCAGGTCGCGTCGAACTGCGTTCGAACCTTGCGACGTCGCTGATCGCAGCGGGACACTTCGGCGCCGCGGAGCAGCATCTGACGCACGTGGTCGAACTCATGCCCGACCACGTTTCCGGTTGGCGCAATCTCGCCCTCGTGTTCGTCGCGCAAAACAAACGAAAAAAGGCGCACGACGCATACGTCCGGGCGCTGCGTCTGGATGGACGTGATGCGGCAACGCTATCGCGAGCCGTCAACAACGCCGGAAAAATCTCCCAGTGGAGCGAGGACGAGTGGTTCACCGAGCTCGCGTTGGCGTTGATATCTTCGGGCGAGGCTGCGAAGCTGTGTCCATTCGACTTGCTGCGCTTGCCTGGCATAACGGCGCGGGATCTGCGGCGATGCGCGCACGCGTGGGCCGAGGAGCGCTACGCGAGCGCACTGGCCCTGCAACCGCTTGTAGAGAAACAACGCAGCACGGGTGCGCCGTTGATCAGAATCGGCTATATGTCGGCCGACTTCTTCAGTCACGCAACGATGATATTGCTCAAGGGCGTGTTGGCTGCTCACGACCGTACAAGGTTCAGGATCCATTGTTATTCGTATGGTCCACAGGTGTACGATGCCGTGCGTCATGAAATCGAACAGCTCGTCGATGAGTTCATTGAAATCAACGCGCTTTCCGACGAGCAGGCGGCCCAGCGAATCGCCGACGACCAGGTCGACATTCTCGTCGATCTGAAGGGCTATACCGGACATGAAAGAGTCGGTATCAGTGCGAGGCGGCCGGCACCTGTCGTGGTGAACTGGCTCGGCTATCCCGGCACGCTCGGGCACGAGCGCTTAGCCGACTATATTATCGGCGACCGCTGGGTCACACCGATGGCCGACGCCGATGACTTTTCAGAACAGATCGCGCTGCTCCCGGGGTCCTATCAGCCCAACGACAGGACCCGCACAACGGGTCCCTTTCAAGGACGCGCGCAGTACGGGTTGCCGGAGCAGGGTTTCGTATTTGCTTCGTTTAACGAACTTTATAAACTAACGCCTCAGATGTTCGACGTATGGTGCAATCTGCTGCGAGCGACTGAAGGCAGCGTACTGTGGATGCTGGCTCGCAGCGAAGAGGGCCGGCAGAATGTCCTGCATGAGGCGGCGCTGCGACACATCGGTCCCGAGCGTATCGTGTTCGCGCCGATCATGAACCGGGATGCGCATCTCGCAAGACTGCGGGCCGGCGACTTGTTCCTCGATTCGTATCCGCTCACCGCACATACCACTGGCAGCGATGCACTGTGGGCTGGCGTGCCCTTCGTGACCATAAGAGGGAGATCGTTTGCAAGCCGTGTCGCATCGAGCCTTTTGGCGGCAGCAGACCTGCCGGAATTGGTATGCGAGTCGACACAACAGTACTACAAGCTCGTCCTGACGCTGGTTCGCGTGCCGGCCTATATGGCACACATCAAGGAGAAGGTCGTCGCGGCGCGCGCGTCACCGCTTTTCGACAGTGATGCTTTAGCTGCGGAGCTCGAGAGCCTGTACGTAAAAATGCTCGCGGACACAACCAACGGCGTTCGACGGCCGATTTTTGCGTGACCGGCAGGCCCGCTCGGTCGGCGGCTGCTCCTCTATTACCGTTGGCGTGTGCGCGTGTTCAGTTCGTGCAGAACTCGCCGCCTACCGTTGCGGGCAAACCGACCGTGCCCCAGTCCTCGAGTCCGTCTGACGTGCTGTGTTTTCACGTTGCCGTTCCTGAGACGACGAATCAGGCATCAGTGTGAAGCCGCGATGCGGCGGTCGATCCTGCCGAGCCGCACGACCGTCACCCCCGGGCGCAATTGCCTGAGCGAGGGCATGACGAGAACGCAATGATCGTAAGGCGTGCGCACCGGTTCGCCGTTCGACCAGCCGATTACGCTGCCCGCCTTCTCGAACACTTCGAGACCGGTATAGGTGCCCGCAAACCTGAAGTCGACGCTGTCGGCGACAACCGCCTCGGTGACCCGCACAACGCGCATTTCGTCGGGCAGCGGGGCAAACCACTGTTGCGGCAGGTCTTTCGCATCGACCACGCCCGAGAGCACGAGGAAGCGCGCGGTGACGTCGCGGGCGACGGCAACGGCGCTCGCTTCCCAATGCTGGCCGCATTCGATCAGCAGGGCGTTCTTCTCGCTGCCGGGGTCTCCGAACGCTTCGTAATCGCGCATGCGGCGGCCTTCGCGGTGGCCCTCGTCGCAGATCACGGTGGCGGGCGTGCCGAGCTTCAACGACAGTTCGATACCCTTGTCGAGCGGACCGGCGACGATGAGCGGCGCGCTTTTTTCATGCATTGAATGCAGGTCGAGGAGCAGATCGACCGAATCGATTACCGGACGTATCTCGCGGGCTCTTTCCAGTTCGCTCGAGCTTCGCATCGTATCGTCCAGCACCGCGCGCGTCCACACGCGGTTGAAATCCTCGTCGACGAAGCGCGCGGCGTCGGGCTTCGCCGCATCGAATCGCCGGTAGGCTGCAACATTCGCGAAGGCGAGCGTAAGACGCCCGCGACGCGGCCGCAATTTCGCGCGCAACAGCGCATCGACCACGATCGCGCCGCATACCTCGTTGCCATGCGTGAGCGCATTGATCATCACATGCGCGCCGGGCACGCCCGAGTCGAACGTGTGCAGGTAGGCAATGCCGGTCTCGCTGCGTTCGTGCATCGAGATATCGGGAAACGCGACTTCGATCGGATAGGCGGGCGTGTTCATTCGAGACCACCCTGGCAGAGATATTTGATCGACAGATAGTCGTCGAGCCCATACTTGGACCCTTCGCGGCCATAACCCGATTCCTTCACGCCGCCGAACGGTGCGGCCTCGCTCGCAAGCGCGCCCTCGTTGATGCCGACGATGCCCGCTTCGAGCCGTCGCGCGACACGGTCGATGCGGCGCACGTCCTGGCTATAGAAATAGGCGGCGAGGCCAAACGGCGTGTCGTTGGCGGCGCCGATGGCTTCGTCCTCGGTATCGAAGCGAAAAAGCGGCGCCACCGGCCCGAACGTCTCCTCGCAGCAGAGCTGCATCTGGCTGGTTGCGTCCGCTAGCACGGTGGGCGCGTAGTAGTTCGGGCCGAGTTCCGTGAGGCGCCTGCCGCCCGTCAGTACCCGCGCGCCACGACTCACGGCGTCGTCGACGTGATGGGCGATCTTGTCGATGGCGCGCGCATTGATCATCGGGCCGATCTGCGCGGCGGGGTCGGTGGCGGGCGCGACTTTCAGGGCCGCCACGCGCGTCGTTAGCAGATCCGCGAACTTCTCATACACGCCCGATTGCACGTACACCCGATTCGGGCACACGCAAGTCTGTCCGCCATTGCGGAACTTGGCTGCCATAAGACCGGTTGCGGCCGCGTCGAGGTCGGCGTCGTCGAAGACGATGAACGGCGCATTGCCGCCGAGTTCCAGCGAGAGCTTCTTGAGCGTGTCTGCCGACCCGCGGGCCAGGTACTTGCCCACCGCGGTCGAGCCGGTGAACGTGATTTTGTGCACGCGGCTGTCGGCGAGCCAGTCAGCCACGGCGGCCACGGTATTCTCCCGCGATGCCGTGATCAGGTTCAGCACACCCGCCGCCACGCCGGCCTCGTGCGCGAGCAGCACGAGCGCAAGCGCGGTGAGCGGTGTGTCCTCGGCTGGCTTGCCGACGACGGTGCAGCCCACCGCAAGCGCGGGTGCGATCTTGCGCGCGATCATCGCCAGTGGGAAGTTCCAGGGCGTGATCGCAGCGACGATACCCACGGGCTCTTTCACCGCCGACATGCGCTTGCCGCGCTGCTGGTTCGGAATGATGTCGCCGTAGACGCGCGTGGCTTCCGCGGCGAACCACGCAACGTACGAGGCGCCGTACAGCACTTCGCCGCGCCCTTCCGCCAGCGGCTTGCCCTGTTCGAGCGAGATGAGTCGGCCGAGTTCGTCGGCATGCTCGATCATCAGGTCGTGCCAGCGATGCAGCACCGTCGCGCGCTCCTTTGGCAGCGCATCGCGCCACGCGGGGAAGGCGCGTGCGGCGGCGTCCGTCGCGGCGCGCGCGTCGGCGGGGCCACTGTCGGCCACCTCGACGATCCGTTCGCCTGTTGCCGGGTCCGTCACCGCAAAGCGCTTGCCGCTCTCGGCGGCCACCCATTGGCCGTCGATGAAATTTTCGGCGCGGATCAGATCGCTCAGTGCATATGTCTTGCTCATCAGAAGCTCCTTTGCAATGTCAGGCAAGCCGTGCGGCAACTGCCTTGCCTACTTCCGTCGTGTTTGCGCGCCCGCCCAGGTCGCCCGTATGCGGCCCTTCCTTCAGCACGGCTTCGATCGCAGCGAGCATGGCATCGTGGGCCTCGCGCTCCGCGCCCTGGCCATTGCCGAGGAAGTCGAGCATCATGGCCGCCGACCAGATCATCGCGACCGGGTTGGCGATGTTTTTGCCGGCGATGTCCGGCGCCGATCCGTGCACGGGCTCGAACAGGGATGGGAACGTGCGGTCCGGGTTCAGATTGCCCGACGGCGCGATGCCGATCGTGCCGGTGCAAGCGGGGCCCAGGTCCGACAGGATGTCGCCAAAGAGATTCGTTGCCACGACGACATCGAAGCGGTCCGGCTGCAGCACGAAGCGCGCGCACAGGATGTCGATGTGCTGCTTGTCCCATGCCACGTCGGGATAAAGCGCGGCGACTTCTGCGGCACGCGCGTCCCACCATGGCATGCTGATCGAAATGCCGTTGCTCTTCGTCGCCACCGTAATCTTTTTCTCACGGCGCTGTGCGAGCTCGAACGCGAACTTCAGCACGCGCTCGGAGCCCTTGCGTGTGAAGATCGACTGCTGCATGACGACTTCACGCTCGGTGCCTTCGAACATCGTCCCGCCCACCGACGAATACTCGCCCTCCGTGTTCTCGCGCACGATCATGAAGTCGATGTCGCCCGGCTTGCGATTGGCGAGCGGCGACGGCACGCCGTCGAACAGACGCGCGGGACGCAGATTGATGTACTGGTCGAACTCGCGGCGAAACTTCAGCAGCGAGCCCCACAGCGAGACGTGATCGGGCACGGTGTCCGGCCAGCCGACGGCGCCGAACAGGATCGCGTCGGCGTTCGCGAGTTGCGCCTTCCAGTCGTCCGGCATCATCTGGCCGTGCTGTGCGTAGTAGTCGCAGCTCGCCCATTCGATATGCGTGTATTCGAGGCCGATGCCGAAACGCTGGCTGACGGCGTCGAGCGCGCGCAGCGCTTCGGGCATGACTTCCTTGCCGATGCCGTCGCCGGGAATCACTGCAATACGGTATGGTTTGCGATTCATGCGAGTCTCCGCTTCAAGTCGTTAGAGATCAATTTCAACAAAGTCCGGTTCATGCTTTTGATTAGCATCACTATGGATCGGCGCAAAGTCATGGCTCGTCGCGAATGGGCTGCCGAGGCGCGGCGATTTGCGCTCCGTTTCCGTAAGACTAACGCATGGTATGGCCGCGCGGCTCGCATGGTCTGTGAGGATTGACGGGGGTTATCGCAAGGGCAGCGCCAGTGGCCGGAACTTTACGCCTTACCGATCGCTGTGCGAAAAGAGCGTTTCGAGCGGGTAGTGCGTCTTCACGAACGGCGACTTAATGACCACGTAGCTGAAGTACTTCTCGATGCCAATATTGCGTTCGAGCAGTTGTTCGATAATGTTCTGATAATGACTGACGCTGCGCGTCACGAACTTGAGCAGGTAATCGTATCCGCCGCTCACCAGATGGCATCCGACAATTTCGTCGACATTGCGGATTGCCGCCACAAACTCGATGAAGTCCTCGCGATGATGGTCCGTCAATGTCACTTCGGTGAACACCACCTGCACGTCGCCGAGTTTTTCCAGCTGGATCCGCGCGCCATATCCAACGATATAACCCGCTTGCTCCAGCCGCTTCACCCGAATCAGGCACGGACTCGGCGATAGGCCCACCGCGTCGGCAAGCTCGACGTTCGTGATACGGCCGCTCTTTTGCAATTGCGAAAGTATCCGTAGATCGAGGCGATCGAGCTTGCAGCCAGTGCTCATGGTGATGGTCTCTATGCCGCATTTGAAGTTGTTGCCGATCTTATCACGCAACCGCGCGGGTCGCGGCCTCGGGACGGGCTCGCAAAGCGGCACGCACGTCGGGTTGCGCGAGCACGTCGTCGAGCGTTCTCTCGAGCCGCTCGAACATCAGCTCGAAATCGCTTTCCGAGTAGCAAAGCGCAGGTGCAAAGCCAAGCACGTTGTCGCCGAACGCGCGGAACACCAGGCGGTTCTGATAGGCGGCAGCAGCGATCCGGTCCGGCAGGCCAAGCGACGGATCGAAGCCCTGCTTCGTCCCCTTGTCCGACACCAGTTCGAGGGCGCCGAGCAGCCCCCGGTGACGCGAATCGCCGACGAGCGGATGCGCGAGCAGCGCGTCGAGCCCCTGTGCGAAGCGCGGCGCCTGTGCGACACCGTTCGCGAGCAGGCCGCCTTCGTGATAGAGCCGTATCACTTCCAGGCCGATCGCGGCGCTCACCGGATGTGCCGAATAAGTGTGGCCGTGGCCGATCGCCGCCGACGCATCGCCGCCATCCGCGATGCCCTGATACACGGCATCGGACATGAGCACGGCGCCCATCGGCGCATAGCCGGCGGTGAGCCCTTTGGCGACTGTCATCAGGTCGGGCTCGACGTCTTCGGCCTGGCACGCGAACAACGGGCCGGTTCGCCCAAACCCGGTGATGACCTCGTCGGCAACGAACAGAATGTCGAGCTTGCGGCACGTTTCGCGCATTGCCTTGAGCCAGCCGACGGGCGGCACGATTACCCCGCCGGAGCCCTGGATCGGCTCGCAGAAGAACGCCGCGACGTTCCCGGCGCCGAGTGCTGCAACCTTCGCTTCCAGTGCGGCGACCGACGCGGCGATCAGCGCGGCGTCATCCTTGAACGTATTGCGGTACGCATAGGGCGACGCGATGTGATGCTGATTCGGCAGCGGCATGTCGAAGTTCCGATGGAACACCGGCAGCGCAGTCAACCCCGCACCGATCGACGACGAGCCGTGATAGCCGCGTTCGAGCGCGATGATGTGCTTCTTCGAGGCACGGCCTGTCGCATTGAAGTAATGCGTGATGAAGCGCAGCGCGGAATCGACGGCGTCGGAGCCGCCGAGCGTGAAATACACGTGCTGCAACGAAGCCGGCGACAATTCGACGAGCTGCGCGGCCAACTCAATTGCAGGCCTGGAGCCGAAGTGGAAGTATCCGGTGGCATAGGGCAGCCGCGCCATCTGCTCGTTGGCGGCTTTCACAATGCTTTCCTGCCCGTAACCGACGTTCACGCACCACAGGCCTGAGAACGCATCGAGCAGTTCGTTGCCCTGAATATCACGCAGAAAGACGCCATGCGCAGAATCGAGGATGGTTACGCCACGCGCTTCGTGCGCGCGATAACTGACTACCGGGTGGATCAGATGCCTGCGGTCAGCGTCGATGAGTGATTGAATCGGCATGGTGGGTTCCGTATCAAGGCGGGCTGTGAAGGAATCCATCATACCGAGTGAGCGCATGTGGACGTGCCGTCAAAACATCGCTGTAAAAGCGCGGATGCCGCGTTTTATGATGCGCTCGCAGCATATTCTGCTGCGAGCGTCCACGCGCATCTAATAGCCGCGGCTGCGGTCGATTGCACCCAGAAGCGGCTCGCCGGCGCAATGGCGGCGGAGGTTGTCGGGGACCACGTCGACCGCGGTGTCGGGCCGCGTCGCGCTCGCGATGTGCGGCGTGATGCGCACGCGCGGATGCCCCCACAGCGCATGCGTGGCAGGCAACGGCTCGGGATCGGTGACGTCGAGAATTGCGTTGTTAAGCTGGCCGCTCGCAAGCGCGGCGAGCAGATCGTCCTGGTTCAGATGCGCTCCGCGCCCGACATTCACGAGCGACGCGCCTCGCGGCAACGCAGCGAAGAGCTTTGCGTTCAGGAGTCCGCGCGTCGCCTCGGTGAGCGGCAGCAGGCAGACGAGCACATCCGTACGGGCGAGGAACGCGGTGAGCGCTTCGCTTCCCGCATAGCAATCGATGCCATCGAGCGTGCGCGGTTTGCGGCTCCAGCCCGCGCATGGAAAGCCGAAGAGTCGCAAGCGTTCGAGCACGGCGGTGCCGAGCACGCCCAGCCCAAGCACGCCGATGCGCCGCGAGGCGGCCGCGCGCACCGGCATCTCGCGCCACTCGCGTGCCGCCTGGTACTGCGCGTAATCGAACAGATCGCGGTGGATCGTGAGCACCGCCTGGGTCACATATTCAACCATCCCCTCGACGATGCCCGGCTCGATCATGCGCACGACTGGCAAATGTTGCGGCACCCGCGACAGATCGAACTGATCGATGCCTGCGCCGACGGAAAACACCACTTCCAGATTGGGCAAGGTGCGCGCCAGGTCTTCGGGTGGCTGCCAGGCAGCAAGGTAGCGAATCGAAGCCGGGTCGCCGATGTCAGGCCACAGCCGAAACTCGATGTCCGGCGCTTTGTGCGCAAAGAGTCGCGCCCATTGTTCGCCGCGCGCCGGATCGGCCTTGTAGAGAAACGTCATAGCGTTAGCAGAGCGCCTGATTGATGATCGCGAATTGCCTCACGTCGTCGTCGGCGCGCAGGGAGCCGTTGCGCGCCATCTTCGCCACCGTATCGACGCGCATGAGGCAGAGCCCATCGAGCCATTCGGAAAATGGGCTTTCGCCCGGCGTATCGATGCGCACGAATACTCCCTCATTGCGCGCAAGCCAATGGCTGACGAGGGCTTTTGCGCGGCTCGAATCCTCGGAGTCGGGCGCGACCACCGGTCCGATCACGTAGCCGCGTCCGAAGCGCCGGAACAGCGCGAAACCGAGCAGCTCGCCGTCGCGATCGAGCGCGATGCCGTCGGACAGTTCCAGCAGCGACGGCAGCAGCGCACTGCGATCGACGCCGCTCGCACGCGAGGCCAGCTCGATCAGCTGCGGGGTGTCGTTCGCCCCGAGCGGGCGCAGACGTTCGCCCGGCGGCAGCGAAACCAGCGGTGGCTGAAACGCGGCGCCCTGGTGCTGATTGATCGTACCGATCTGCGCAAAGCCAAGTTTTTCATACAGCGGCTTGCCGGCGACGGTGGCGTGAAGCAGCGTGGTTCTGTCGCCCAGTGCTTCCAGCAGCAGTTCCATCAGCTTGCGCCCGATGCCGTACCCCTGGCGTTCAGGCGACACGATCACCATGCCGAGCGAAGCGTGGTCGACTCCGTATTTCCAGCACAGCGCTGTGCCGACGACACCGCTTGCGTCCTCGGCGACGAACCCCTCGCCGGCCCGCGCGACGAAGCGCCAATCATCCACGCGATGCGGCCAGTTGATCTGGCTCGATAGCGCATGAGCCGCGGCGAGGTCGTTGTCGGTAAAGGGCCGATATGAGAACGCGAGCTTCTCCGTGCGGGTTTCTGTTGGGTCGGACATGCCGGCCTCCTTGCAAAAAATCACGCCGCCACTCTCGCATCACGTTGCGGCGTTGTCTACGACCTTGACTGAGCTCGCGCAAATTCGATGCAAAACGTGCTGTTGCGACATTCAAAACCCGTGCGATCTGCTGAATCGCGCTTTTTGTCAGCGACATATGCGGACCCGCGGGGCATATGATTTTTCTTCGACATTCACAGCATGAATCAAGGGAACGGGAGACTCAAATGGACAGTTTCGATCCGGGCAAGGTCGTGGTGCGCGGGGGACACTTCATCGGCGGGCGCTATATCGAAGAAGGTACTCAGCGGATCGACGTGGCGCGGCCGTCCGATGGCGTCGTCTATGCCACGGTGCCGCTCGCCGATGCCGCGATGATCGAGCGTGCCGTAGAGAACGCGTGGGCCGCGTTCAAGACGAGCGGCTGGGCCAGCATGGCGCCGCGCGAGCGCACCGGCATCCTGCGCCGCTTCGCGGACCTGGTTGCCGCCGACGCTGAAACGCTCGCCCCGCTCGAAGCGCTCGGCTCGACCCGCCCGGTCCGTGATGCGTTCGCTTGGGACGTGCCGTTCACGGCCGAGGGCATCCGCTTTTACGCCGAGTTCGCGGACAAGATCGGCGGGGACGTGGCGGCGACCGATCACCACCATCTAGGCATGACGATCGCCGAGCCGTATGGCGTGATCGCCGCGATTGCGCCATGGAATTTTCCGCTGGTAATGGCGTCGTGGAAGATCGCGCCCGCGCTGGCGGCGGGCAACGCGGTCGTGCTCAAGCCTTCGGAGATGACGCCGTTTTCGGCACTGCGCCTGGCCGAGCTCGCGGTGGCAGCGGGCGTGCCGGCGGGCATCTTCAACGTCGTGCAGGGCGACGGCCGCACCACGGGCGACGCGCTCGTGCGGCATCCGCGCATCGGCAAGGTGACGTTCACCGGCTCCACCCGCACGGGCGCGGCAATCATGGCCGCGTGCGCCGAAAGCGGCACCAAGCCGGTAACGCTCGAGCTGGGCGGCAAAAGCCCGCAACTCGTGTTCGCGTGCGTTTCGTGTTTTGCGCGGCCGCTTGCGACAAACCGACGAAGCGCGGCCTCGTCCCCCTGCGCGCCGACGCCAACTTCAAGCCGTCCGCTTCGCTACCGGCAGAGGTGCTGCTCGGCCCGGTCCCGCAATGCCGGAGCGATAACGTCTTTACCGACGACAGCGCGGCGTACCTCGCGGGCACGTGGGATTCGACGCCCTACCACCGGATCGTTCGCGCGCGCGTAGACGTGACGCCACAGTTCGTGCGGTTCGCCCCGCACTTCGTGCCCATGTTCGCCAAGCGCTGGCGCAACCTTCTTCCGGGAGGCCTGGAAGGTATTCGCGGCGGCCACGAAACGCTGAAGCGGTGGCGGCTCGATGCGCCGACTCCGATGGAGCGCGTGCGCATTCTCGATCCGAAGCCCGATCCCGCGGCGGTGAAAGAAACCCATCGCCGCGCCGTCGAACTGCTGCCCGACCTTCGCGAGGCAAAGATTACGCACGCGTGGGCCGGCTTCGTCGACAGCACGCCGGACGGTGTTCCCGGTATTGGCGAAGTGCCGGGCATGCCGGGATTGATCCTGGCAGCCGGCTTTTCCGGACACGGTTTTGGCATCGGCCCCGGCGCGGGACAGCTGATCGCGGACCTTGCGACCGGTGCCGAACCGATCGTCGATCCCCTACCGTATCGGCCCGGTCGATTCGACGATTCGGCATGGGGCAAGGTCGCTGATTTTTAGGTGCCGGGAGGTAGCCGCGGCGTGATCCACCCCGTTGCGCGGTGTTGTCACGCTGGTCATGGCAGCGCGGCAGCGTCATCTCACGACGTGTCCAATGACTTCACTTATCACGAGTCGAATCGAACTATGGTTACCATTGCCGTGATTCAAATGGACCGGTCACGCTCCAGGCGATCAAGGAGCAAATCAGCGAGCAAATGCCTAAGGCGCGTGTCGATTCGCATCCGTTTTAGACTTTGCCTCTCGCTTTGAAGGGGTTGAGGCGCCAGATAACAGGTTGATTGGCAGTTCCTGCGGCGCAGGCGGTAGCCGGGGCAATAGAGCATCATCAAAGATCAGCGGAACGCGGCACCGGGTCCAGATCTGCAAGACCGACTTCGATATCATCTGCCGCCTTTACGTGCTCCCGGTTGTACACGACGAACAGGCTTCTGCAAAAGGACTCTGCAGCGCTCATACGCCAAGCCACTGCCAGTAGTGGTACGGCACCATACCGCCCAAAGTGCTGAGATCCGGAGCTATCTCACCTGCACGCATACGGCGTTCGAATTCGGGATGCGTTACGTCTGCGTCTGCTGAACCCATCGTCATGGTTCGGGCTACCCAACGCCCTTCTCTGGGGCAGGGTTCACTGGACTTGCATCTTGCCGGTAGCGCCAGGTCGGCGTCCCATGCCCAATGGTCAAATGGACGGTCAAGCGTCGGAGTTTGCTCGCCTTTCATCAAGCCCACGACAAATTGGCCGCGTTCGCCGCTGGCCGATACTTTGCGGTAGTAACCGGGTTTGGTAACCGCTGCTCCGGGACTAACTGGCTGCGATGACATCTTCTCCCGCTGGTGCGCTTCGTAGTTCTTCCATTCATCGGGTGTTGAAGGATAGTCAGTGTCAAAAGTGACGCGCGCTGGTTTGGTCCGATCGGAAACGAAATTAACCCGCCCCATACCGGGAAAAACGCCGTCTGCGTAGATGTCCGTCGCAACGAGCGCACCAAATTCGTAGGTTCCTGCCGGCACTTTGCCTGCCGGAGTGGCGAGGAACTTATACGTCACGGTACCACCCTCGGGTATGGTGACCATCGTAATGGATTTATCCATGGGTAATGCGATGATTTCAACGGGATAGTCACCCTTGTTTAGGACGGGAAGCCCTGCTAGATCGGTGCGCCACTGTGCATTCCCGCCTGTATGGAACCCGCTGATATCAAGCCGTTCGCCGCCACGCTTGTTCCATTGGTCCGGCGTTGCCATTCGGATCGGGTACCGCCCACTATTGGTAAATTTAATGGACACAAGAAATTTGTCTTTCTGCCGTTGAACGTCAGAAACAGCTGCATCATACTTGACTATTACACGACCACTGTTCGCATATCTCTTTAACGAATTTTTGCGAAAATCATCCAGGAGAAAGGCTAGTTTTTTAGGCAATTCACCTAAGCGACCCTGGTATGCCTCTGTTTTCCCATCTGTAACGCAGCGCAAACTAAAATTCATCATCGGATCGACCTGAAGCTCAGTCGGCGGCTTTTCCACCGCGGCTTGGCATAGCTGATGATGAATGTCCTTCGCCAGCTTCAGGTCATCCGGTGAAAGTTGGGAATCCAGGATGCCGGCGCCAACAAAATCCATTCCGAACGTGTCTGATAGCCCAAGGCGGATTTTTCCCGTAGAAGGATATACGCCGACGCTGTTAATTCCATATTGGTGATCTATCGTACTGGTAACGGCAAACGCATCTTCATTGATTTCACTGCCACCCGCAAGCGCGTTTCCCGACATGGCGAATCCCCCGCATAAAAGACAAATGAATAAACACAATCTGATCGCCACAAAACAAATATCGCCCGCTACATGATTATGCTTCATAGCCGATCCTCCATTTCCGCCACACAGGCTTGGATCTGTCATTATCCAAATATTGCGGGTGCTCACCTGTTAGGTCGCAGAAATGTCGCCTGACGTATTCCAGATAGTACGGATGTACGGTTGCACTCGGGACGGCCTTGTCGCCTGTGTGAACGCGGTTGTTGGCGCCATAGCCCATAAGGTTATCTTCTGAAAAAATCTGCCATGTTTCTTTGTCTTTATTGCTAGCTCCCAAGGCAAAATCGAGCTGCTGATTGTTGATGTACTGCTTGTGCACCCAACCGCCACTCTGCCAGTATTCGTCAGGATAGTTAAACAGGTGACCGCATTCATGTGCAATCACGTTGGTTTCATAGGGCATGTCTTGCCATAAACTTTCGTCCCGTTGTTTCGCGCGGTACATGTTCACTTCTCCCCACGAGCCACCATCGGCACGATGAGTTCGCGGAAACAGGTTGATCGGCTTGTGAATTTTCTTCCCGTCCCCGACTGGTGCGTTCTTGATGCTCAAAAGCAATTCCACCCTGAACACAACAGACACACGGCATCCACAAGCGGCATTTTTTGAGCAGCCATTCAGGATCAGTTTGCTCTTGTGTCCGTTCAGTACGGATTCGATGTGCGATTTCCTTGTCGCAACATCGAAGTCTGATCCAGTTCCATCGCGGTACTTCAGGACGACGCCATTCAACGGGTTGTCGACGCCGTTACCCGCTACTTGCCAGTGCACATCGTGATCATAGGGTATGGATTGCGGTTTCCCATCAGGGCCGGGTAACGGCTTGCCGGCTGGGTCGCACTGGAAAAGATCGACGGGGACAATCTTAATCCGTACTGTCGCATAGACTGTTTTGCTCAGGTCGTCGTATGAAAGTTGGAATCCCGTATCGAACCCGAAACCGCTCAACGCTCGATCTCCAAGCGGGCCCGGCAGCGGCCACGGCTGCTTTTTTTCATCGCACCCATAATACGATCCGGTTTCTGTCGTATCCGTGCATTCCTTGATAATCGCCGGAGTGTGCCACTCGCAGGCGACCGGCGTTGCCAGCTTTGTAGGCGTACTTGGATCATCCAGGAGCGGCCGTTTCGGCGCATGGGCCGAATCATGATCCGCCGTTGGCAAGTCAGGCGAGTTCGCTGGCGTAGCCGATTCGGCGCCGGGCGTCGTCGCGGTTGAGCTCGTCGCAGTTGAACTCCTCGCGATGGGTGCAGTGGGCTCGGCGCCAGTCGTTGCAGGATTGCCTAGTTGATTCCAATCGGAGGCTTGGGGCGCCAGCGGAGATGATGCCGTTGCGGGAGAACTAGTTGGACGGCGCCACGCGTCGCACGCGAATGTGAACGGCACCAGCTTAGGCGTAAACGACGGAGCAGTCAGTTCCATCTGTGCCTTGCCCTTCTTCTGGATCGTAATCGTCTTGATGAACAGATCGCCGGGGCCGCCAAGCGTAATGCTGCCGTCCTTCATGTGGATAAACGCACCGTTGCATTCGAGAATGATTTCCTTTGCCGCCGCGAGGTTGACCTTGCCATTGACGCTGGCAACATCCACGTCCTTGTCGGCGATAAACGACATGGCGCCGCCCTGGGCCTGAAATTCGACCGGACCTTTGGCCGCAATAACCTTGATGCCCAATTTCTGCGCGAACAACGAAATGACTTCACCCGCCGCCACAGTGAAGCGCTTCAGCACGCTCCAGTCTGCGTTCTTCCCGGCGACTGCCGACATATCGCCCTGCGCTGCGAACTGTATGCCGCCGCCCGCGACAACAGCGGCTGACGCCGGGGTGCTCATCAGCAAGCCCGGCTTCTTCAGGCCATCCAGATCGTCCCTGATCTGCTGCTGCGCGTCGGTGTCGGCAGGCTCCGCCTTCGCGCTGCTGGCGGATGCGGCGAGCGCCTTCGCGGTCGCCAGCGCGCTTTCAAGCTGCGCGATGGTTTCCTGCATGTCCAGTTGCTGGCCGGTCGCGCCTGGACGGTCGTAGGCCGTAACCATCATGCCCTTGCCCGCGCGGTTCACGCCATAACCCGACGTGCGAAGCTCCGAGCCTTCGCCCCTGTATTCCAGCTTCTGGTTCACCAGGTAGCCGAGATTCAGTTGCGACTTTCCCGAATGATCCGTGCTGAGCTTGGCACCTTCCTGGCCTGCCCAGTCCTCGAAGCGCAGCTTGTTGTTCTTCTGCGTGCGGATTACGTTGCGCGAGAGCCAGCGGCGATCATTTGTCACCAGGTCGCGCGCCTGGCTATGGTGATGGAACGCGACAATCTCCGGCTTGTCCGGGTCGCCGTCCCGGAAGGAAATCACGGCTTCGTCATTATCCAGCGCCACGAAGTGCATGCCGGTCTGCAGCTTGCCCGCAAACGGTTTTGCCAGACGCAGCGGCACGCTTTCGCCACCATTGGGCCAGTTGCCGAAATCCGCATCCAGACGGACGGTGTAATAGCCGGCGGCATTCAGGTAGCCATAGGGGTATTTGTCCGGGCTGCAAATGCGGGCCGAGAGCGTGCCGGCAATGCGAGCCCAGTTTTCCGGTTCGAGCTGGAGCCGGAAACGCCGGTCGGCAGGAATCGCCTTGAAGCTGTTCGAATAGGGCCGGTCACGCGCGCCGCTGTGCGTGACCTCGATGATGACCATGCCTTTCGGCGCATCGGGCAGGACAATATCCGTCTCCAGCACATACCCGCACTGCAACGCCAGCACGTTGCTCTCGCCCCCGTAGATGACCTGTCGTGCGATGACCGCCTCATGCCGAAGCTGCGCCTCCCATCGCGCCCCCGCCTGGTCCAGGTGATGCGTGCCGTAAATGTAGGGCTGACCGTAGGTCGTGGCATCGCCAGGCGCCACGTTGGCGGAATCCCGGTATCTCTCCCATGCTGACTCAGGGTTGTAGTCCGCGACCGTGAACGACTGCGGCACCGTCTGGGTATGGGTTTTGATCGCCGTCACCGCCTCGACGCCGCCCGCTTCGAGACCGGCCGCTTCGCGGTACGGCACGATCCGTTGCGGATCGTCGTAGAGGTAGTGATCGACGTCGTCGGCGAAAACGATCTGGTCGCCGTACTCCGTCTCAACGACAAAGGAGTAGATTCCGGCCTTCTCCAGCAGCATGTGGACGTAATCAAAGTCCGTCATCTGGTGCTGGAAGCGCCACAGAAGAACCGGATACTGGCCGCGCAGCCGGAACGATACCTGGTGATCCTGGATGCCGTGCCGGCGCAGAATCTTCTGGATGATCTGCGGTATCGTGAGGCGCTGATAGACGGCCGTGTTCGTGACGGTCTGGAGCCGTCCGAAATGCGATTTCAGGGTGATCTCGTACCTGACATAGTCCTTCGTGGTCTGCACCGTCGAGAAGCGTTCGATGTACCCGGAAAACTTCTTCACGGCGCCATCGTCGGCCACCATCGAAAAGCAGGCGTCCACGTTGAGGTAATCGGTGCGCGCAAGCTGCTGCGGGTGGGTCAACTCGATACACACTTCAGTCGGTGCGCCCATTTTTTCGGTCGCCTTGAACGACACGACGGACAGCGCCGCCGCAGTTGACGTGCCGGGCACCTCGAGAAAATACGTCTGTCGTCCCGTGACACGCTGGTGTAATGGTTCGAACTCTGCCACTCCCTGCTCCCTGAAAAAGACCAGCGACGCAGCGTTAGCTGCCAAACCCGTTACCTGAACATTCACCGTCAGTTAGGTCAACCAATTTAATATGCGATAGGTGAGGATTAACAAACCTTGACAGAATTGGACGCCAGCGCATTCCAGACGCATATTTGTGGGCGATGCCCCGGTATCAGTCCGCGTGATGCGGCGCATCGACGCTCACCGGCACTATGGGCAGATCGGCTTGCGTACGGGCGACTGGTCGCCTGCGGAACGCGCGCCGATTTACCGCGATTTCGGGCCTGAAGACCTGCAGCCGGACCTCGACCCCAATCACAGGGAGGGCACGGCGCTCGACGACATATTCGGCGGCGACGCCTGCCGTTTTTATCGTATCGGCGCCGCAGCCAGCCGTACAAGACTAACCTGATCAAAAGGACATCACCATGCTTAGCGTGATTTGTGAATCCCCCGGCGTTCTGCGCGCCCAACAACGCGAGGTGCCGGTGCGCGCCGCAGGCGAAGTGCTATTGCGCGTGAGCCGCGTCGGGATTTGCGGCACCGACCTGCACATTATCACGGGCAATCAGCCCTATCTGGAGTATCCGCGCGTGATGGGACACGAACTGTCCGCGATCGTCGCGGATGCCGAAAGCGATTCGGGCCTGACTGCCGGCGACAGCGTGTACGTCATGCCCTATCTGTCGTGCGGTCAATGCGTCGCGTGTCGCCAGGGCAAAACCAACTGTTGCGTCAATATCAAGGTGCTCGGCGTGCATTGCGACGGCGCGCTAAGCGAATATCTGAGCGTACCCGCGCAATTCGTGCATAAGGCCGAAGGCGTGACGCTCGACCAGGCCGCGATGCTCGAATTCCTCGCAATCGGGGCGCATGCCGTGCGGCGCGCGGATGTGCTCGCCGGTCAGCGCGTACTGGTGGTCGGCGCGGGCCCGATCGGCATGGCTGCGTTGATCTTCGCGAAGCTGCGCGGCGCCATCGTCACATGTCTCGATACGCGCGCGGACCGCCTACGTTTTGCGAAACTCATCTGGGCGTGAACGCCGCCGTGGCGGTCGGCGCTGACGATGTCTCGAACCTCGCGTCGGTGACAGACGGCGAGTTCTTCGATGCGGTCTTCGACGCGACCGGCAACATCGACGCAATGAACCGCGGCTTCGGCTTTGTTGCACACGGTGGCAAATACACGCTGATTTCGATCGTGCCCGGACAGGTCACGTTTTCGGATCCGGAATTTCACAAGCGGGAGACGACGCTGCTCGCAAGCCGCAACGGCGACACAGGATATCGGCTCGACGAACGCGATTCGGCGAAGTTACTCATTGACGCAGAGCGTGTACCGCGCAGCTATCCTGCGAAACTGCTGGCGCTGCTTCACGCAAGATGGCCCGAGCGGCCCGATGCGGGGTTGTCGATTTTTCCGTGTGAACTCGTTGCGAATAACGGCGTTACGCTGCGTGACGTCGTAGTCGGTCTTGCCCGACACTGGGCGGCACCGGCGCCGTTCGTCGAATATCTCAGCCGGCGCTGCATGTGGGTGAATTTTTTGGTGGACCGCATCGTGTCCGCGCCGCTCCATCCGGTCGGTGCGATCGCGGAGCCGTATGCGCTATGGGCGATCGAGCGCCAGGCGGGAATGGACATGCCCTGCACGCACGAGGCAATCGTGCTGACGGACGATTTGCGCCGCTATGAGCAGTTGAAACTGTTCTTCCTCAATCTGGGCCATACCTGGCTTGCCGACCAGTGGTTACAAGAACATCGTCGTCCTAACGAAACGGTCATCGATATGATGAACGACGCGCGACTGCGGGATGGAATCGAGACTGTCTGGCACGAAGAGGTTTTGCCCGTGTTCACCGCAATGGACTGTCGCAGCCAGGCGGTGCGCTATATCGACAGCGCTCGCGAACGGTTTCTCAATCCCTGGCTGGATCACCGGATCGCGGATATTGCGCAGAACCACGTCGCTAAAGTGGAGCGGCGCACCTCGCCGCTGATCGATCTGGCGAATTCGCTGTCGCTACCTCAGCCGATTAGCCAGCCGCGTCTGCACAGCATGCTCGCGAGGCACGGTATTGCACCGGCTGCACAGGGGGCTCAGTCATCATGAAAGACCAGAGTGTCGTGATTCTTCACGATGAGGACAACGTGGCCGTGGCGCTTCAGGCGCGCTCGAGCGATGCGCAAATCGAATTGCACGGCCGTATCCTGCGTGTCCTGACGGATGTGCCCGCGGGGCACAAGATCGCAATCCGGAATATCGCTCGCGGCACGCCCGTCACCAAATACCGGCAGACTATCGGCGTGGCTTTGCAAGACATCACGGTGGGGGAGCACGTGCATGTGCACAACGTCGGCATGTCGGAGCATCACCGCGACGAACATTTGCACGGCGATACGCAAAGGCGGGTCACAGAAGCCGCTCGTTCGCAGACGTTTCGCGGTTTTGTCCGTTCGAACGGCCGGGTCGGCACGCGAAACTATATCGGCGCGATTGCCAGCGTGAACTGTTCGAAGTCCCGGCAGCGCGCTTGACCGTCGGACTGCAGTGCGGCGGCTCGGATGGTTATTCGGGGATCACGGCGAACCCTGCGCTCGGCGCCGCCGTCGATCTGCTCGTGCGCAATGGCGGCAGCGCGATCCTCTCTGAAACGCCGGAGATCTGCGGTGCCGAACATCTGCCGACGGCGCGCGCGGCCTGCAGCGAGCAGAATGGGATAGGCGAGCGTGAGTTCGTGCCATGGCTGCGAGGCGCCGTCATGTGATGCGAACCGCGCGCAAAGTACTCGACGACCGGGCGCGGCGTTCGAGGCGTCAATGTGAATCTCCAGGGGAAATGCCGATGGTCGATTTACAGCGGCGCATCCTGATCCACGGGAGACGGGGCTCGGCCTTGATTTCCAAATAGCCGTCGGGTTGTGGCAAACAACCTGCGCTCGGCACCGCCGGGTTCGACACGGCGATCGGCAAGAAGAGCAGCCGGGCTCGCTGCCAATGCGTTGACCGCTTTCAACGCGATGCTGGCCCTCCAGATGGCTCGAACGCTACCGGCGCGACTGCCGTCCGAAGGCCTTCAAATTGTCATTGCGTGGCAGTAGCCGCAGCATTCCTCACGAACGCTTCGAATGCCGGATAGACGAGGCGGGCTCCATATCCGCTGATATGGTCGCTGTCGAAGAAAAGTGGATGGCCAGACGAGTATCCGCTGCATTGCGTGGCCGGCGGACATAAAATTGGAAACGGGTCCCACACGCGTGTGTTGGGCACGGCGGCCGCAAGCTGTTGCAATGAATCGACGATCGGCTTGCGCAGGCTCGCCAACTCTGGGCGACTCATCGCCGTGCCGGAGCGACAGATAGGCAGCGACCGGTTATACGGCTCGGCGCAGCGGTACATGGGCGCCTTGAAAATCGGCTTGGGTGCTTCGATCACGATGACTGCACCTTGGCCGCTCAAGCGCTTTAATACTTTCTCACCGTCGATGACTGCCTGAGCGCGCGCCTTGATTGCCGCGTCGCCAAAAATCAGATCCAGCGCCTCGTTCTCCGGAAAGACGTAATACTGATCGACGAAGCGCGGCATGCGCAGCGACGGCAAGAACACGACATCGCCGGGTTCGATCCTGGCGAGCATGTCGGTGACTGCTGCCGACGAATTGGTACGACACGGCTCCGACGTCTCGCGCCAGGGCTGCAGGCTCATGAACGGACACCCGCCGTTGACATACACTGTCACGCTCGCCCCGGTCCTCATCACGTACTCCTTGTACATGCCGACATACGCGGTGGAGTGGGAATCACCGATCGCGTAGATGCGCGGCGTGCCGGTCGCCGGCCCACAGTTCTGCCGGCTGAAGGTAATCGCGTTGCTTGTCCCCACCGGTGCGTTCCCCGTTCTGATCGAGCAGCCGGAATGAGACGGATCGATATCAACACCACCATCCGGATACCAGTCGGAGGCATGTTGTACGACGGTGCTCAAGGAAATTTTCGGCTGCGCCGCGTTGATCTGCGTTGCAAACCACGCACACATGCCTATCAATGCGAAGCCAGTGGTCACGACTGCGGTTCGAGGCACCATCCTGACGGATTTCAGGTTGCGGAACGGTTTTTCCACGAAGTAATACGACAGTACAGCAAGCACGAACGCAATCGCGAGCGCGCCCATTCGATATGAGCCGCGGTCTAGCCCGATGGTCCATCGGAAGATGACGAAGACTGGCCAGTGCCACAGATACAGCGAGTACGAAATGCGCCCGATGAATAGGACCGGGCGCGCCGCGAGTACCCGCATGATCGGATTGGTGCGGCTCTTGCCGTGCAGGAAGAACAGCAGACCCATGGCCCCGGCAACCGCGGGCAGCGCACCCGGGAACGGAAAGCGGTCCGGCCTGGATTGCGCAAACGAGAACGCAATGAGCCCGATGGATGCCATCGCGCCCCAGGTGTGCCAACGCGGCGACGGCTGATCGGCGACGTCGAACCGGCGCCCCGTCAGGTTCATTGCCTGAAACAGCAGGACGCCTGCGGCAAGTTGCCAGAACCGGCTCGTGATCATGTAAAAAGCTGTGGTCTTGTCTGTGTTGCCCATCCACGCCGAGTAGCCGAGCGAGGCGAGCAGTACGGCGCCAAACAGTACGACGGTGAAGCGCCGCCACTTGCCGGCGAAGGTCCACGCAAAGAACATGAACGGGAACGCGAAGTAAAACTGCTCTTCGACACTGAGCGACCACGTGTGCATGTATGGATTGAACTCGGCCACGGGCGAGAAATAGTCGTTGTTGGTTCGGGCAAGGATGAGGTTGCTCAAGCCAAAGAACGCGTAGATGCCGGTTTGCTGATTCGCGCCGCTTAGCCACGACATTGGGATCAGAAGCGCCGCAGCCAGGTTTGTGGCGAGCAGGCATACCATCAGCGCGGGCGCGATTCGCTGGATACGGCGCGCGTAAAAGAAAGGCAGAAACTTCCAGATGGGCGACCGATCAAGCGTGCTGACGGACGCACTGACGATAAAGCCGGAGATCACGAAGAAGATGTCGACGCCGGCAAATCCGCCTGGCGCCCACGCTGAATGCAGGTGGTAAAACACCACCGCCAGTACAGCGACTGCGCGCAGGCCGTCGACGTGGGGGAAATAGGCGTGTTGGGTGCGGGTTTGCATGCGGATAATCTCGATTCCTTTGACACGAGCGTCGCCGCTCCTTCGCGGCATTGTCTCAAACTTCGGATGTTCTGGAAAACGCGGGGCATTCGGTCCCCGCTCGGCCATCTTGCTGATCAGATCGCGCAAGCCTCGCTTTTCGTGTCGAGAGGCGCCCCATGACATGCGCTGAAATAACTTCGGCGTAGCCTGTTGCGGCGCCCATCGGTAATCTGTCCGTATCGGATGCGATGCACGGATACGCCACTTCACCGCAGACGATACCTCCCTGCCACTACCGCCACGGCATCGTCATGGAACAATCTGGAATATTCGCGCTTTACGTCACGGCTTTCATCATCGCCGTATCACTAGTCGAAGCGCTCTGGCTCAGCCGGAAAAATCGCAGTACAGCCACGCCATTTGCGTGGCATGAAGTATGGCTCTCGCTCGCCGATGTGGCCGGGCGCAAGCTGCTCGCGCTTTTGCCGCTCTCGCTCGCCGCGCCTGTGTTTGCGTTGGTCTGGGAGCATCGCCTCTTCACGGTCGAACTCAATAGTGCGCTGATGGTGCTGGCGCTCTTCATCGGCCAGGAATTCTGCTACTACTGGTATCACCGCGCGTCGCACCGCATTCGCTTCTTCTGGGCCACCCATGCCGTGCACCATTCGCCGAATCAGTTGACGCTTTCTACCGCGTACCGCCTTGGCGTCACGGGCAAGCTGTCGGGCTCGGCGATTTTCTTTGCGCCGCTCGTCTGGCTCGGGGTGCGTCCCGAACTCGTTTTGCTGACGCTCTCTATCAACCTCATGTATCAGTTCTGGCTGCATACCACGTGGATCCCGAAGCTGGGCTGGCTCGAATATGTGTTCAATACGCCGTCCTCGCACCGGGTGCATCACGCGTCGAATGTCGATTACCTGGATGCGAATTTCGGCGGCGTGCTGATTGTTTTTGACCGGCTGTTCGGCACCTACATAGAGGAACGCGCTGACGAACCTTGCCGCTATGGTCTCGTTACGCCGACCACGTCGCGTAATCCGTTCGTCGTCGAGTTCGAGCACTGGGCCACCCTGGTGCGAGATGTGGTGAAGGCGAAGAGCCCGTGGATCGCGATCAATCACGTGATCCGGCCGCCCGGCTGGCTGCCCGACGGCGCCGGAGAAAGTACGGAAGAACTGCGGCGCAAAAGCCAGGCCGCGCATCACGCCAATAAGGCGGCAGACCAGCCCTGGACTGCGGCACGCTCAGGCCAACCGTCGACCGAGCGGACCTGAATGGGTCGGTGGTGGCCAGTTCGGCGCCGAGCTTTCTTGCGACGCTGACGCAAGCCGGCGGCTATTAGGGAAGCAGCGGAAGACGTCCTCGAGAAACTCCCTCGATATGCGAGTTTCTCGAGACGCTGCCGGGACCTGTCGGGCGCCGTCTTTCAACCTTGCCGGTAGGGTTTTCACGGTTATGCGAAAAAGGCATGACCGCATGCAGTACTAGCATCGACATCATTTTTGTGTTCCTTAGCATCCCTCCATACACAAATCCTGCTGATTCAGCGAGTTTTGCCACGCATGCGTACGGCGGCGTAATTGGGCACCGTACTAGCCAACTACGACCTTGGGCTTCTCAGCGAACTCCAGATGTCGGCGATCGTACAAGCCTGCAAGCAGGTCCGCTCGGGCGTCGCAAGAGAACACTTTGTCGTCGACGTCATGCAGGGCGGCGCGGGCACTTTCACGAACATGAATGCAAACGAGGTCATCGCCAATCTTGCGCTTGAGCACCTCGGGCACGAGCGCGGCGAGTATCACATCCTCCACCCGAATGAGGACGTGAACCTCGGGCAAAGCACCAACGACGTCTGTCCGACTGCGCTAAAGATCGCGACGTACGCGGGAATCATGCAACAGGTCGATGCGATGGCCGTCTTGCACGCATCGTTCGAACGGAAAGCGGCGGAATTCAAGGACGACCCGAAGATGGGGCGAACGCAACTGCAGGACGCCGTGCCGATGACGTTGGGACAGGAGTTCAGCACGTTTGCCGTCATGCCCAGCGAAGACGAGGAGCGCCTCAAGGAGGCATCGAAGCTGATCTGCGAAATCAACCTGGGCGCCACAGCGATTGGGACCGGCATCAACTCGCATCCCGCCTATGCGCCACTCGCATGCCGTCATCTGAGCAAGATAATGGGTATTGCGCTGACCACCTCGCCGAACCTCATCGGGTCGCAGTAGCGCAGGAGACCGGACTGCGCGATGAGATTGCAACGTATAGCGCGTTTGGAACCGTGGCGCCGTTCAGAAGCATCCTTAACCGGGTCTGAGGAGGCTAAAAACAGACGGCCGCTGGTGCGCGGCCGCCTTGATTTTTTGCGCTGAATAGCAGCTTTTTTTCAACGCCGATTTAGAAGTCATCCGCCAGGCGAGTTGTCCGGTCCGGCTCCGGACGGGCGACACCCGAAACCGGCGGCCCATTGCGCGCCATGAAGGCGAATCGACGCGTCTTCACTTAAGGTTTTCTTAAGGTTCAATTCGTAGCACTGCTTGGCATTCCATCGGGCACATTCGCTGCTGGCTGTCCTCCGGGTCGTTTTTCCATTCGCCATTCGTCGGTACCGGACTTCAAGGCCCCAGGCGTCGCGCATGGCCGTTTGTCGATCTGGGCGCTGATGGCGGAACTCGTTATAGGCACTCGGAGGGATCATGCGGTCGCTTGCTATTTCATTCCCGACCCGTTCACCGCGTTTTAGCGTCAGACATTGGCTGGCCGCCTGCGCATTAGCGGCGTCTGCTGCCGGCGTGCAGGCGGGCGGCGGGCCGCTCGGAATCGACCATGTAGTGGCATTAGACGAGAGCGGCATCTGGTCGCGCAATGTTCAACTCGCGCTTGAGTACAGCGTCATTGCCACCGAGATTGGGGGCGCCTTGTGGCTGGGTAACGACAATGAACTCGGCCACACTTTCTGGCAGACGCTGGATGCGTCGGCCATCTCAGCGGTCGCAGCACAAGGCATGAAATACGCGTTTGGCCGCGCCCGTCCCAGTAGCGGACTTGGGCCAGACGCGTGGTTCCAGGGTCGCTGCTGCCAAAGCTTTCCGAGCGGTGAAGTTGCCCTGCAGGCGAGCTTCGTCACGCCGTTCATCGTCAACTATGCGCGCCGCGATCCCTGGATCTGGGCCCTGGAGATTCTTCCTGCCTACGACGCCGTGGCACGCGTGAAGAGCCAGGCGCACTGGCAGACCGACGTACTGGCCGGCTGGGCGCTGGGTACGGCGGTCGGCTACGTGAGCACCAGATGGAATACGCCTATGTTCGTTCAGATCTTGCCGCACGGATTGGTCGTAGGATTTTCAAAGCGGTTCTGATTAAACGAGCATTGCACCGCCGCGCGAGCCGCTTGCAGGTAAGCGACCGGCAGTAGTCGGTCGTGGCTTGCGCTGCCGATGTGGGCGCACAGTCGACCCGCGATCATCCGGACGTATCTCGGACAAACGCTGATCGCCGCACACACTTCCGACTGCTCGGCGCGCCGGGGACGACACGAAGTGGACCTTCGCTAATGTGCGCGTTCACTCACGCGAACGCGATAGCCTGGGCTCTCCATGACCTCCCGGCGCAATTGCGTGAAGGCCCCCGAGTGCATGTACCTATGGTGCAGCCGACGCGCCTGCCTTCGGTCGCCGATTCTCTGTAGAATCGAACGGGGGGCATCGCAGATCCACGCGTGCACAGTTAAGGAATTCTTAAGCTTGCGGTGAAAAGCCAGGTCCGGTGGCCCGAACCGGTGCCGTAGTGCGGCGGGGCAGTACGCGCGTAAGTGAGCGCTGGCGCATGGCTATTGCCGGACGCGATTGTCTGGGGCCTCTTTAATGTGGCTCAGCACGTCTCGCCTGTCGAGCACGATATAACGATCACGGTCCTGTTGGTGAAGTCAGGTGTTCCTGATTCTCTCGGCGACCGAACGGAGAAGTCCAAATGCGAATCGAGGTTGAAGGGCTTGCCAGAGCATCGATAAAAAAGCTGGCCCATTACAAATTTCACCGTGATCATCGCATTCAGGCGGGAGAGATTCTGAGGACGATCGAGTCGCGTCGGGGGAAGATCGATCCCCAAGTGCTTCGGCAGATCGAGTCGTATGCGCACGACGTCTTCGGCGACGTCATTTACGCGCCGTGGCTAAAGGTCTATACGGCATTGAACGGTACGTTCAAGGAAGGTTGGATTCCTGATAATTATTATGGCGCGGTCGTCGTGCCCCAAACCAAAGGTTGGTACGGAAAGATCTCGACATTGAAGTCCGTCTCTCGCCTTATTTTTCGCGACAAGTGCTTTCCGGATATCGGGTACTTTGCTAACGGTCTCTTTTACACCGCAGACAGTACTCTCGTTGCCGATGATGAGCTTCAGCGGACTTTCCTTGCGAATGCCGACAGGATCGCTTTCAAACTGGACGCTTCGGGACAGGGCAGGGGCGTTTTCATCCTCGACCGCCAGTCGTTCCAGCCGGAATTCATCCGGTCGATGGGCAATGGGGTCTTTCAGGCTTTTGTCGCGCAGCATGAAGTATTCAACCGCTTCACCGCGGATTCTGTTGCGACGTTGCGCTTTACGACGGTTGTTGAGCCAGCAGGCGCGATTTCTCTTCGTGCATGTTTCCTGCGACTGGGCAGGGCGGGTGAAACGCACATACGGACGGGCAGCGAGATCTGCATTCCCGTGAATCCATCAACAGGCGAACTGGACCCTGTCGGCTATCTGAACGACTGGACGGATGTTCGCCAGCATCCTGATACGAGGGAAAGCTTTGCCGGCGTGACCATTCCCGCGTTCCCCGATTGCGTCAAAAAAGTCCTGGAACTGCATGGCAAGGTTCCATTCATTAGTTGCGTCGGATGGGACGTGACAGTCGACGTCCTCGGAGATGTGAAAGTTCTCGAGTGGAATGCCGAGCACAACGATGTCAAATTTGGCGAAGCGACCCAGGGACCATGTTTTTCGGACTTAGGGTGGGAGCTTTTGCAGTCGCGTTGATCCGACTTCTGTGGAATCTGGAAAGGGGTTTCTCGCGAGTCGAGATCCTCCTGAAGGCATCTGGAAATCAGCAAGCGTAGCCACGTCCAGCTACGCGTTTGTCGACGCGCAAAACCACCTGACATGGATCAATGTCGTTGGCTCATTTGCGCAGGCGGAGGCATTTGGCCCGATGACCGTATCCGGAACATCGTGGACGCTGGGCCAGGCTTTGGAGTTTAACGACCTCACGCAGACGGTGGCACCCGTTACTTCGGGAAGCGGCACCTTCGCGGCGAAGAAGACACTGTCCGGCAGTGTCGTCATCAATGGCTCGACTTCGAATGTCTCGTGGACCTACGATCCTGCGAATGCATTGAGTGTGACGCAACAGAGCGTTGCGGGCACGTGGACCGCGTCCAGCGCTTCGATCACCATCGATAACGCGGGGACGATCAGCGGTACATTGAGTGGCTGTACCGTAAGCGGGACGATGCTTTTGTCGACCTTGGGTCTAACCAGAACATGTACAACATTTCGCTAACCGCTGCAACGGGAACGGGCTGCAAAATCCCGGCAGGCGTTCCTCTAACGGGCAATGCCGCGATTATATTTTCACCGATTACCGGCAGCAACGGGTACTCGCGCGTATTGCTGTACCTTGCGCGCTCGTCGGATACAAGCCTTGTTGCGTACGGTGGAATGAGTAAGCAGTAACATCGCGGCGCGCGGCAGAGCCGGGCGTTGCAATTGGAGCTGGTAAGGTCGCAAGCGAGGCTGATCAACAGTTCACCTATATTGCGCATCCGGAACTTGCCTTGCACGCCACACCGCACGGGCTTCTGAAAGCAGATCTTGCACGCGAGCGTTTTCCGAACAACGAAGTCGCTATGTTTATGGCCGTGCGTACACCGGGTTGCTGGAATCAGGAGCTTTCGCGCACGACGAGTTCAAAACCCAGGTCGACCACCGGTTCGGCCACCGGCTCGCCCCGGATCATCGCGAGTAGCATGAGCGCGGCGCGACGCCCGACTTCGGCGCGAGGGGTGCGGATCGTGGTCAGGCGCGGGAACGAATGGGCCGATCCGGGCAGGTCGTTAAAGCCGATCATCGCGACGTCGCCCGGCACCGACACGCCAAGGCGCAGCGCCTCGAGTAGCGCGCCGTGCGCCAGGTCGTCGTTGCCAAAGAAAATGCCGTCGACGTCCGGGCGCCGCTCCATGATCTGCGCGAACAGGTCGCAGCCGAGTCCGACCGACGACGGTGCCGGTGACAGAAACTCGAGCGCGGGGTCGTACAGCCCCGCCTTTTGCAGCGTCCGACGAAAGCCCTCCCCACGCTGCAGGATTCGCGGGTCAAGTTGCGCTGCGACGAACGCGTTGCGCGTGCGGCCGCGCTCGATCAGATGTTCGGCGGCGGTCTGGCCGGCGCCCACCTGCGCGAAGCCAACACAATGCATGCCGGGGCCGCGCGAGATTTCCATGATATGAACACAAGGCACGCCACTCGCATCGATCATGCGCCACGCCGCTTCGGTGCATTCGGAGCCGGTCACGATCATGCCGCTTGGCGGAGAGGCGAGATAATGGCGGATGAGGTCTTCCTGGTCTTCGCGCACGTAATGGGAGTTGCCGATCAGGATCTCGAAACCGTGCGGCCTGAGCACGCGGTGAATCGACTCGAGCACATCGACGAAAACGAGATTGGACAGCGATGGGACAAGCACCGCGACCACCTCGCTGCGCGCGGACGCCAGTGCCCGTGCCGCCGCATTGGTCACATAGCTGAGTTCCAGCGCCGCATCCCGGACGCGTTGCACGAGTTCCGGCGCGACCGTGTTGACGCCGCGCAATGCGCGCGACGCGGTGATCATGCTCACCCCGGCGCGGCGCGCAACCTCTTCAAGCGTCGGGCGACCGGTACTCCGGGTTTTCCTGCGTGTCGAATTTGCCATAAGACGTCTAGGATAGCGCTACCTGAATAGTTATACAAAGGTTCGACGCAAGAAGTAGAAAAAGCGTGCTGCAGCGCTGTCGACCGATGGATCGGCCGTAGACGGCCGTTTTCTTCGGGCCGAACAGATAGCGCTGTCTCAGGACCTGAATGAGATGCTAATGATAGAGACGATGTCTGCAAGGGTGGTGATGGGCGTGGCCGGTTGTGGCAAAAGCAGCGTTGCAGCGGCGCTGGCGGAGCAGATCGGCGGGTACCTGATCGAAGGTGATGAGTTTCATCCGGTAGCGAACGTTGCAAAGATGCGCGCCGGCATCCCGCTTGGTGACGTTGACAGGGCCGGCTGGCTGGAGCGGCTCGCGAACGAACTCAGCCGTGCGCTCATGGCGCATGAGCGGCCTGTCCTGACGTGCTCAGCGCTGAAGCGCCGCTATCGCGAGCGGCTCCGCCAGGCTGTGCCGGGGCTTGGTTTTCTCTTCCTGAATCTGCCCCGTGAGGTTGCTGCAAGGCGCGTTGCCGGGCGCGGCAATCATTTCATGCCGGCCACGCTAGTCGCCAGCCAGTTTGCCGACCTCGAAGCGCCACTCGACGAACCCTTGACACTCACGGTCGACGCCACGTTGCCGCTCACCGGAATTACCCGGGTGGCGACTGCCTGGTGCGAGACTCGCTATCCGTTCCACATTCCTTTGCCTATTTGAGATAGCGCTATCTCAATATTGCCTGCCCGGAACTGACCGAAATCGGGAAACAGCGGACCTCTAACCTCGGGGATCATTATGTCGGGCTTGCCCAGCAACATTTCACTACTGCTCAGCGCGCTGATGGCGATCGTCGGGCTCATCCTGCTGATCACACGCTTCAGGATTCATCCCTTCATCGCGCTCACGCTGGCGGCCGGCTTCGTCGGCTTGGCGTCCGGCATGCCGGTCGCGAAGATCATGCAGTCGTTCCAGGACGGGTTCGGCGGCGTACTGGGCTTTGTCGGCATTGTTCTCGGGCTTGGCACCATGCTGGGCAAGATGATGGCCGAGTCCGGCGGGGCGGACCAGATTGCGCGCACCCTGGTGGGCGCGTTCGGCCGGCAGCGGGTGCAATGGGCGATGATGTGCGCCGCCTTTCTGGTTGGCATACCGCTGTTCTTCGAAATCGGCTTCGTGCTGCTGATTCCGCTGGTCTTCATTGTGGCGAGGCGTACCGGTGTGCCGTTGATCAAGGTCGGCGTGCCGTTGCTCGCGGGGCTCTCGGTCGTCCACGGACTCGTGCCGCCTCACCCCGGGCCGCTGCTGGCAATCGGCGTATTCGGCGCCGACATCGGCAAGACCATCTTTTATGGCCTGATCGTCGGCCTGCCGACGGCAATCATCGCCGGCCCGCTGTTCGGTTCGTTCATCGCCAGATACGTTCCGGGTTCGCCGTCGCAGGAATTGCTCGACCAGTTGGCGCACGAGTCCGAAGCCAGGGATCTGCCCGGTTTCACGGTGACGCTGGCGACGGTGCTATTGCCTGTCTTTCTGATGCTGCTCAAGACGTTTGCGGATATTGTCCTCGCCCAACACAGCACCTTGCGCGTCTGGATGGACATGATCGGCCATCCGATCACCGCCTTGCTCGTCGCGCTGCTACTTTCTCTGTACACCTTCGGCGCCGCGCGCGGATTCGACGCGAAACAGGTGCTGAAGTTTGTCGACGCCAGCCTCGCGCCGGTGGCCGCGATCATTTTGATCATCGGCGCCGGTGGCGGCTTCAAGCAGATGCTCGTAGCAAGCGGCGTGGGTGACGCGATTGGCCAGCTGGCGGTGCACGCGCGCATTTCGCCGATCCTGCTTGCATGGCTTGTCGCGGCAGTGATCCGGGTCGCGACCGGATCCGCAACCGTAGCGACGATCACCGGCGCCGGCATCGTGGCACCGGTGGTGGCCATGGTGCCGGGGGTCAACCGCGAACTGCTGGTGCTTGCGACCGGCGCAGGTTCGCTGATTCTGTCGCATGTGAACGATGCAGGCTTCTGGCTCGTCAAGCAGTACTTCAACATGACGGTCGCCGAAACCTTCAAGACGTGGACCGCGATGGAAACCATCGTCTCGATCGTCGCGATCATTCTGATCATGATGCTGTCCGCGTTCGTCTGAGTTTCCTGTTCGCCTCCGCCCAGAGACCAAAAGAACAGTAAATCGGCGTATTTTTTTACCAACCGGATTAGAACAAGAGGAGATGCACTCTTGAAAAAATCCAACAAATCTAATTAATCAGTCATGCTAAACAAATCACCTGAAACAGGACCGGCGCGACCAAGAACGTACTTTTCCGACGTGCGATGGCCGGCCAGGCTCGCCAGCATTTCGCTGCTTGCGCTCGTCGGTGCCGGACCGGGCATGGCGCACGCACAGAGCAGCGTGACGATCTATGGGATCGTCGACAGTGGCTTCACCTACACCAGCAATCAGGGCGGCAAGAGTCTGATTCAGGCGACGGCGGGCAACCAGCAGGGCTCGCGCTGGGGCTTCAAGGGCACCGAGGATCTGGGTGACGGCCTGCACGCGATTTTCCGACTCGAAAACGGCTTCGACACCTACAGCGGCGCGCTGAAACAGGGCGGTCGCCTGTTCGGTCGTGGCGCGTGGGTCGGCCTCAGCAGTGACACTTGGGGGGCTGTCACCGCCGGCCGCCAGTTCAACCCGGTCCAGGACTACCTGTCCAACGATGGGGTCGGCAACTTTACGCAGTTCGGCAACATCCTGTATGACAACGATGACCTGAACAATACCTTCCGCTCCGACAATTCAGTCAAATACACCTCGCCACGAATCAAGGGGCTGCAGGCCGAAGCGCTCTACGCATTCTCGAACGACACGGGCGCGGCGAACAACCGTAGCTGGAGTGTCGGAGCCCAGTACGCGAACGGTCCGCTGCGCATCGATGCCGCTTACGCATTGCTGGACAATCCGGGACTCAACACAAGCGGCGCGATTCCGTCGGATAACTATTACCCGACCTCGGTGGTCTCGAACGTGCAGCGTCAGGAGATATGGGGCGTCGGCGGCACATACACGATCGGCACGCTGACCGTCGCGCTGCTGCACACGCAGTCGAACTTCCGGATGGCGACCGGCAATAAAGACTTTTCGAACTACGAGGCGAGCGCCCAATACTGGGCGACGCCCGCCTTGCAACTCGGTGTGGGCTACGACTTCACGACCGTGCACCAATCGGCCAGTGGCAACGCGAAGTATCACCAGATTGGCGGCAACGCGAGCTACTACCTGTCCAAGCGCACGGAGCTGTATCTGAATGTGATCTACATGCATGGCAGTGGCGGGACCGCGTGGATCAACGGCCTGTCGAATCCCTCGTCAAACGGCATCCAGACCGCCGCAATCGCGGGCATCCTGCACCGGTTCTGATGCGCCCGTCCTCCATCTGCAAAGAAGAGTCTCATCATGAAAATTGAACGAACCAAACCGACCGCGACGGCCGGCAAACTGAAAGCGATCGCGATACTAGTCCAGGCGCTCTGTGTAACCGTTGCCTATGCAGCCGTTCCGCCGCCCGTTGACGCCCCGACGATGGCGGACCAGCGCGCGGATGCGTTGATCCAGCAGATGACTCAGGATGAACTGATTCAACTGGTGCATGGCCTCTATGGGCGGTATGCGAAGAGCCCGCTGATGCCGTCGGGCAACGATCAGGAAGCGAACCGCTTCAACGTCAGTTCGAACATCGACTGGGGCGCCGCGCGCGAATCGGACCTGCTTGCGTTCGAGCTTGCGATCGAAAAAGGCGATCCCGGTTCGGTGATGTGCTCGTACAACAAGGTCAACACGGTCTGGGCGTGCTCGAGCGACATGCTGCTGAACCGGATTCTGAAGCACGATTGGAATTTCAAAGGCTATGTGATGTCGGACTGGGGCGCGGTTCACGATATCAAGGATGCGTTGAACGGCCTCGACCAGGAGTCCGGGGAATCGTTCGACAAGGACAACGGTGGTCCGTTCTTCGGCGACAAGCTGAAGCAGGCACTGGCGGACGGCACGGTTCCGGAGAGCCGCCTGAAGGACATGGCGCATCGGATCCTGCGCACGATGTACGCCAAGGGTGTATTCGACAATCCGCCGGCGCTGCGCCCGATCGATGTCGCCGCGGATGCTGCGATTGCTCAGGCCGACGAGGAGGAAGGGATCGTACTGTTGAAAAACGCCGCGCAGCAATTGCCGCTCGCCGCCGGCCATACGATGGCGGTGATCGGTTCACATGCGGACGCAGGCGTGCTATCGGGCGGCGGTTCATCGCAGGTCTGGCCGGTCGGCGGTCCCGCCGTTGCACAGGGCGGCTATTCGTTCCCAAATCCGGTGATCTACGATCCGTCGTCGCCGCTCAAGGCTATCGGGGCGAAGGCTGGCAGCGAGACCAGGGTAGCTTACGACGACGGCGCGGACCCCGCGAGAGCGGCTGAACTGGCGAAGCATGCCGACGTTGACCGACCGCCGCTTCGGTCCTTGACGACCTGGTTACGTCGAAGGGTTCTCTACTGGTTCTGGATCTTTAGACATCTCCACGAGCGCTCCCAATGAGAAAGCCCCGTACTGCACGGGGCTTTTTTGTCGCTGGCGTGGGCCGTCAGCCATTGTGGTGGTTCCATTCGATCACAGCACGGCAATTGCTGACCGTCAGGAAACCGGACATTTCTATAAAGCTATTACAATCAATGTCATGGCCATTTCAAGATGTCGTAGCGGCAGCTAAATACAAATGTCGGGTTTTTTAGGGGTTAAAAGGTCTGTCTTTCATGGGTTACTGATCACGCAGTGTCGAAGGATCCGTTGTGAATGGGCAGGGCGCTTACGTCTGTTTCGACTGACCTTGCAGACCACCGGCCAGGTTTACGGGTTGCGGTTTTATCTGTCTTTGCTGGGCAAGATCCACGATGACATGCTCGATGTCAGTCTGGGTGAATTCGCGCTGCTTCTTCTTGTCCGGCGAGCGGCTTTGAGATCTGGTCGGCGCGCCCAGATGCGTTCTTGACGGCGCCTTGCCTATCCGACTGTTATCGCGTTGCGCCTGAATCGCCTGCGAGACCTGGAGCACGTGACCCAGACGCTTGTGCTCGACGATGGCCCCCTGATCGACTTCTGCCAGCCGGTCATATGAGTGGCACGCAATCGCCTTGCCATCTGCACGGAGCTCGATACGCCCGTCCGGGTACTCCCACACCTCGATATACCGATCGATCCGCCGTCGGTTCTCCGGCGTATCGTCCATCAAATACCGAACCCGGTCGTACTGCACGGTCAGCGCCTTCGTCACCTTCCGCGGCTCGCGCCACGTGAGCACGAGCTCAAGGTTCTCGTCAGCCCTCAGCGGGCGGTGTGCGTCAAAGTCGCTCTTCGGAGGCTTGGCGAAACGCGCGTTGTAGGCAGCCATGAAGGAGGGCGCCCAGGCATTGGCCGCAGCGATCGTGCTGATGTCGCGCAACCGCATTTCCTTCACCATCCGGTCCTGCAGCGTCAGGTGGGCGCGCTCGACACGGCCCTTGGCCGGGCTGCTGTTTGCACAAATTGTGTCGATGTTCAGCTCGTACATCGCGCGGCCAAACTGCGTCACGCTGTTGCCGGTCTTGCTCGCGGCCGTATGCCGTGGCATTCGTACAGCTTCTCGCAGGCCAGCGTCGGCCCAAAATCGGTGTAGCGCTCGCGGATAATCGCCAGGGCGCGCCGGGCCTCGTCGTCGTCCAGCCGCCGGTTACCCGGTCGGCCGCGTTTGCGTGAGGCCAGTCCCGCAGCGCCCGACTCCTGGTACCGGATCACCAGCCGCTCGATCTGCCGCACGGTCAGGCCCAGTCGTTCGGCAGCACGTCCAGGTTTCAGAACCCTATCCACAACAGCCTGGATCACCTTCAGTCGGTCGAGTTCGCGCATGTTCAGTGTCACCAGTGTCGCTGGATGCATGGCCGGCTCCGTAATCCCGCAGGGAACCGGCAAGCATACCGAGACCAGAACACGACATTTCTAAATGGCTGGAACACGACATTTCTATAAAGCTATTACAATCAAAAATATTGATAAATTATGTTATGTCAAATTGAGACGGCGCCGTATGGCGCTTTTCCGTGCCCGTCGTAGTGCTCGTAAGTAAAGTTGTCATGTAAGGCTACGCCATCGTGTCCGGAAAATGACAATCCACGTTTTTCGTGTTGAGCGGACGCATTTACATCTTTTTTTTGCGCCACAAATTTTTCGCACATTGTGCGGATGCTTTTGCGTAGTCGGGACATGCGTTCCGTGTTTCCGTGTTGTCACTCCTCAATGTTTTTTTCCGGATCCGGCTTTCCGCTCATCCATCCATGCCAACCATCCGCGGCGATATGCCCGGGCGTCAGCCAAAGCATGGTGAAGCCGCCGGTCGGTGTCATAGTAAGCGGCGACAGCTCGGTCATATACGGTCGTATCAATCAGCGGCCGTAGATCAAAATAGGTTGGCGCGAGATTAGCGGCCCGAGGCGAACCGAGCAAGTCGAGCAAAAAGTTGAAGTCCGTTGCCGAATCGCACGCCACTTGCACCTTGCGTGGAGACTCTGCAAGCCACGCACGTAGTTCAGCCCGGGCTGGTGCGGTTGCACGGCGCGGGCCGTCGAGCAGCGGCAGAACCACTCGTTTCACGAATTCGGTACAATCCGCTACGCGCCATGTATCAGCAATTTCCACGTAAAACTCACGTTTTCCGTCTTCTGTCACAAGCGCAAGACTTATGAGTTGAGGAGCGGATTGCTCATATCCTGTGTACTCGGTGTCTAAAAAGAGCAGCATATTTAGCGAGGTTTTGCGTTTCCACGGCCCGGCGAAAGAATACAACACGTCTTCCTGTCATCGGGATGCCCTTTTTCCCTACCCTACTCTAGAAACGCCGCAGTCGAGATGGTTTTACACCTGCTCTAGCCGGACTAGATGTGTCTCGAGGGCGGCGTCAAAAAAGTTAGATTCCCGGAGCCTACCGTTGATCCAGCTCGACGTGCTCTCCTGCATTTTCCTTGCGTCGCATCGGTTCCGTCGCGATAAGGATGACAGGCAGAGCATGATCGCATATGCGTAGGATTGCTTATGTCATCAGCGAGTAGAATTGTGCTGCTACCGTTCGGTCATCGTCGACTTTCATCTGCCTCTTGCGAATCATATGCATCATCTCAATACCAGAGAGAATGATGCGCGCACACCGAAAATCCTTGAAGCCCATCATCGGTTTGATTATACGTTTGATCGCTCGATGGTCCTGCTCGACAACGTTGTTCAGGTATTTGTTCTGCCGGATCCTGATCGGTGTTTCCCGGCCTGCGTTGATGCCTTCAAGCGCGGCCAGATTCGCGCCGCTCTTATCCACGGTAATCGTCTCGGGCTCGCCGTCCCAGTCAATGGCCTTTTCAAAGTAACTTTGCCATCACGCTCGTCATACGTTGCGGTCGACGGATTTTACTTGACCGCGCTAATGCGACAAAACCCTCGGCGCTGCTTCTCGATTTGATTAACGGCGAAGGTGTCACTGCGCGTCCTTTCATATCGCTAACGCTGTCGCTTTGTATAGTTACGGGTATCATTGCGCGCAGCCGGTTGCACGCTCTTAGTGCCCGCTATTCGTGCACTTCCTGGTGCGATCTGCCGCTCTGCCGTTGCGCGATACCCTGTTGGCGGTGCAGTGGATCGCTGCAATGTTCGGCCCACATGTCGTGTGGCGCAATTAGCGGATCCGGGTCGCCAATCGTGCGGCGCAGCCGCGCACGTCGATTGTGGAGATTCCCGATCGCGGATAAGTGCTTCTGTGGATCGAACAGCCGTGTGCGGTTTGTCCGGCGCATCGGTGCAATATCACCGGGTTAAGCAGTCATCAGAATCAACGCAGGTTGCGGAGTATTTATGAAAACGCTGTTTTTGCAGGCCCCGTCGTACGACGGTTTCGATGGCGGCGCGGGTTCGCGCTATCAGGCGAAACGCGAGGTCCGCTCGTTCTGGTATCCGACCTGGCTCGCGCAGCCCGCAGCCCTGGTGCCGGACAGCCGGGTGCTGGATGCACCGGCTGATGGTCTTTCGGTTGAGGCGTCACTCGAGATCGCGCAGCACTACGACCTCGTCGTGATCCACACCAGCACGCCGTCGTTCCCCACCGATGCGATGTTTGCCCAGGACCTGAAGGCCCGGAAACCGTCGATCCTGATCGGCATGGTCGGCGCGAAGGTGGCGGTCGACCCGCACAACTCGCTGACCGCGAGCGAAGCGATCGATTTCGTCTGCCGGGAAGAATTCGACTTCACCTGCCAGGAAGTCGCCGGTGGCAAGCCGCTCGCGCAGATCCAGGGCTTAAGCTACCGCGCCGCGGACGGCTCGATCGAACACAACGAAGCGCGTCCGATCCTCGAGAACATGGACGAATTGCCGTTCGTCGCGCCGGTCTACAAGCGCGATCTGAAGATCGAAAATTACTTCATCGGCTATCTGAAGCACCCGTATGTGTCGATCTATACGGGCCGCGGCTGCCGTTCGAAGTGCACGTTCTGCCTGTGGCCGCAGACAGTCGGCGGCCACCGCTACCGCACGCGCTCGGTCGAAAACGTGCTGGCAGAAGTGAAGTGGATTCGCGACAACATGCCTGAAGTGAAAGAGATCATGTTCGACGATGACACTTTCACGGACTTCAAGCCACGCGTCGAAGAAATCGCACGTGGCCTCGGCAAGCTGGGCGTGACGTGGTCGTGCAACGCGAAGGCGAACGTGCCGTACTCAACGCTGAAGATCATGAAGGAAAACGGCCTGCGCCTACTGCTGGTCGGTTATGAATCGGGCGACGACCAGATCCTGCTGAACATCAAGAAGGGACTGCGCACCGACATCGCTCGCCGTTTCAGTGAAGACTGCCGCAAGCTTGACATCAAGATTCACGGCACGTTTATCCTGGGGCTGCCGGGCGAGACGCAGGAAACGATCGAAAAGACGATCGAGTATGCGAAGGACATCAACCCGCATACGATCCAGGTGTCGCTCGCCGCGCCGTATCCGGGCACGACGCTCTACAACCAGGCGGTGGAAAACGGTTGGCTGCAGGAAAACAAGGTGATCAACCTGGTGAGCAAGGAAGGCGTTCAGCTGGCGGCGATCGGCTATCCGCATCTGTCGCGAGAAGAGATCTATCACCACGTCGAGAGCTTTTATAAGCGATTCTATTTCCGGCCGTCGAAGATCTGGGAAATCGTGCGTGAGATGCTGATGAGCTGGGACATGATGAAGCGGCGTTTGCGTGAAGGCCTGGAATTCTTCCGCTTCCTGCAGGCGCACGAAGGGTGATGCGGCAATGAAGTCTCGCGCGTGGCTTGCCTGCCTGACCGGTCTGCTGGTCGCAAGCGGACTGTTCGCCCTCGAAGGTCCTTTGTACGGGGAGCATCTTATCCTCATGGCGCTGGCGTTCCTCTGCGGTACGGGCGCCGCGCTCGGCATCGTTTATACGGTGCTTGCCGGCGTATTGATGGGACGTTTTTTTGCGCGTACCACCGCGGAGCCCACCAGCTATCCCGCCGTGACGATCGTCAAGCCACTGCATGGTCGCGAGTGGACCTTGCTGTGCAACCTGTCGAGTTTTTGCCAGCAAGACTATCCGGGTCCGGTGCAATTCCTGTTCGGGGTGCACGACTCGGAAGATCCGGCGCTGCAAACGGTTGAACAACTGCGTCTGCTGCATCGGGAAGCGCATATTACGGTGGTGGCCGATGCGCGTCTGTATGGGCCCAACCGCAAGATGAGCAACATCCTCAATATGCTGCCCAAGGCACGGCATGATGTGCTGGTGTTTGCAGACAGCGACGTCAGTGTGGGGCAGAACTATCTGCGCAATGTGATCGGAGAGTTGCATAAGCCCGGCGTGGGTCTCGTCACCTGCGTCTATCGCGGGCAACCCGATCCAGGTTTCTGGCCGCGCCTGTCGGCCAAGGCGACCAATTATCAGTTTCTGCCCGGGGTAGTGACGGGGCTGGCGCTGGGGATGGCGCGTCCATGCTTTGGACAGACGATTGCAATGCGGCGGGAAACGCTCGAGAAGATTGGCGGTTTCGCGCAATTCGTGCATCACCTGGCGGAGGATCATGCGATTGGCGAAGCCGTGCGCAGGATTGGCGAGAAGGTGGCGATTCCGCCATTCACGGTCTCGCATGCCTGCGGCGAGACGAGTGCCTCCAGGCTGATTGCGCACGAATTACGCTGGAGCCGGACCATCCGCATCATCGACCCGATGGGTCATCTGGGTTCCTCGCTGATGCATCCGCTCGCCTTTGCGTTGCTTGCCGTGGCGCTTTCAGGCGGCGTGGTCTGGGCATGGCCGCTGGTGGCGGCGGCGCTGCTTGCGCGGCTCGCGCTGAAAGTGCAATCGGACCACGCTTTGCAACAAGCGCATCGCGACCTGTGGCTGTTGCCGTTCTGGGATATCGTGTCGTTTTCGATCTTCGTGGCGAGCTTTTTTTCGACGCGGGTGACCTGGCGAGGTTTCAGCTTCAAGGTGGACAGCGATGGTTTGCTGTCGCCGGTTCAGGATGATTAAATAGCATTGGAAAATTTCTTACGGGGAGGCTACCGCAATAACAGCACCTCCCGACAAGCTCGCGCATGTCATGTACCAGTCGGATTTGCGCTGAGGGGGCATCATACAGTCGCGGCATGGCGAAACATCAGGCCGTATCGTCGCGCCATGGTTGATGCGTGCGTCTCGTCCATCCTTGGGAACGATGCGACTGAACGCTGCACGACGCTGAAGGCGCCCTTTCGGGCACGCCAACATGACGTCGTCGGGCTGGCGGGCGCTCGCATGCGGCAGCGCATAGAGAGATTGGCTACCTAATTGTGCACCGAAGCGAAACGTTGCAGGTGACGCGCCGACCTGAAGCGGCGCATTACCTTCTCGCGCACCCGTGTCGACCGGTGCGCGTTTTCCGCCCGGTTATTCGGTCCCTTTTGCTGGGGGTGTTCTATGTTGATCCCCAGATCGCTGTTCGCTGCCGCATAGCTCTTGAGCTTGTGGGCGATCAACATCCGTGACGCGCGCCCGTGCTTACCGAGCAGCTTGCGCATCAGGCGCCTGGCCTCGTGCCGGTCCGATAGCTTTCTCGTTGTGGCAGGGATGCATGTGGGTCGTGGCGAAACGAAGCAGGCGCAACACATATGAGGTCAAATCGGAAACGGTTCGCCCGTCGCGGGTCAAACCGTTTTTCACTCAGGCCGGCCTTGACGGTGCCAGACGCTTAGTCGTGCGAGTGGTAGTTATGGTGAGGCTGAGGATGGTGAGGCTGAGGATGGTGAGGCTGAGGATGGTGCCGGACAGGGGCGTGCCGGTCGTCGCGGTGCATATCGGCGAACGACACTGCCGGGGCAGCGAACGCGGCTGCGATGAGGAAAGCAAGAGTCTTCTTGAAAACGAGTTTCATCTCAATCCAGGTGGAAGTTAGGGAGTGTCAGATTAGAAGAGCGATGCAATGCCTCGAATCACTGCGATGCAAATACATTCTAACGTATCACCCACTTCACATCGGCGAACCGGTATGTAGCATGCTCGACGCAAATTCTCGCGCACGAGTACGCGCAACTGCTAGCGGTTTTGCAACGGGCCTGCATGCTTTGAAGGCGAATGGAAGCTATGCCTCGCCTCGCCAGCACGGCTCAAGCATCCTGCCAGTGAACGGCCTGCCGCTGAACTTTCCGTGCGGATTCTCGATGCACAGGTCAGCGGGAACTTCGTAGTGCGGTTTACGCCTGCTCGCGGGTCGCATGACTGCACCCGTTCGCGAGGTGGGAGACAAGACCGGCTTCATGTTCTAGACACAAAATCTGGACAGGACGCTGACATGTAGATGTCAAACGCGTCAGCCAGGGCCGCCCGACTCGTCGAAGGCGCGGTACAGATAACCTCCACAAGGACGCAATGGCCAACTATGACGATCTTGGGCCGGTAAAAAATGACCCCGACCTGGAAAGAATGGAGACCGCTGCACTGACAAGTCCGGCCGCACGGAACAGCCTGCTCCAGGATGTGTTCAGAACTGTGCCTTCAGATTTCGATAGCATTTGCCTCGGTTTCCTTGCGATCGTCACTCGCGCCGCATTTGCCGCGTACAGGAGGACGCGTTCAGTCTTTTGAGGACCTCGACTCCTTTCGAGGTGAGCCGCGGGAATGCGTGGCCGGTCTTGAGCAACTCCATTTCGATCAGCCGCTCGTGCCGGAGAACTGTCGTGTCCAAGCCTAGCGCTTTGACCTCCGCAGGAGAGCGCTGTACAAGAAGCAGTGTGGAAATCTCGTGGTGGCTGAGCATTCAATTCTCCGAGGGTGGGCGCGGTGCAAGCCGGTGTGTCAGTCACATCCTAGTGAGCCAAGGTTCCACTACGCCTACGTCAATGTGTCCGCCGGTTACGCAGTTACATTTATGAACGGAAATTTGCGGGTGGCTGGGCACGCGCAGTGGGGGCCGAAATTATCCGTTTCAATTTCAAGGTCAACGGAAGCCATCTGGCGCCGCTTGTGCCTTCCCTCTAAACAATGGTTTTGTCTCAAAGCTTCGCTACCCCGACCAGTTGGGTCATACCTGGGCGCAGCGATGCACTTCACGATGGACCTACCCGTTGCGCCGGAATCGCCAATTTGACATCCCCTGCATGAGAGACAGATCGGCGAACCATCATCTGCTCGAAAGCGTCCACGATGCGTTGAACCTGACCGTTCTTGTGCATCAACGGACCGTCGTCGCGTTCGTAACGCACAAGCATCGTCGCATTGGCTTCGAAGACGAACACGCGGCCGTCCGGCAAAATCGTGAAGTCGATGCCGGCATAATCGAGCGCGAGCCGCTCGCCGATGTTTGCGATGGCACGTAACGCGCGCTCGCCGATAGCGCCTCGCGGATCGTCGAGAAACCGGCGCTCTTCATCGAGCTTCCACGAGTGCGCCTCCATTTCCGCCGAAAAGTAGTGGACCATCCAGTGTGGCGAGATCGCGAGGTGATACGCGAACGGCTCACCGTCGATAAAGATCATCCGGTACTTGCGATAGAACCCGTCCGCGTCGCGTGTATCGTGGAACGCGCTCAGGTAATGCGCGCCGTCCATTACGCGTAAATGCGCGTTGAGCGTGCCGACGTCGTCGCAGCGCACGAGGCCATCGCCCCCATGCGAGCCAAGCGGCCGCAACAACAGCGGATACGTCAGCCCCTTATCAGCGAGGCGGAGCACGAGCGGTTCTTCGGCGGCAATCGGCGCCATGCCGAGCACGCAATGCGCGCTCACCACGTCCGTCAGACCACGCAGCAATTCAGGTAGCCGATGCCGTCGCGTGCGCGCCACCACGGCCGAGCGGTTGAGCACCGGTCGCGAAGTGCGCGATTCGAAGCGGGCGAGGCGCTCAGCGACCGGCTCCGCGATGTCCGGATCGCCGAGCGCGTTGAACACGAGGTCGAACGGCGGAAGATTGGCGTCCTCCTCGTCGAGGGCGTAGTCGATAGCGTATTTGATGCGGCAATTGACGGTACCCGGCAGCAACGCCGCGAACGGCACGTTGCCGGTGCCGCTGCCGCTACACAGAATCAACACCTGGCGTGTGTCACCGCCGTTCTGCTCGATGAACACGCGCTGGGTCTTGTACGCGCGTTCGCGGCATGCCGCGGCCTCCTGTTCGTCGTGTTGTTCGGCGTGGATCGCCCCCAGATTCAACCATGCGACGGCCGCATCGGGATCGAGATCGAGCACGAGACGATACCAATGCGCGGCGGCTTCGTAGTCGCCCTTCATGAAATAGCCGGTGGCGACGTCGCACAAATTACGCGTTTGTGCGACGGACGGTTGCGCTGCGAAAGCGTCGAGCATTTGAGCGGCGATCAAATTCGCCAGCGCGGCGAGTTCGTCGCCCGCCGCGCGACAGACTTCGGCCTGCCTACGGTAGAACGCAGGATTGAGTTCGCCCGGCGCGCGCGATTCTTCTATGGACATGGGAAGCGAGTCGAGACTTGTCGTGTGGCCGTTATACGGAAACGTATCGAGACCGAGGTCGATCTGATGATAGCTGCACAGCCGGCAGGTGGTTGGAACCTCGGCAACCGCACGCGCCGCGCCGCGATGCCATGCTGTTCGAGAAGAGAGCGTGCGGGCGGCGGAAAATCGAGCGCGAGGTGCCGCTCTTTCGCCTGCTCTGAAAAGCCTGACTTACCGCCATGCACGCCGCCAGTCGTTGCGCCACTATGCGCGGCCTCTCCCGGACGATATCCGGCCGGTCCTCACCGCGTGTTACGAACGTAAGCGCATAGTGTTGCAGTAGTCTACAGGGCAAAACAATGCTCGGCGTACCGGAGACAATCGGGTGCCTGGTTCGTCTTACGGCTGAAAGCGTTGCAAAACCGGTGAGTATTCCGATTGCCAAAGGGCGGGCAGGCGAAACCGGTGTTTCTGCAGGTTACGCGCAACCGTCATCATCAGCAGTGAGTCGCCCAATGCAGAGGTGGCTCCGGGAATTCGGACAGTTCCTTGAGTGGAAAAGCTGGGGTGTGAACCGCTTGGGTTTCCTGGACACATTGCAATGTTAGTGTCAGGCCTTTCATGAGCCTTCGGCCGTAGGCCGAAGGCTGTGCTGCCGGGCAAACTCGCCCGGCGTCAAGTCGTTGAGCGCCA
>NZ_JBFOAH010000038.1:0-54890 GCF_040812055.1 Paraburkholderia suaedae | reverse complement strand
ATCGTGTCCACGATCGCGGATCGCGGACACGATCTCCCATAATCTACACGGACTCCATCACGCCATCACCATCGTGCCCCACGCGCGCGTGAACGGGGAAACGGCCGGGCTGAGTCGCTTACGATTATGTGGAAATGGGCCGGTATTCGAGAGGACGCCAAGACGCTGAACGCCATCTTTCGCGTAAAGACGCTGGTTGCCGAATCGGATAGTTTAACGACGGCCATCCTCAAGGAAGAGTGGGATCGAGTGAAGCAGGAAGTCGCCTATCCAGAGCGGATGATCGCCAAAGTTCCCCCTCCCTGAGGTCTCCACGTCCGGAAATAGTCTTTCATTCACCTCGGAAGCGGCCCTTCATCTGCTGCGAGTTCGAATGACGGTAGAGCGGTCGGGCGCCGCCAAGCAAAACGGTTTGCCAGCTTTTTGCCAGCATCGCCAGGTGGTGCAGCGATTACGACGGGGATGCCGCACCCTCGGCGGCCCGCGCTAGGTCGGCGGTCCGCTGCAGTTCGAGTTCCAGGAACGCCATATTCAGCGACGAGACCAGTTGTGGCGCCTGGTCCTGCGTGAGTACGACGGGCTCGACATACTGTTCGACGAGTGCCAATTTGACTGCCGCTATTTTGAGGATGGTTTCCAAGGTGCTAGTCAATTTCGTATTCGTTGACATCTTTGGTCTTATAGGTAGTACTTCCATAGCAGCGTCGAGACCGTCATCGTGGTCGAAAACGCAATGAAGGCACCGGAGAGAACGAGTGCGGCCCAGTTGCGCCGTTTGCTCGTATCCCTTGCGCCGAGGACGCATGCGGCAAGGAGGGCTGGCGCGATAAAGTATCGCCCCTGCACGCCATTGATCACGTCAGCAGGCAGATCGGTCCACGACATCAGGAGCGCCATAAACGTTAGCGGGACAGCTAGCATCGCGGCCATTACCGCCAGCGCCCGAGTGGCGCCGCCAATTCGCCTGGAGAACGATATTGCGACCGCGCAAACCAGCGCAGCGCCCGCGACTTCGTATGCGACGGCGGGCATCGGCCGGTCAAGCCACCCCAGGATGCCGACGAACTCGCGCCAGTAATCGCGGATAACGGCGTGGTCGGTGACAGTTCGCCATGTGATTCCCACCAGATCAGATGGGTGATGTGCGTAAAATTCGACAGCCTGTTTCGATGTCACAGAGCGCGTCAAACGAAAATCGACATTCGAAGACATAGCGTAGCCTACCCATCCTACGGCCGCCACCGAGCTGACAACGGATGCGACGAGGGCACGTTTGTCATTGCGGACCAAGAACACAGCCGATGGCAGGACGAGGACGCCAGCCATTTGCGGGCGGCTCGTGACCAGCATGAACGCTGAAAGAATTAGCAGCGCTCCTTTCCAGGCAGAGAACACTTCATCGCGTTGCATGCCGACGCGGAAGAGACTACCGGCAAGAACAGTCCACGCGAATGACATACCGTCGGCCGAGGCGCTTGATATTTGAAACATGGTCATCGGCAGCGCAAGCAGGCATATCACCAGCGCATTCGGTGGGAAGATGCTAAACGCATAAGCGATGATCGTTGCGACCGCCGTCAGCGCTGCGAATCTAGCGAGCCGGTAGGACGTGCCGACGCCCAGATCGAGCGTCTGTCCTATCCGAAAGCCAAGGGCCTGAGGCAAGTACCCGAGTGGGAAATACGGGGCCGCGCCGGAAAGGCCTGTGTAATCACGTTCATGTGCCCACCTGATTTTCGAGGTTTGCTGGGCCGTCTCGCGGCTAACCCTCGCGTCTGGCTTCGCAGCGAGCGCTTGAGCCCACGTGGCCTGGTATTGCTGCAAAGCGTCGTCAACGTCACCGCCGGTCGATAGCTGCGGCAAGGTCCTGGTGTGCGACAGGATCGAAAGCAGATACGCCCGATCGGTGTGTCCGATCTCGTCGGGCGACTGCATTGGCGGTATCAGGGCAGAGAGAATGCTGCCGATGATGATAATTGAGAAGAGGGCGATCGCGCTGCGCTGAAAGTGGCTCATTCATTCCTCAAACGTTTCTTTTTTTGTGGAACGAATGAGATCTCACGCTCTTCTCATCACCTGTCCCTAGACACTACTTGACTGCCAGCTTTTGGCCGGCCTCGCGGGCTGGTGCAGCGATTACGGCGGGTATCCGGCACCCTCGGCGGCCCGCGCCAAGTCGGCCGCCCGTTGCAATTCCATTTCCAGCAACGCCATATTCAGCGAGGAGACGAGTTCTTGCGCCTGGTCGCGCGTGAGCAGGACCGTCTCGACATGCTGTTCGACTCTCCAGGCGTTCGGGAACGCCCGCCCGCATAGGCGGATGGTGAACTGATCGTTGGGCGAGTCGACGGCAACCTTCCAGCGGCCGGTCGGGATGAGTATTCGCGGCATCATGCTTTCGCCCGTGGACCGGGTCTTCCTGTAAGCGACATAGATAAATTAGAAACTTATAAAAGCCTGATAAGGCCGCATGATGCGGTTGCGGAAAACTTCACCCAGTTATCGAACTTGCCTACGCGCCCCGGCACCCTGCGCGGGTTCCGCGGTTGTGCCGCCTTGCGTCCGTCATTCAGCCTTCGGCTTGCGTGGCTTGCGGGCTTTCTTTTCGGGAACTGGTGACTCTGAGGCTGGAACCTTGATGGCATTCACCACCGCCGCACTGTAGGCGTTGCGTGCCGTCTGCGCGATGGCAAGCTGCTGTTGCAGGCGACCGATTTCAGCGTCGACAACCTGGATGTTCTGCACTTGCATGCGAGCTTCTTCGGGCAGCTTCGCCGTGGCGTAGTTGGTGCCGTTGAGCGTGATGTATTCGGGTAGGGACATGGAGTTACTTGGAAAGGACGTTCTCATTAAAGCGAAAAACCCCGCCTCCTTGTGAGAGACGGGGTTCATCTGGTTCACCGGCACCGCTCACTACGTAAGCGGTGCATGGGTGGATACAGATTAGGCGATATGCACAACACCGGCGCCTGCTGCCGTGCCAATCGACGTCGCACTCACGCCAACCAGTTCAACAACGTGCGTGGAAGCTGCGCCCAAGGTGCCGCCGTGCGTCGATTCGACCACGTAGGTATTGCCACCGTTGACGAAGGCTGCAACCGTGTCAATAGCGCCAACCACAACCTTCTCTGCGGCGCTGATGAGCTGAGCAACCGTCGCCGTCGAAAGCGCCGAGCCTGCGAACGTAATCAGGCCGCTCGCGGTCGTCGCCGTCAGATTTGCCACGCCGGTTTGCGCTGCGGTGAACGTGCCAGCCGTTGCAATCGTTTCGGTAATAGCAGTGTTGGTCGCCGTCGAGAACTTCAGGATGTCCGACGTAGCAGCCGTCGAGCCAAGCGAGAAGCCGTTCACCAGCGAGAACGCGCCCGTACCGCCGTCAATGAACGCGCCATCAGTGACGTTGATGGTGTCTGCAGCAGCGTGAGCTCCCAACGTGATGGTCGCGTTGCCCGTACCAACAGTCGCACTGGTGCTGCTGGTGTTGACCGTGCTGCCGCCCTTGACGTTGGCCGAGAGGTCAACGACGTCACCAGCCACTGCGGTGTTTTGCAGCGTGATGGTGTTCGCACCAACCGAGCCCTTGATTGCCAGAGCATTGGTCGTTGCGAGCGATGCGTCGAGCGTGAACGCGCCAGACAGGCTGTGAGCGTCGATGACCGTATTGGCGGCCGGTGCGACTGCACCCGTCGTCAGCGATACGGCACCCGCGCCGTCGAAGGTGATGCTGGAAGCAGCACCCATGCCGGTCAGCGCGCTGATATTCAGCGTGTCGCCAGCATTGACCACGTGGAACGCAACGTTCTCAATACCTGCAGCCGTCAGTGCACCCACCTTCACGATCGACGAACCGGCAGCAGCGCCTGCAGCGACGCTGTCGTTGACCGTCACGTTGAGCGTGTCGATCTGACCAACCGTTGTCGCGCCCTTGATGCCGAGCGTCAGCGAGCTGCCTGCGTTCGAGTAATCAATCGTGTTGACTGCACCTGCGGTAGCGTTGGCCGAGTTCTGGATGGTCACGCCTGCGCCTGATGCCAGGTTGGTCAGCGACGTCACTGTAGCAGCACCAGCTATCGCCCCACCATTCACGACAGCGGCCGTGATGGTGTTGTTTGCCGCCAGCAGGCTTGCGTCTTGCGCGACACCGCTCTCGACTTGCAGCGTGTTGAAGCCCTTGTACAGAGCGCCAACCGCTGCCGTTGCCACGTCACCCATGGCAGTAATGTCCAGCGTGTTGCCCGTACCCGTGCCCGCATTGACCGAGGCGGTGCTGTTGAGCACGATACCGCCGGTCGATACGAAGTTGTTGTTTGCGCCGCCCTTGAACGTCAGACCTGCGCTACCGTTCGTGAACTTGACGCCGCCTGCAGTCATGCCCGAAGCGTCAACGGTCGTCACGGTGCTGGACAATGCTGCGCCCGACAGATCAACCAGAGCCGCTGCACCGGTAACCGTGACGGTTTTCAGTGCTGCGTCGCTGATAGCGCCGGTCGTCAGGTTCGTCGATGCGTTGATCGTAAGCCCCGTGTTGGTCGCAGCCAACGTCAAGCCGCCCAGCTTATTCGCTGCGCCAGTCGAGTTGATGGTTGTCGACGTCAGCGACGCGCCGGTTTCCGTAATAGCACCACCCTTGGTACCGCCGGACACATTGAGCGTGCCCGCAGTAACGGCGGCGGCGTAGTTAGCCGTCAGGTTGCCGTTCGTCATCGTACCGTTGCCGATCAGACCAGCGCTTTGACCAGTAGCCAGATTGTTGACGGTAAGGTCATTGCTCGACAGGTTGGAATTGAAGGCGGTTGCGCCTGCAAAGTTGCTAGCGTTGATAACGTCGGCAACACCGGTGGAACCAACTCCTGCAGTGCCATCAACAACAACGATGGATTGCGTTGCTACACCGGTTCCGCCAAGAGTCAGGTTAGGAACGTTGCCGGTAGCCGTAGAAGTAAACACTAGGGTCGAGCCGGTAGAAGACGTCACTGTGTAGCCAGCCGGCAAGTTTGCTGCGAAAAATGCAGCCACCTGAGCGCCCGTCGAGCCAGTACCGCCATCAGTGAACGTCACGCCACCGAGGGTAACCGTTTGACCGTTCGTCACCGCACCAAAGGTCACCGTAGCGGCTTCCTTGGTTCCTGCCGTGGCGGCCGTGCCGTTGACGTTCCGAACGTTGATGGTTTGAACGCCGCTAACTTGCGCAGCGGCAATATTGCCACCGGTAGTGCCGCTATCCGTGTAGTTGAAGACGTTATTGGCGCCGGTACCCTTGACCGTGTCAGCAGCGCTCAGTGTGGTCTGGTCAGCATTGAACACGGTGTTGCCGGTCGTGCCCGTGATGCTATCCACACCCGTAGTGAGCGTACCGAATACCCCTATCTACATGGTTGATTTCGTTTACCTATTTTGATGAATTTCCGTGAGTCAGTAGTAGTGCTGACCGAATCAACCGGAAGATGAAATTAGATTTGTCGCAACACCTGATGCCACGGCAGTTAGCGGAGGAAGGAGCCTGAGTCAGCAAGTCAGCGAATCTCAAATATCTTCCGTCCATACCTGTTCGAGAAAAGAAAAAGCCCCGCAGAAGCGGGGCTTGGCAGGTGCTTTCTCTGCAGCGCGCACTCATCTAAAAAGGCCGGTTGCATGCGCAGCTGCGTTCGCGTTTGCGCGCTTTCGGCCCTCAGTCAGATGCAGATAAACCGCGGTCGTTTTCAGTTGGGTGTGTCCCAGCGCTTGCTGCACGTCAACTATGTCGGCTCCTGAATCCAGCATCATCGATGCGTACGTATGCCGGAGATCGTGCATTCGCAGACCTTCGAGATTGGCCTTATTCCGCGCGGTTACCCAGGCGGATCGACATGATGTGTAGGGTTTCCCGGTGGTCGGGTTGGGAAAGACCCACGGCCCCGCGGCGGCTTGCCGACGATCATGTAACAGTTCTAGGACGCCGACGGAAAGGTGTAGGACGAAACCCTTCTTTGCCTTGTCGGACTCCGCGGGCACTGTCAGCGTACCTCTGGCCTCATCCAGCCACTCCCATTTCATCGCCAGGACGTTTTCCCTTCGCAACCCGGTGGCTCCCATGACACGAAGAATGTCAGCAAGGCTGTCATTGTCCGACTCCGAGGCGGCGATCAAAAGTGCTTCCAGTTGCGACCGCGTCAAAAACCGCCCCTTCACCCTGCGGACCGTGGTGAGCTGCAGCGCGTGGCTCGGGTTCTCGGTCAGCGTATTACTCTTGTCCCGGATCGCCGCGTTGAAAATGTGCCGTAGGAGAATGAGGATGCGCTTGACTGAACCGTCCGAGAGGCGCGCATCCGGTTGCGTTTTCCAGCGGCCGCCGGCTACTAGCTTCTCTCTGAGAGCGGTGTTGAACTCAACAACGTCGTGCCCGCTAACCTCATCCAAACGCTTTTTGCCGAACACAGGCTGGATGTGGTTCCGATAGATCGATGCATGCGCCCGGTAGGACCGGCTTGTGTTCTTCACCGCAGGTAAGAACGTATCGAAGAAGAAAGCGTCCATCGTTGGGAACGACTTCCGGCGAGGACGTGCTGAGTCGCCTCTGCTCAGCTCCAACTCTGCGAGGCGCGCTTTGGCCAGTGCGCGGGCAGCGTTCGCCGATACATCCCCGACGCGGGCCAATTTTTCCTGCCGTTGGACACCGGTCGCGTCGCGATAGACCATGACATAACTCATGGTGCCCCGGTGAGTGATGTTGACTGCAAAGCCGGACTGCTCCTGGTCAAACACCACTACTTTGTTCCTGCCCGCCGGCATGACGAATTCTTTCAGCGCCTTCTCGGTAATGTGTAGGTTCATTTTGTTTTTAACTCCTCGTGGACGGGCAACCGCCCTTTGATCCGTTGTGTCTTGGGTATTGCGCGAATCTGTCCTATCGTTGATTTCTCGTGTCCTGTTGCCCGATGGGAGGCGGTCATGACCGATACCGGGTTCTGGCTATGTATCCGCTGCCGTCAAGAGATTCCGACCAAGTTGGTCGAGCCCGGCATCGACGACTTCGGCCTCTATTTCATTTGCCCTTTATGCAAGCGACGCAACCAGCTCGAGAGCCTTGGGCGTCAGCGCGGGGCGCTTGTCCTGCGTCAGACTGGTAAATAGCAGTTCCTTGCAGATGGCTCAGTTCAGATGCGCTTGAATTTGACGACCCATACCCACGGGTTAGCGTCCCAGCCATTGCGTCGGGCGTCTGAATCAGCACCTTCGAACCGAGAGGCAAATCCGGACTCGATGAAGATGCGACGGGGCGACCAAAGCTTGTCCGGAGCGACGACGAGTAGAGCAATCTTTTGGAGACGGCCATGCAGTTTGACTACAAGGAGTTCCACATCGACGCTTCGCCTCTCGATGAAGGTGGCCGTTACTACGCTCGTGCAAGGATCTACCAGCGGCCCTCGGCGGGTGGCGAGTTCGTGGAAGTGAAGTATTCGGGCGACCTCGGGGACTATCGCTCCGACGCGGACGCTTTCGAGGCGGCGCAGCGTTGGGCCATCCAGTGGTGCGACCAGCATGGCGCTTAGGCAGCGTGCTGCGATTTCTCGAAAATCACGATGGAGACAGCCATGTGGGACAAGATCGAACACAACGGATACGAAGTCTGGGTCCTGCCGATCCTTGCATACGGTCCCCCGGCCCCGACCACCTTGTGGCATTACTCGGCCTACATCTGTCGACACGGGTCCGATGCCCACCTCGCTGGGCAAAGCATTCGCTTCCAGGAACTTGTCGCCACTTTCCGCAGTGAAGAAGCAGCCCGAGAGGCGGGGTATGTCGAAGGCAAGCGGCGCGTCGACATGATTCTCAAAGGCGCTTCCGGTGCCGACAACGGCTGACCACAGCTCTAGTTGTTCGAAATGGGACTCTGGATTCAACCCTGCTCGCCTTGCGCTGACCTTTACGGACAGCCGGCCGCCGTAGCGCCACACGAAGACCTGACGCTCAATGGCGCGGGCGCCGTGAAGGATGCACGAGTAGAGGAGCACTACACCTGCCTGCGCTGCGGCGGCGTGTTTGCGCGCCTTCTCGCCGGGCCGCCGGAGCGCCAGATTTGGATGTTTTTGAACGCCGGGCAGCATTGACGGGGTTGTTGAACTTATCGCCGGTACTATCATCATCCGTGAAACAGGGAGGGCGACATGCCTCCGCGCACGAAGTACTTTAATTACTGGTATGAAATCTCGGCCACTTCGGCGGGCCCGGATGCTTCGCAATGGCAGGGTGAGCTGAGGCTCGTCAGAGAAGCGCTTGACGGAACTGAGGAGACTATTTTGGACCGGCACCTCGTACCGGGCTTCTTCGATACCGAGCCTCAGGCGCGAGACGCTGCCGACGCGTATGCGCGTGTATATATCGATCAGCTCTGACCGAAAACAGGTGAGGGTGTAGGCGGTCATGGCTGTGGGCTCCATTCGAGCAGCGGTTGATCGGCCCGGACATAGAGCGGATGACGCGGCGAGCCGTCTTTCGTCGTCCCAAGGCACCAAAGGCGCGCCCCGGCGTCAAGCATAATGCTGGCGACGCGGGCGGCCCGCTCGGGCTTGGCGTTCGATCCCCATGCGCACACAACGTCGCCGCACTCGCGGGCAAAGTTCCACAGGTAGTCGTCGTTATCGGGGCCGACCGGGTCACGGTGCGTCCAGAGTGCCGCCGGATTCGTCGAGCGCAGCGCGTAGAGGTTTGCAACCGCGAGGCCGTTGCAGTTCCATAGCTTCGCGAAGCCGCGGCAGCGGCGAATCGTCGGGTCGTCGAGCTGCGCATCGGCGGTGCTTGGGTTGAGCATGACGAAAAGCGCCGTCGACTTCATCGGCGCCAAGGATTCAGCGGACCGCGTCAGGCGATAGCGATAGGTGCCGCAAGGGCTGATAACTGCGCTCACGAGCCGACCTCCTGCTCACCGGAAGATGAAGCGGCAGAGAACACTTCGCCTTCGAGCGGCTCGGCCAGTTCAATCACCCACTCGTTGAGCTTGCAAAGTTCGTCCATCTTATTTTCTCGTCTGCTTAATTCGATACGCATAAAAGCGCCTTCAGAAGCCGCTCCGAATCGGCTTATGGCGGAATAGGCGCATATAAGGCTGCGGTCGTTCTTTGGGTGGTTAACTAAAATGCATAACTGATTCATCAAAAATAAACCAGGCTAGAGAGGGCCACATGATTGCCCACGAGCTGGAGACATACCGCGGCTTTACTATCTACATAGCGCTGCATGAGACCCCGACACACTGGGTCTGCGAGCTCACCTTCGAGCGAAAGGAAGGGCCGGGATGCAAGCGCAGTCCACCCATGTTCAAGCACCAGGCGCGCAGACTTAACAGGAGCATGCTCACTCTCTCCATGGAAATGCAGTTCAAAGCGCGGATGCTGATCGACGAGTGGATAGACGAGCACCCCAATTGACGGAAGCGCCGTCTCGATAGCCAGTCGTAGCCTGCAACTGGAACCGCTTTCTTGAATTCGGTGCGGCGATTCCATTCGGTCGCCGCATTGTGCTTCGAGCGATGCCAGCCGATCGCCCAAGGCCCGTTCATCAACTGGAAATCGCAGTTCGGGCAGCCGATGCCGAAGCAGTCTTTCTCAATCGTTTCGATTTCCGCTTTGCCGCTGCAAAACGGGCACGGCAGCAGGCTCGGCACTGGGTCTGTATGAGTGGTCATGGTGTACTCAATTTCTCCCCGTTATCGAACCATCGCCCGGACTTCCCGCAGATCGATGGCATACGTTCTTCATCTTCACCGCCGAATGCCCTGTGAGATTCGGCAAGCAGGAAAACTGGGTATTCGTCAAACAGGTCGGCTCTGAGATTTCTCGGATGCCGGCACTTCGGGTGCTCGCCGCTCGTGCTGTGTATGCAATCCGAGCAATCAAGTTTCATGTGGGCACTACCTGCTTGCGGATGTCCGCAGCCTTGGTCTGCGAGCAGCCGAGAAACTTCCGGATCTCGGTCACGGTCGCTCGCAGCGTGCCAGCGGCGACTGCTTCCCGCACACGGGTAACGTCATCAGGACTCTCGATTTCAGCTGACTCCGTCGCCGCTACTGCGTTACTGGCGTCCGTTACTGCCGTGACTGACTCGGCGCTACTGCCTTGCGGGGCGGGCGCTACCGCGATTTCAGCCACGTCGTCCGATTGGAGCGCGAGCAGCCAGGCGAAGCAGGCGACACCTTCGAGCACGGCGGCGAACGCTAGGCCGGCGATCAGATCGGCGTGCGCAACGGGCAGGCCGAACGCCGTCAGCGCACCAGTCACCGGGTCAGCCATCGCCGCGGCGCGCGCGGCGGCGGCGCGGTCCTGCGCAGCTTCGGCGCGCTTCGCTTCAGCCGCTTCGACGTCCAGGGCATCCAGTCGCGCGGCCAGCGTCGCGCGCTCGATCCGGACGGTTGCGCACCAGTCGCCGCAGCGGCGTTCGGCGACACGAGCCAGTCGCGCCACGGCGTCGGCGCGGTCGGCGGCGATCTGCCCCAGGCCGCGACTGTGAGTCACGACCACCGGGACGGCCCCGGCCCGCAGCTCGCCGGCATGCTTTTGCGCCATCACGAAGAAAACCGCATGGCCGTAGCAGGTAGCCGCCATGCAGGCGAGCCACAGCACGGCGCCGAGCACGCGGATACGCCAGCCATGCGAACGGCAGAGGGCAGGGAGCAGGTGAGCGGCCACAGCAAGCACGGCGCCGACGGCGATCCACAGCGCGCGCTCTGCAACCCATCCGCCGCGCTGCCAGCCTGCGAGGATGGACAGACACGCAGCAGTAGCGGTCGCCGTGACTGCGAGTAATGCCGGTTGCGTTCTCATGGGCATAGCGGTCATGCCTTCGGGAAACCGTCGTGCGTGCGGCCGTCGAGCTGGCGGCCAGCCAACTTTTTGCCGACGCGATCCATCAGCATGCGACCGTCGAGCCGGACGTTGCCGGCCGCTGCGAGCCGCGCGCCGTCATCGAATGGAGGCACGTAGCCTTCGGTTGCCAACAGGAATTCACCGGATGGCAGTACGCCTGCGGTATCGCGCAGGCCGGCGCGCTCGCCCCAATCCTCATCTGTCCACTCGCCCCACTGCTTGAATAAGAACGGGACGCCAGCGGCTTGGCATTGGTTGCGAAGCATGCGGGGCCATGCTGGGTGCATCGGGCGCGCGCCGTGGCCGCTCTCGCCGCCGACGATGACCCAATCAATCAGCGACTGGAACTTACCCGGCACATGCCACGGTCCAATCATGGGGCGAAGATCGACCGGTCCAAGCAAGGGTTCCATCGACAAAAACCGAACGCGCGCCGGCACGGCGAGCAACTTCGGGATGTCACGGTCGGCTTCCGCTTGATTGACGATCGTCGCACCGAGCCACACATTCCACGGCAGGTGCGTGATACCGATCTCGGTCAACATCGACGGGACGTTGCCGATACGCTTTGTCAACAACAGCCAATCGAGGTTCGGCGTCTGCTTGATCAGTTCAAACAGGTCCGCTCGCCACGCCGGATCCACAGCGTTATCGAACACGTCGGCGAGCGACGCGCAGAACACGCGCTGCCGGCGACCGTGCTGATACAGGAAATTGCCGTGCACCGCGTTCCAGTGCAGAGGCTTGCGCCAGTTGGCGGCCGACGTGCGGCGCCGCGGCGCGCCCGGTCCCCAGTTGATCGCGGTGCCGCCGGCATAACGTGCATTGCGCGTCTCGGCATAGCAGTGATCGCAGCCAGGGCCGACCTTTTGGCAACCTTCCCACGGATTGAACGTGTGATCGGTCCACTCGATTTTGCTGTTCTCGCTCACTTCTTCCTCCGTGCATGCAACCAGCCCATCCCCACACCCACCGCTATCGCTCCCAATACAGAGAGAGCGAACCATTCGAGGGCGGTCATTCAAATGACTCGCTTGAACTCGACGACCCACACCCACGGGTTGGCGTCCCACGCTTCGGGGCCATTGATCGATTCCCAAAGGCAGTGGAACGAACTGCGCGGCGAGTAAGTGCCATCCACGCCGCTTCGACCGTAGGTGCTCCAGAAGCCGGAAGCTGTCTTGCCGATGCCCTCAGCAATGGCGTCTTGCTCGCTGATGTCCTGTAGCCGCTCGACGCGCACGCCGGTGACTTCGAGCGTGATACGCGACGCCCAGCGCGGCATGTGGATGGACGGCTTCCACGAGCCATAGACGTATTCGTCGGGAGTAAAACCGTCAGCTTTGTAGACCACGTCATCGTCGCGCCTCGATTCGGGGGCGGCGTTGCCGCGGTACATGTGAGCGAACGTCTCGCGCACCCACAGACGGTCACCGGGTTGGCCGTTCGGGCACACTAGGCTATCGCCCGTGCGTGTGTGCCAGATCCCGCCTTGCAACGGCAGAGCTTCACAGGCAGCCGTACGGCCGCCGTTCTCACCGCCAATGGTTGTCGGCTCCCACTGGCCGAGCGGGTTGTTGTGCGGCAGCTTCACAACGCGACGCGTCTGTGTCTTGCTGCCGTCGAGCAGAGCGCGCACCATGTGCCCGCTGAGAAGGATCGGGCGTTCCTTCACGGCGCCACCTTCATGGCGATACCGCCCACGAGCGGACCAATCGGCAGGCGACTCCTCGCTTCAGCCGTGCGGGCGCGCGCAGAATCCAGAGCACCTTTGATCTGATCGGGCGCCTTTCCCGCCAAGATGCGGCGGCCGTTTTCAATTGCGAAGTCGATTGAGTCGCCCATGCTGAGCCGAACGCCGGTCTCAACATGAGAAACGTGCCAGTAGCAGATGGCATTGGTATCGCCGATGTGCGGGCGGTGCACCGCGTAGATCTCGCCCGGCGCCTCTGCGAACTCGACTGGCTCGCCGATCACTTCTTCGAGGCAAATGTCGCCAACAATGAAAAAGCGCATGTCAGGTATCCAAAAAGAGTGGGCCAGTACAGGTCCCACAAAGCCGCGGCCTTCGGTGCGGCCGGACCGGTTACTCGGGTGAGCCGAGCAGGATCTTCGTGGTGGTTTGCTCTTCGATCTGAGACCAGATCGCGCGGAACGCGACTTCGAGCACCTTGTGCGGGCGCACCAGCTCGTACCAGATTTTCAGAGTGCCGTTTTGCACGCGGTATTTGATCCGGGCGTCGACGGAGTAGGGCGCGCCGTTCTCGAAAACCGGAATCGACAGGGTGATCTGCGACGGCATCGCGATCTTGTTGCCAGTCGCGTTGACGTCTTCCTTCCAGACGAAGTTGGTGCTGCCGTCCTGGAGGCGAGTTGCCGAGACGAAATTGCCTTCCTTGCTGGCTTCGAAATTCAGCGCGACGCTGAGCATGGTCGAGCCGTCCGGGCTGACGATGTCCGGCAAGTTGTCCTCGATCAGTTCCGCGAGTTCGAGCTGGGTCATCGGCTGGCGATCTTTGCCCGTCCACGTCTTCCATTCGCGGGACGCCGGAACAGCGAACTCCAGCCGATACCCGCGCCAGTTGGCCCCCTTCGCCCAATGGTCACCCGACAGCGCATCGTCGTACGCGAGGTGGTCATCGACGACGCCTAAAATCTTCGCGGGGTCGAGCGACGCGTAGATGAGGCTTTCCGGGCGCTTCTGACGGTTGAAGTAAGACACGAAGCTGTTGGCGTCGCGAAGTTTCACAACGCCAGCAGCACGTGCCGGGCTTTCGTCGCGTTCGAGCAGGTGCTCGACCTTGTAGCCTTCCGGCACGACCACAAACGGCACGCCGTCGTTGAGGGGGCTCTTGTGCGGACCGGCGAGCGAGATGCCAGCTGCGAGGATAGCGGCGGCGTCTTTTTCGCCTTGGAAGTCTTTAAGCATGGGTTATCCGTGTGATGTAGAGGGTGAGGTTGGTTGTGCGGGCGTTAGCCGTGCGCAACAGAGCGGGAATCGGCAAGCGAGATGCCGGGCAATTCGGTCTGCCGCTCGCTGTGACGCGACAGGTTGTTTTCGACGGTCGGGAAAAACACTTCGGCCGACTCTTTTTCCTTCGGCAGCGTCGCGACTACCTTGCCGGTCACTTCAAGCGCGTCCTGCACTTTGGCGAACGGCTTAACCTCGACGGTGATCGTGATCTTTCCGGCCTTACCGGTGTCGCGGACCATTGCGACCAGGGTGTTTAGTTCGTTCGTTGCTTCCTCGACGACAGCGCCCCCGCGCAGTTCCATCAGGGTTTGTGTGAAGGCCTTCTTCATTGTTTGACTCCGTGTTGTGAAGGACTGCGGGTTAATCACCGACGCGCGGATAGTGCGCATCGAATTCGTGTTCGCCGAAGGCCTTGTGGTGCGCCCTTGCTGTGCGATTCATGCCGCCCACCATGCTCCCGATCGCCGCCCCAACGCATAGGGAAGAAAGGACTGCTAACCAGAATGTGATGATCGAGACCATGGGTGAGCCTTTACGGGATCAGGTGTTATGCATCGACACGCGAACACGTTCGGTATCAGCGTCGTCCCATTTCTTTGTGATGCCGAGAATCAGGATGATCACTACAAAGGCGGCGCACATGCGCAGGCAGAATTTGAGATCGCGCATCACAGAGCCCCGGCGCGGTAAGCGACGCAGAGGAACCACACGCAACCCACTGCAGCGCCGCACACCAGCATCATTCCGAAGGCCTTGATCAAGCCGCCATGCACGTGATAGCAAGCGGCCAGCAGATCGTTGTCGCAAGCGGTGCGATTCATGCACATCTCCTGTGGATATTCCAGCCAGCTTTCAGTGGAGCGTCTCGGGTCAACCACACATGGGGACGATCCGATACGGGCTATTTAGAGTCGCCGCGCCGACTTGAAACGCCCCGCTCAAAGCTGAGTGCGTGAGACGAATTTAAGCACACTTAATTCATCCCGGCAAGAAAAATTAAGCGTGCTTAAATTGACGAAAAGCTTTCTACGCGCCATACTGTACATTCATACAGTATTTAATGCGCAGAAGACGAGAACGCGGGGAAGCTGGGATGAGAGGGCAGGCAGGAGAAGCGAGAACTGGCGTGGGGCCGGGCAGCATTGCGATTATTAGCCGCTGCAAGAATCCAGCTCATATAGGCATGATTGTCCGCGTTGTTGGTCGGCATGACACGCCGGATTTCGATTGGGATGTGGAGATGCTTAGAGCGCCGGTGAGGGGTTACGCGACGCGCACGGGCGATGTCGGGGTCTTTAAGTACGCCGCGGTTTACGACTGGAACCTGAGCCCGCTGGAGGGGTTGGGGCATTCATGTCAAGCAGCTGAGCTTGAGACTGCTCTTGCAGCTTGAGCACGGCGGTTAATGCGCCTTGCATAGCAGGAATGGCGATTTCAGCGACGCCAATTGACGTCGCCCTCTTAAGATCGGAGAGCAGCCCTTTCGCCGAGTCTGGCAGCTCGTCCAATGCGTCGCGCATAGGCCCGCGTTTATCCCAAAGCCAATCAGGCCGCACACGAAGAAACCGCGCAACGCGGAAAACGTGAGCCGCCTTGAGATTCTCGGTATTCACATCCCCATGCATCCACTGAGATACGGCCGATGGGGAGATTTCAGCCTTCGCTGCAATCTCCTTGTTCCCAATGGGTGCACCCAGCTCCGTCTCGCGGATTTTGGTTGCGTGCATCAGGCGCCCTACGAAGGTGTCTAAGTCATTCATTTCAGCAGGCTAAACTCTCGCAGTTAAGTGCACTTCACTTCTAGAGTTAAGTGTGCTTAAATTCGGGCATGAGCAAATCCAACGTCAACTCGGAAGCAAGCCGCATCATCGACTGCCTTGGCGGCACAGGCGATGTAGCTCGCCTCTTTGATGTCGACCCCGCGGCCGTGTCGCAGTGGCGCCGGAATGGAATCCCGCGTGCACGACTTCAACTTCTTCGCCTCACGAAACCGGAGTTGTTCGCTGCAGACGCGCCCGTGCGTGAGAAGGCGATCTTTCAACCTCAGGTAGCTTGATATGAAACGAGTGTATGCGCGAGTCGTGCTGCGACTGATCTGCATGATCGAGTGGCTGGTCCGCACCGCTCTTAAGGAGCGGGAGTGGAGCGCTACCCGCCTTAACAGAGAGGCTGCCTGACATGAAAAAACTGTATGCGCGGTTTGTGTTGTGGCTAGCAGAACCGGTGTTTGAAATGCGAGAGCCGCAGTCGGTGGCCGCACTCCAGCCGATTCTTGCTGACATGGCCGCGTCCCTGCGAAAGATGGATCGCGCTAGCAGGGCGATGGCTCACTTTTCTGGCCAGTTCACGGACACTCACCATTTTTTTACGCAAGGAGTTCACATGCATCTTCCGCACCATCAAGACATGCTTCGCCGCGCAACGAGCGACACGCTCGATTCAGTCATCGCGAAGATCCGCGCAGGGAACCCGGCCGCATTCCATGTCGAAGAGACGAAGGGCGGGACGGTCGAAACGCTGTCGTCGCGCGTGTTCTTCGACCAGCCGGTGCGCAACGAGCCGTGCAAGGGCTTCGTCATGGCCTACATGCTGCCGGCGGCCTGAAATGGCGCTTAACGCATCCGAGCAGAAACAGATCCGCGAGACACTGTGCGCGATTGTCGTTCGCGGCCTACGGCATCCCGATGAGTTGAAGACAGTACGCGAGGCTTTGACGGAGTCGTTTGAGGCGTTGAAAGAGGCTGCAGCGCCGCGAGCAGCAGTAACGAAGTGATCGCGGCGCCGTCCGCGGCAGTGGTTGCCGTAGCGTAAGCGGTAGATGTCATTTTCATTTTTCTCTCCCTGTCGCACGCGTTGGCTTAGTAGTCCTCATCGCGTGCAGCCAATATAGCCACTAACGGGTGACAGATCATGCGAGACAATTCGCACAAGTCGCGAATCCAGATCATCCGCGACCATGTCGCAGCCTGGCGCAAGTCGCATGGCTGGAGTCGCGAGACGGCCGCGGCTGAGATCGTTGCAGCGCATGAGCGCATCGGCGGCCATCTGTCCGGCGTTATCGTTTTCGATCGCAGCACGGACGTCTACTCGACGCAGAAGAACCACGCTGATCGCATCTGGCGCTGGCTCGACGACGAGTCGAAAGACAACAACCTGATGCCGGCGAACTTCGAAAACTCGATTCTCGCCGCGCTGCCGATCCAGCGCAGGGTCGACCTGCTCAACGAGATCCTCGCGCAGATTGATTGCGTGAGTCGCGCCCGCCATTACGACCCCAAGGCGGAGCTCAATGCGCACGAGCTGGTGCAAACGATCATGCGCGCCAACCACCGGACCGAAGCCGACGCAGCCGATCTGCTCGACGGTATCGATCCCGGCGAGCTGCCGCGCCTTCATAGCAGCCTGGTCGACGACATCCGCATCAAGCAACGCACTCTGCGCGTCGTCGAGTCGGCTCTTTCGACGACCGGCGAACCGGTCAAACCCGAACAACTCCGGAAGGTGTCCTGATGCGATCCACACATACGCAACTGGCCGGATACGACGCGGTCACCGGCACGAAACGCTGCACGCAGAAGCAGATGATCCTCAACCTGTTTTACAGCCCGCACCTGACGCTCACGCGACAGGAAATAGCGGACCGCACGAACTTGCGCCTGTCGAGCGTGTGCGGCCGCGTGCGCGATCTGCTGGACGACGAGGCGCTCAAGGTGCGCGGCACGCAGAAGTGCGCGGCGACCGGCGTCCAGAACGAAACCTTGGGCTTGCCCGCCGGGGTGGATGCGTGAGCATCAAGGTCCAGACGATGGTCTGGGATCGCTACCCCGGCGAGGATCATGAGCTGCTGCTTGCGCTGAAGCTGGCGGACTTTTGCGACGACAACGGCGAACACATCTTCCCGAGCATCGACACGATGGCGGAAAAGACACGTCGGTCGCCGCGCGCGGTTCAGTACCAGATCCAGAACATGGTGAAGAGCGGATGGCTGATTCTGGTCGCGAACGCCGGCGGTGGCCGTGGTCGATCCTGCGAATACCGGATCAGCCCCGACTGGATAAACGGTGCAGAGATTGCACCCATTTCTTCTGGCCCAAAGGGTGCAACGATTGCACCCAAAAAAAGGGTGCAACGGACGACAGAAAAGGGTGCAACGGACGGCGTAAAGGGTGCAACGGGTTTCGCAAAAGGGTGCAATGGGTTGCACCCGATTCACCATGAACCACCAGAAGAACCATCAGAGAACCACCAACCTGCGCGGCGTGCGCCGCGAGTTGCGTTGCATGCGGAACTCCTGAACATCGAATTGCCCGGCACGATTCCGTTCGCCGTGTGGGACATGTGGTGCGAACACCGCGAGGCGAAAGCCAAGGACGCACCCTGGACCCGGCCGGCGGCCCGCGTATCAATCAAGAAGCTCGAAATGCTGGCGGCTGCAGGCCAAAGCCCCGAGGTTAGCGTCGAAGAAGCGGTGCTGCGCGGCTGGACCGGTCTGTTCCCGGTGAAGGCTCAGCCGATGGCGGTCGTCGGCGGCACGGGCGCGGCAGTTCCTGCCGATTGGCACAAGTCGAACGCTGGCGTCGCTGAGCGCGCCAAGCAGCTCGGCGTGACCCAGAAGGACGGTGAGGTCTTCATGCGTTTCAAGGCGCGCGTCGTCAAGGCGGCTGGCCCGGGCGAATGGATGGAAGACATGCTGCGCGACGCGGCGCGCTTCGGCGATGAGCAATACGACGCCCTGTACGGCTACTTCAACGACATCCCCCGCGACAAGAACGGCAACACGGAGGCCGCGTGACGAAGCGAGCACCCTGGCCGATGGTTGTCCCGGCGGGCACGACGACCGTCGGTACCGCACGTGTGCGCGACGACGCGCGGCCGATCATGACGACTGCCCAACGCCGGATCTATGAAAAGACCGGCAACCCGCCGCAGACGAACGCGTTGGACGACGTCGACGATAACGATCCGTTTGCACCGGCGCTGATCAAGCAGCACCCGGTGACGCTCGCCGCGAAGAAGCCGTCGAAGTACCGCAACACGAAGTGCGAGCACGAAGGCATCAAATTCGACAGCCAGCGAGAGCGGTCGCATTGGTTCCTTCTGATCCAGCAGCAGGCCGCCGGGCTCATCGGCGATCTGCGGTTGCAAGTCCCGTTCGTGCTAACCGAGCGCAAGCAGCGCGACGATGGCACATGGGAACGCAAATCGACATACGTCGCGGATTTCACCTACCTCCGCGACGGAAAGCTCGTGGTCGAAGACGTCAAGTCTGAAGCGACACGAAAGAACCGGACCTACATCCAGAAGCGCAAGCAGATGCTGGACAAGCACGGCATCACGGTGAAGGAGATCAAGTAGATGGCATACACGACCATGAGCAAACAGCAGCGCGAGATCTGCGAATTTCTGGCGCTCAATCCCAATTCGACCAATGACGAGATATGCACTGCGACCGGCTTCACGTACGAGAGCGTCAAGAAGAAGCTGCGCGTATTGAAGGAAAGCGGCCACGTGAAGGGGAGCGAATCGCGCTATCGCTCGCTCTATGAGCTGACTGGCAAGCCGTTCCCGCGTAGCGCGGACTATCGGCCGAATCCGCGCTATCTAGCCAGGAAGGACAGGCTTGCGACGCGTGTGCAGAGCAATGACACCCTGTTCGCCGTTATGCATGCAATGGTCGCGACCGGACGGGTGGCCGCATGAAACTTTATCTCGCAGGCCCGATGAGCGGCTATCCGGAACTCAATTTCCCGCGATTCCATGCAGAGACGGCCCGGCTCCGCGGCCTTGGCTTTGAAATTGTCAATCCTGCCGAGATCAACGCCGATGCGAACGCGGGCTGGCTCGCATGCATGCGCGCTGACATCAAGCAGCTTGTCGACTGTGACGGGGTCGCGCTGCTGCCGCGCTGGAACGAGTCACGCGGCGCGTCGATCGAGCACAACCTCGCGCGCGATCTCGGGCTACGAGTATTTCAGGCCGCCCACGTGATCGGTCTCGCCGGCGAATTCCCTGTGCTCTCGCAAGGTGCGGTGGTCGAGCTGCTGGAATCGGAGGCTGTTTGAAGCGCTCGGCACCAATGCCGCGCAAGACGTCGCTCGCGCGGACCGGCTTCAAGCGCAAAGAGCCGGGCGTATTCAAGGCGCAGCTCGACCGCACTACGCAAACCATGATGCGCGCGGGCATCAAGCGCAAACCTCGCAAGCCGAAGGCCGGCGACGACAAGCGTATGCGCGATGCGTGCCGCGAGGAACCTTGCTACCTGCGCATCGCGGGTGTGTGTACGAGTGACCCGCAGAAAAGCGCGCCGGCGCATCGCAACGAAGGGAAGGGCATGGGGCTGAAGACTGCCGACTATTTCACCGTGCCGGCATGCCCGACGTGTCACCACGAATACGACCAGGGCAAACGCTTTCTGCGCGAGCACAAGCGGGCGCTCTGGAACATGGCGTTTGCGCGCTGGGAGCCGATGCGCGCGAGCAAGTTGGGACTGGAAATTCAGGAGGCGGCTTGAGACTGATCGTGAGACTCCGTCTGCCATCGACGTGGCTGGGCAGGCGGTGGAAGGAAGACTACGAAATATTTGAGTGCGTCGTTGTGCGGATACACGGGCCGGAAAAGAGGTTCTCGCACGGCAAGGCTGGCGCGACATATATCCGTGCCGACGTCGATTTGCCTGAAAAGTACCGTACGCAAAAACTGCTGGATCTGTGGAACCCGGACGGAACGTATCCGGTGGAGGTAGTGGTGAACCACAACCGAAAGACGCTGGCGGCGTTTCTCGCCAGTGGTGATCTGGAATGGGACGTTAGGGGGCAGTCGTGAATCAAGTGCCTTTCGTTCTGCCGTCCTCCTCGCCGAAGCTAAATGTGGACGGAGGAGACTCTGCGACCCAAGCCACAACGCTCGGCGGCAATGCAAACCAGTTCATCTCATCACGGTTACCCCGCCCGCGTTGTGGTTTATGTGGCACGAGTTGCAGGAAGCCGTACCCCGTGCTTATGACTTGTTCGCACCTAATAAGCAAAAGCTCGGGTTCGCCTGGACCAGTATTCAGACGCATGACTGCCGGGCTACTTTCGATTTGCATAATGAGGTGTCTTATCGAGGGATCAAACCTGACAGCTACGAAAAGTTCACGCATTGAATTTTTCCTATTCAATCTTTTGCCGCATTTAAAAACGCTTTTGACACTTTCTCGATCCAAACAAATCGAGCAACTGGCTTGGGATGCAATCTATCGGGCACCTAATGTCTATTGGATTTGCCAACCGAAAGTGAAGACTACACCGCACGAGATGCCCAATCAATGAGTGCACACGCCTACATCCAATACGCCGACGTACCTGACGCGTTGACGGCATCGAGCAGCCAGCACGTCGACAGCCTCACCGGCGCCAAGGTCATTGCCTTCCCGGGCTGCCCGCTGTGCGGTCACATCGAAGTTCTCAGCGACAGCCGCATCCAGATCGAATTCCCGTTTCCCCGCGGCGCCGAGCTGCGCGGCGTGCTGGTGGACTGGCTGATGCATTGGGGAATTCACTTCACAGTGGTCATGTGACGGCCGCAGCCAGCCATCGAGCGCATACACAAAATCAAGAACAAAGGATCGACATGGAAACCAGCCGACACGAAGGCATCTTCAGGAGCGCACAGGAGGCCGTCGTCTTCGCTTGCAACTACTCCAGCCAGCAATACGCCATGTCACCCATGGCAAAGATGCTGCAGCGCGGCGTGCACGGCAGTGGGCGCGGGCTGATCGGTCTGGATGGCGCGGGCCAGGCTGGCATGGTGTTCGCCGAACTGCAGCGAATTGACTACTGGCAGCTCGCCGCGCTCGTCACGGGCAGAATCGTGCGCAGCGAGCGATGCGATTGCCGTCGTTCGTGCTGCCGCGGCTGGAAGCTCAACCCGGTGTTTGAGGAAGCAGTGAATCAGCTTGCGGATCATGTCGCACTTACGCTGACGCCCGTGCCGCCGGTCAAGGAGTTCCGCGTTGCCGTGATCATGAAGTACTTCGGCGAGAAGGTGAGCCCACAGGAAACAGCAAAGCACCTGGGGATTTCGAAGAACGCAGCCGAGCGTCACATCACGGCGATCCGTAAATGCATCCGTGAGTTGGAGAAGAACGGCATGACGGCATTCAGCGAACGGCTCGATGAAATCGGCATGCTAGTAAGCAATGCTTGACGTGCGGGAAACACCCGCATAAACTGCGTTTTCATATACCGTACCAATGGTGCGAACAGAAAGCCCGCAACGCGAAAGCCGAGCGGGCTTTTTCATTTGCGGTATCAAATTCAAGATCCTTAAGGCCAGTGATGACGACGATGCGAGCGAAGTTGCAGGTAGGTTTCGTGCAGGAACATATGGGCTGGGTCGATCCGACCTCCGGCAAGACTCCGGAAAAGTCGATGGAGACGCTGACCATGCATGCTGTGTGCAAGTCGACGCCCTATGGCGATGACGGCCTCGACGAAGACAACACGTTCGCGAAGTGGTCGCCGGGCGCGAATCTGTCAATCAATATCGCGAACCCGGAACTGTGGGGCAAGTTCAAGGTGGGCGACAAGTTCTACGTCGACTTCACGTCGGTCGCCTAAGCTTTAAATGGCGCAAACACGGTTCAAGCCGCGCGTGACATTAGCATGGTGGCTCAAGCCATACTTGCGCGCGCCCGTGAGCTGCTGCGTTCTCCGTGGCTATGCGCCAGATCAGGCGAAGCTGGAGGCAAAGACCAATCGCGCAATGCGCGTTGTCGTTCAGTAACCATGCCCGGTCGCCCGCTGCGCCCGTGCAAGCATCGCGGATGCGCGGCGCTTGTTCCGGGTGGTTCGAGCTACTGTGCCGCTCACGCGAGCGAGGCAACAAACTGGAAGGCAGATCGGGAGCGGGGCAATCGCCATCAGCGTGGATACGGCACGGCCTGGGACAAACTCCGCAAGCAGATCCTGCAGCGCGACGCTGGCCTGTGCCAGCCATGCCTGCGCGCGGGGCGCGTCGCGCGCGGCACGCATGTTGACCACGTCGCAGCGAAGGCGCGCGGCGGCTCTGACGACCACTCGAACCTGCAGACGATCTGCATCGAATGCCACAAGGCGAAGACCGCGACGGAGCGGCGCAAAAGCGCTGTGGCCGGTCGGCCCGCCCAAGGGTCGTGACCGGGTCGCGGCGTACGCTGGAGGGCCGTGCGGGCGCTGCGCGGTGCGAACTTTTTGCAAGGGTGGGGGTAGGCAATCCCTGTGGTCGATCGGCTTTAGGACCGCGTGTTTGGTTTGATTTTTACGACCGCGAAAAATGAAAATCGGGTTTGCGGCCTCGGGGCGATCGCAACGCGTAATAGTTACAACGCCAGATTGGCGAAAAATGATTGCAAACGGAGAAGAAAATGGCCGGTGTCAAGGGTCGCTCCGGGCGCCGCGCCAAGCCAACGGCCATAAAGGAACTGGCCGGCAACCCCGGCAAGCGGGCGTTAAACAAAGACGAGCCGGACTTTGGTCTCGCAACCAATATTGAGTGCCCCGTCTGGATCAGAGGCCACGCGGCCGAAATGTGGGACCGGGTGGCGCCAGCGTTGTGTGCGAACAAAATCATGCAGGTCACGGATCTGCATAACCTCGAAGCGTTTTGCATGGCGTATTCCCGATTGCGGCTCGCGGAGGACGACATAGGGAAGAACGGAATCGTGGTTGCCGGCGCGCAGGGCGGCCCGATGAAAAATCCCGCTGCAACCGTAGCGAACGAGGCGGTCCGGCAAATGGCCACGCTCGGTTCACTGCTCGGCCTTGACCCATCCAGCCGGCAGAGCATGACTGGCGGCAAGAAAAAAGACAGCGGCAATCCTTTTGCCGCATTGCTCGGCGGCTAGACCTGATGGCGACAACAATTTCGCGGGTGGAGCGAGGGCTCCAGTTCGCGCGTGACGTCGTGCGCGGCAAGAAGCCCGCCGGTCGCCTCGTGGTGCTCGCCTGTCAGCGGCACCTCGACGACATCGCGGCGAGCCGGAAGAAAGAATTCAGGTGGAAATTCGATGCAGCGGCGGCCGAACGCAAGATCGCGCTGATCGAGCTGATGCCGCACGTGAAGGGCGAGTGGGGCTTCAAGCGCCAGCTCGTGACGCTCGAGCCGTGGCAGATATTCGGCCTGATGGTCACTTTCGGGTGGCTGAACAAGCGCACCGGCAAGCGCCGCTTCCGTGAAAGCTACTGGGAAGTGCCCCGAAAGAACGGTAAATCGGTCATCGCGGCCGGCGTCGGCCTCGGCATGTTCCTGATGGATGACGAGTTTGGCGCGGAGGTGTACGCCGGTGCGACCACCGAGAAGCAGGCGTGGGAGGTTTTCCGGCCCGCGCGTCTGATGGTGAAGCGCTCGCCGTTGCTCATTGATGCGGCAGGGATCGAAGTGAACGCATCGAACCTGAACAAGCCCGCCGACGGCAGTCGGTTTGAGCCGCTGATCGGCAACCCGGGCGACGGTTCGTCGCCGTCCTGCGCGATCGTCGACGAGTATCACGAGCATGACAGCTCGGCGCTCTACGAGACCATGCTGACGGGTATGGGCGCACGGCGGCAACCGCTGATGTTCATCATCACGACCGCCGGCGCGAACATCGAAGGGCCGTGCTACGACAAGCGGCGTCAGGTCATCGAAATGCTGGAAGGCACGGTACCCGATGATGAGCTTTTCGGCTGGATCTGGACGATCGACGAGGGCGACGAGTGGACCGATCCTCGCGTGCTCGCGAAGGCCAACCCGAACATCGGGATTTCGGTCTATCAGGACTATCTGGAGAGCCAGCAGAAGCGCGCAATCAACTCCGCGCGCTTCACGAACACGTTCAAAACCAAGCATCTGAACGTGTGGACATCGGCCAAAACCGGCTATTTCAACCTCGAAGACTGGCGCAGCTGCGAGGATCTGACGCTCACCCTCGAGCAGTTCGAGGGGCAGGACTGCATTCTTGCGCTCGACCTCGCGCGCAAGCTCGACCTGAACAGCATGGCGCGGCTCTTCTGGCGCGACATCGACGGCCGGCGCAATTACTACAGCGTCGCCCCGCGTTTCTGGGTTCCCGAAGACACGGTGAAGAACACCGAAAACCGCCGGATGGCTGAGCGGTACCAGAAGTGGGTGAATCAGGGGTGCCTGCTCGAAACGGCGGGCGCCGAGATCGATTATCGCGACATCCAGCACGAGGCGACCGAGGCGAACCGGGTGTGCCCGGTGCAGTGCGTCCCGATGGACCCGCACGGCGCAACGAACCTCGCGCATCACCTTGAGGACGAGGGGCTGACGCCGGTCACCATCGTTCAGAACTACACGAACATGTCCGATCCGATGAAGGAACTTGAGGCCGCGGTTACGTCAGGGCGGTTCCATCACGACGGAAACCCGATCATGACGTGGTGCGTGAGCAACGTGGTCGGCAAAAACCTGCCGGGCAACGACGATGTCGTGCGCCCGATCAAGCAGGGCAACGACAACAAGATTGATGGTGCGGTAGCACTGATCATGGCGATCGGCAGAGCGATGCTGTCGGAGCTCAATGCCGGCTCAATTTACGACCAGGGGGTGGGAATTTGAATTTGATCGGTATCTCGGCCTGGATTGTCGGCCTGCTCGGCTTCGCCCTGCTGGTGGCGGGCGTGGCCCTAATCAGCGTACCCGCCGGACTGATCGTCGCGGGCGTATTGCTGCTGTGCTGGGCCTATCTGGCGGACCGTGCGGCAGCGCGCATCGCGCTGGGCGTGGTCAGCGCGCCGCAAGAGAAATAAGTCATGTTCTTCAGCAAGCAGCTCCTGTCCAGCCTCGCGATAACCCAGATGGGCTCGTCCGGCTGGGTGTCCGCACTGATGGGCAGTGCCCGGTCTGATGCCGGGCAGGTCGTCACCGCGGCTTCTGCGCTCTCCCTGACAGTGCTGCAGAACTGCGTCTCGCTGCTGGCCGAAAGCATCGCGCAACTGCCAATCGAGATCTATGAGCGCTCGGGCGAGGATCGCGTTCCTGCTGTCGACCATCCGTTGTACACGATCCTGAAGTATCAGCCTAATCCGTGGCAGACCCCGTTTGAGTATCAGGAGCAGGCACAGATCGCCGTCGGCTTGCGCGGCAACAGCTACAGTTTTATCGACCGCGACTCGTCCGGGGTAGTGCAGGGGCTGTATCCGCTAGACCACGAGGCCGTGACGGTCATGAAGGGCTCTGACCTGATGCCCGTGTATCGCGTGTATGGGTCGGATCCCATGCCGCAACGGCTGGTGCATCACGTGCGCTGGATGTCGATCAACGGATACACGGGGCTCTCGCCGGTCATGTTGCACGCGAATGCCATCGGTCATGCGCAGGCCATCCAGCAGTACGCCGGGAAGTCGTTCATGAACGGCACAGCCCTGTCCGGCGTCATCGAGCGGCCCGGTACGCCGATCAAGGACCAGGCATCGATCGACAAGATCACGGATGCGTGGGCGGCCAAGTTCGGCGGGTCAGGGAACGCGAAAAAAGTGGCGTTCCTGCAGGAAGGGATGACGTTCAAGCCTTTGTCGATGACCAATGTGGATGCGGCCCTCATCGAGGCGCTACGGCTGTCGACCATCGACATCGCGCGCATCTACAAGATTCCGGCTCACATGGTCAATGAGCTGGAGCGCGCAACGTTCAGCAACATCGAACACCAGGAAATCCAGTTCGTCATCTACACGCTGCTGCCGTGGATCAAGCGCCACGAGCAGGCGAAAACGCGGGATCTGCTGCTGCCGTCGGAGCGCAAACAGTATTTTATTGAGTACAACGTGGCGGGCCTGCTGCGCGGTGATCAGGCATCACGCTATGCGGCCTACGCAGTGGGGCGGCAGTGGGGCTGGCTGTCGATCAATGACATCCGGCGTCTGGAAAACATGCCGCCGGTCAAGGGTGGCGACGTGTATCTGAGTCCTCTCAACATGGTGGACGCGTCAAAGCCGATTCCGGTGCCCACTACTGGGAGCGGGCCGACCAAACTCGCAGTCGAAGACATTCAAAGGATCCTTTCGTGAAACCTCACCTCAGACTCGCGAGCCTGATCTTCAACCAGCCGCAGCTTGTCAGCGACCAGATGATGTCGCTGGCCGTGCAATGGGCCAATCAGGCCCTGCACCTGAACATCGTCAACCTGTCCGTGCACGGCGCCGAGCCGAAGATCATGGAGGACGACGACTACGCCGGGGGCGCGCAGATGGCGACAGCGGCAGACCGGCGTCGAGCCGTGGTAGCGGATACGGGTCTGGACATCATCCCCGTATCGGGCATCCTTGTGTCGCGCTCGGCGCACATGAATCCGTGTGAACCGATGACGAGCTACGAGGGCCTGCGCTCTTCGGTGAATCAGGCTGCCGCAGATCCCGCGGTCGAGCACATCATCCTTGACATTGACAGCAACGGTGGCAGCGCGACCGGCGCATTTGAGCTCGCTAACGACATCCGCGCGGCCGCGCAGATGAAACCCATCACGGCCATCGTCAACTTCTCGGCTTTCTCGGGCGGCTATCTCATCGCGGCCGCCGCGTCGAACGTGATCGTCAGCCAGACTTCGGGTGTGGGCTCGATCGGCGTGATCGCGAACCACCTTGACGTCTCGAAACGGGACGAGCAGCAGGGGGTCAAGGTCACGTCAGTCTATGCCGGCGACCACAAGAACGACCTGACGCCGCACGCGCCGCTTACCGACCAGTCGCTGCAGTTCCTCACCGGCATGGTCCAGAACAGCTACCAGCAGTTCGTCGATGCGATCGCGAACTTCCGCGGCCTGAGCACGCAGGCGGTCAGGGACACCCAGGCGGGCATCTTCTTCGGCAGGCAGGGCGTGGACGCGGGGCTTGCCGATAGCGTCGAGACGCCACAAGCGGCAGTCAATCGGATCGCTTCGGAGGTTCGTGCATCCCGGGCAGATCGCCAGTCGAAGATGGCGTCCCGCAAAAGCGTGACCGCCCAGGCTGCAGCGATGAACATGCGGACCACCTACTGACCCACCCCGATTCGAACTTGAGCGCGTTCGCGTCTCAGTCGAGTACCGCCGCCTTCGGGCGGCTTTTTATTGGAGATCACCTTGAACATCAATGAACTTCGCCGCGAACGCGCCAATATCAACCAGCAGGTCCAGGCGCTTGCCGCTATTGAGGCCGGCGGCGCTGCGCTATCGGCCGAGCAGCACACAGAATTCACGAATCTGAGTGCGAAATTCACCGACATCACGGCTCAGATCGAGCGTGCCGAGGCCGCCGAGCGCATGGCTGCTGCCGCTGCTGTCGCCGTGGACCCGACGCCGGCCGCCATCGCGGCGCCCGCTGCCCCGAGCATTCCGGCTCAACCGAAGGCGCCGGAGGTAAAGGGCGCGAAGATGGCTCGCATGGTCCGTGCGCTGGCTGCCGCGCGTGGCGATGCGCAGCTCGCCTCGAAGCTCGCCATCGAGCGCGGTTTCGGGGAGGAAGTCGCCATGTCGTTGAACACGCTCACGTCGAGTGCGGGCGGCATTCTGGTGCCGGCGAACCTGTCGAGCGAGGTGATCGAGCTGCTGCGCCCGAAATCGGTGGTGCGCAAGCTCGGCGCCCGCACTTTGCCGATCTCGAACGGCAACGTCACCATTCCGCGCCTGAAGGGTGGCGCGGTCGTTGGTTATATCGGGGCAGACACCGATATGCCCGCGACGGAACAGCAGTTCGATGATCTGCAACTGACGGCGAAGAAGCTCGCTGCGCTGGTGCCGATCGCGAACGACCTGCTCAAATATGCCGGCGTGAACCCGAACGTCGATCAGATCGTGATCGCCGACCTGACTGGTGCCATCGGTGCGCGCGAGGACAAGGCGTTCATCCGCGATGACGGCACGGCCAATACGCCGAAGGGCCTGCGCTTCTGGGCGCTGGCCGGCAACCTCATCCCCGCAAGCGATGGGTTGACGCTGCAGAAGGTCGAGACTGACCTGAACAAGGCCATTCTCGCGCTCGAAAACGCGGATGCCAATCTGACGACTCCGGGCTGGATCATGGCGCCGCGTGTCTTCCGCTACCTGTCGGGGATGCGCGACGGAAACGGCAACAAGGTCTACCCGGAACTCGACAGCGGAATGCTGAAGGGCTACCCGGTCGGCAAGACCACGCAGGTGCCGATCAAGCTGGGCGTCGGCACCAATGAGTCGGAAATCTATTTCGCGGACTTCGGCGATCTGTTCATCGGCGAGGAAGAAACGCTCGAGATCGACTACAGCAAGGAGGCGACCTACAAGGACAGCGAAGGCAATGTCGTGAGCGCATTCCAGCGCGACCAGACGCTTATTCGCGTGATCGCGAAAAACGACTTCGGCCCGCGCCACGTCGAGTCGATTGCTGTGCTGACTGGCGTGACCTGGGGCGCGTAAGCGATCAATCGTGATCATCTGGCCCGTGCTCGTTCAGGCGGGCCGTTCGTCGGAGCAAAAGCATGAAGCTGGTCAAAATCAGGCGCCACCACCGGGAGTATACGCCGGGCGACATCACCGGATTTGGTGAAGCGCACGCCCAACGGCTGATCGACGCGGGCATCGCTGAGGAGCACATTCCGGAGGCGCAAGACGCCAAAGAGGCGAAAGCGGCCGCCAGGAGCGACGCGTCGAAGCCGGCTGCCGGCAAGGGGTAACCGGGATGGCCGCTGTTCTCGTTGAGTACCTTGACGCCGCCGAGCCGCTCAGCTTTGAAGATGTCGCGGCGCAAGCCCGGATCGACGGCGAAGACGAACGCGATTTCGTCGTGTCGGTAGTGATACCTGGCGCCCGGCAGGCGGCCGAAACGAAGACTGGCGCCGCCATTCGAAAGGCGCGATACACGGAGCGGCTTCCGGCATTCCCCGCGGGTGATTTCCCGTTGTCGATCGGTCAGGTCACCGCCGTTGACAGTGTCACGTGGCGTTCAGCGTCGGGCGGCACGGTGGTGCTCGATCCGTCGCTGTATGAGGTCATCCAGGAGGGGCGCGAGACGCGTCTGGCGCCCATCGGCACAACCCCATGGCCGAAGGCGTCGGCGGTGACGATTACATATCAGGCAGGCGCCGATCTCACCCACTTCCCGACTGTTCGTTCGTGGATGCTGCTTGCCGCGGGATGGGCCTACGACCAGCGCGAGCTTTTCGCGCTTGCGCTGGGGCGGCAGGCGATTGAGGAGATGCCGTCCGGCTTCGCGGACGCGCTTCTCGCTCCCATTACCGTTCCGCCGAGGTTCTGAATGAAAGCGGGCACCCTCAATCGCAGGATCTTGATCGAACAGCCGGGCGCCGCGAGGAACCACACCGGGGGACTGGCGGCACAGGCGTGGGTCGCAGTTGCGACTGTCTGGGCTGGTGTTCGCCACCTCTCCGGCGTCGAAAAGGATGCGACCGGAAAGTACGGCGGCATTGTGTCGGTCGCCCGTACCGAGTTCACGATCCGTCAGCGCACGGACATCGACGGGACGATGCGCGTGTCTTTCAAAGGCAGCTATTACGGCATCGTCCACATAAACGATGTGCTCGATGCGCACGACCGAATGGTTATCACCTGCGAGAGCGGCGCAAAGGATGGAGCGTGATGGCGAATCCCAACAGCATTGCCGGGCTGAGTGCGCTCAGCTCGAAGATTGCATCCCTGAAAGACGATATTCAGAAAAAGGTCGCGTTCTCTGCATGTCTCGCTGGTGCAAATGTGATCAAGCGGGAGGCGATAGCGATCGCTGCGTCCAAGGGTTTGAGGCTCACCGGCGCGCTGATCAACAACATCGCAGTGAAGCGTGAGAGCAATCCGCCGCCGGGCGTTGCGCAATACAACCTCGGTGTGCGGCACGGCCGCGCGCTCGGAAGCAAGGCTAAGGTCGAGTTTTCAGTGCGCGCGGACGGCAGTATCCGCAAGGCCTATGTCGATGATCCGTTCTACTGGTGGTACCTGGAATTCGGTACGAAGGCGCACGACCAGTCGGCACCGAAGGCACGCAAGCTGGCTTTCGAGTCCGACGGCAAGGCAGTCTTTGCCATGAAGGTGCGCAACCCGGGCATCCAGCCAATGGGTTTCATTGGGCCCGCGTTCGAGCGCAAGTCGGACGACGCGCTTGCCGCGATGAACGCGCGAGTCGCGAAGTTTATTGCAGACGGTGCGGCATGAGTCTGAAAGAAGATGTCTATGCCGCGCTGAGCGCAATTCTGCCGAACACCTACAACGTCGAATTGCCGCAAAACCCGACGTGGCCGTCAATCGTTTATTCGGTGCACACCGAGGAAGAGGATGGCTGGGTGCTGGGCGGTGGCTACGACCTGCACACCGTCACAGTGGCGATTCTCGATCGCGATACCGATGCGATTGGCGTGCTGCGCGATCAGATCGTCGCCACCTTCGAGCAGATGGACGATTTCATCATCATCGAATCGGAGGGAGACAGCCAGTACGAAGGGAACGCTGCGGTGTACGCGTACCTGATCATGCCGAAGCTGCGAACTCGCCGTTTTTGAAACCGAGCATTAGCCCGCTTATGCGCCCGCACCAGCGGGCTTTTTTATTTGAGGATCCTCATGTCTAAACTCACACGCAAGACCCTGATTCTGGCGGTCATCGAGACGGTCGTCGGCACGGATGCAGTCCCGACCGCAGCATTGAACGCGATTCTCGCGCGCAACTGCACCTACACGCCGACCGCCGAGTTTGCCAGCCGCGATGTCATGCGCCCGTACCTCGGCAATAGCGAGCAGTTGCCCACCGCCATCCACGGCCAGCTTGACTTCGAGATCGAGCTCGCCGGCGCTGGTGCGGCGGGCACGGCACCCGCGTGGGGTGCACTGATTCAGGCGTGCGGATTTTCCGAGACGATCACCGCAGGCGATAACGTCAAGTACGAGCCGATCTCCGACAACCTGCCGACCGTCACGCTGTACTACTACCTGGACGGTTTGTTCCATAAGTTGACGTCGGGCCGCGGCACAGTTGCGTTCGACATGACGGCAAAGAGCATCCCTGTGATGAAGTTTAAGTTCACGGGGCTGTATAGCGACGTTGTCGATCAGGCGATGCCGGCGGGCGTCGATTACACGCATTTCCAGAAGCCGCTCGTCGTCAACAAGGCGAACACGCCGAACTGGTCTTTCCAGGGGGCAAGTTCGCCGCTGCAGGCGCTGTCGATCGACGTCGCCAACTCGGTCAATTACCGGAATCTGGTTAAGCAGGAATCCGTCGACATCACCGATCGCAAGCCGGCGGGCAGCGCGACGATCCAGCTTGACTCGGTCGCAACGAAAGACTGGTGGGCTGCAGTGCGCGATGCCGTCACGGGTCCGCTCACGATCACACACGGCAAGACCGCCGGCAACATCATCCAGATCGATGGTCCTGCAGTGCAGGCGACGAACCCGGCGTACAGCGACCAGAACGGCACCGCCATGCTGGGCCTGAACCTGACGTTCGTGCCGGTGACCGGCAACGACGAAATTGTCATCACCGTCAAGTAAACCAGCGCGGCGCGGTCCCGCGCCGGCTTCACACACTGTTCACGCCCGCGCTGCGGGCTGCTCACCAGTTAAAGGGAATTTCAGGGATGGCATTCAAACTCGCTCAATCGGAAACCTACCAGCAGAAGATCGAAGTCCAGCTCGTCGGAGAAAACGGCAAGGTGGAAAAGCATGACTTCAAGGTCACTTTCAGGCGCTGCTCGAACGACAGGCTGGAAGATCTGCGCGGCAAGACCGGCAAGGAAGTGCTGCAGGAAGTCATCACCGGCTGGTCGGGCGTGACCGATGACGACGGCGCGGCGATCGCATTCAACGAAGAGAACTTCGATGCTCTGCTGCAGATTCCCGCCGCGTCGTTCGCGCTGGTCAAGGGCTTCTGGGAAAGCATCGTGGTGGCACGCGAAAAAAACTGATCGGGGTGGCGCGTCATTGGGCTGGCGATAAGCCCGATGATTTCGCTGCCGATGAATCAGTGGTCGCCGCGCTTGAGGCGGCGGGCGCGCCGCGTGAGGCGGTCGATGCGGCGCGCGCGCAGTGTTCAGCTGAGCATTGCTATGTATGGCGGGAGAACTGGGAGGTCTTTGAGACCTTCGTCGCGCTGTCGGGGCAGTGGCGGTACCTGGCGGGCCCGATGGGACCACCTCAGACGCTCGGTCTCGATTACGCGCTGGTTGAGTCAGCGCTGCGCCTGATGGGCTTCAGTTCCAAAAAGCGCGTCAAGCTGTTCCCCTGGCTTCGGCTGATGGAGGGCGAAGCACTCGACGTGATCCGTGCGCGCGAAGAAGCGCAGCAATCTCCCTGATAGTTGTCCAACGCCCGCTGCACGCGGGCTTTTTTACATCTCACGCCCATGCCCTCTCTCGGTTCCCTGATCGCCAAGGTTTCGCTCGACTATGCCGAATTCGAGCTGGGCGCAGATCGCAGCAGCCAGGCCGCGCTCAAGATGGGCAACGACATCGAGCGCGCGGTCACGCGGGCGATGGGTTCCTACAGGAAAAGCGTCGGCGACATGTCGGCGGCCAATGACGATCTCGGCGCGTCAATGGCGCGTGCGTCGGCCGGCGCGGCGGCGCTCGCCGAGTCGGAGGACCAGGCGACCGCCCGTATCAAGGATATGATCGCGCGGTCACTGGAAGCCCAGCAAGGGTTGCAGCAGGTTGCGTCCGCATCGCAGAGTGCCGCTGATGGCATGGGGGCGCTCGGTGCGTCGGCTGATCAGGTCCGCGCTAACGTGGCTGCACAGACGCAGGCGATGATCGACACCCAGCGTGCGACGGTGCTGATGAACGACGAGATGCAGGCGCTGCGCACGACCATGGCACAGGGCAATGCGACATTCGCCACGCTCGGAGACCAGTACTCCCGGCTCGATCGCGCGATGGCGACCGGCAAGCTCTCGATGCAGGAATACGATGCGGCGCTCGCGGCGCTCGGGAAAGACGAGGACAAGCGGCTCCAGGCGCTCAATGCGCTGACCGCCAAATATGATCCGCTTGGCGCGGCGACGCGCAAGCTCGCTGCGGATCAGGCGCTGCTCGACGATGCTTACAAGTCGGGTCAGGTGACGACGGAGCAGTATCAGCAGGCGCTCGGCGGAATCAAGGCGGATCAGGCCGTGGTCGAGCTTCGGCGTCTGGCAGACCAGCAGGCGCAGCTCGAGCGGGCGTTCAGGTCCGGATCGGTTTCGTCCGCAGACTACAAAAAAGCGCTTGCCGACATCGGCACGAACCGGACCGCCCTGAGCGAAATCGCAGGCGCGGCGGAGACCGCTGGCGCCGGGATGAGTCATTTCGGTCTGGGGACGGCCGGTGCGCGCACGGAAATCCTGCGCCTCGCCAATGATCTCGCCAACGGCAACTTCGGTCGGTTCGATCAAAGCGCGATGGTGCTCGCCGAGCGCATGGATCTGCTGGGGGCCCTCACGTCGGGCACGGCTCTGGCCATCGCGGCCATTGCCGTACCGATTGTTGCGGCAGGCGCCGCGATGGTGATGGTCGCGCGTCAGAACGATGCGATGAACGAGGCTCTGGTGCTGACCGGGAACTATGCCGGCACCACGGTGGACGGGCTGCGTTCGATGGCGCAGGCCGCTACTGCTGGTGGGGCTAGTTTCAATACTGCGGCCGATGCCGTCACGCAACTCGCCGCGACCGGCAAGCTGACCGGCGAAGAGATCTCGAATCTCGGGCGGACCACCGCCGATGTAGCGACGTACACCAGCATGTCGGTCAAGCAGATGGTCGACGAGTTCACGAAGCTTGCGGAAGACCCGGTTAAGGCATCGGTCAAGCTTAACGATACGTACCACTACCTGACCGCCTCGACCTACGATCAGATCGAGGCCCTGGTGAAGCAGGGCGACGCGACCGGCGCCGCCCAGGTCGCAGTTGAAGCATTCTCGACGTCAATGGATGCCCGCACCCAGGAGATCGCCAGGAATGAGGGCGTCATTCTCTCCGGCTGGCGCGAAATCAGGAACATGATCAACGGAGCCATCGAGGCTGTCGGGAAGTTCGGGTCAGAGAGTCCTGCGCAAAACATGCAGTTCTGGCAATCAGCGAAGCAGCGCGCGAACGCTGGCATTGGCGCGTCGTGGACCCCTGATGACGAGGTTGAGCTGCAAAAGGCAGTTGCCGCCTATCAGGCCGCCGTGAAGACGGCAGAGGACAAGGCGCGAAATGACCGCCAGCAGCAACAGCTCATCGATGGAAAGCGTGCGTACGATACATGGAACGCGCAGTTTGCTACGCCAGCGGAAAAGCGCGCGAAGGAGATCCAGACGTACATGGATACCATTGCGACGCCGCTCGGCCTCGGTCCTGATCAGCAGATTGCCGACGAGCAGAAGATCAACGACAAGTACAAGGACAAAAAGACGGGTTCGTCGCGCAGCGCCGGCCTGGTCGACAGGACACAACTGCAGGGCGAAGTGCAGGCGATCAAGGACTCGCTCGATCAGGAGCTTTCCTACGTCAGGAGCGCCCAGACGCAGCTCGATGCGCTGTACAAGAGCGGCGGGATCAGCGAAAACGCCTATTACACGCAGTCGCGCGAGAACCTCGTAAAGGCGGCGTCCGATCGGGCGAAAGCGTTTGACGACGAGGCGGCCATCCTCGCCAGGGGGCTGACCAACCACAAGCTCACCGCGGCGCAGCACGCGACGCTCCAGAAGCAGATCGATGATCTGCACGCGAAGTCAGCGGCGGCGATCGAGAGCGGGATGCTGGGTATCGCTGACTCGGCGGGCAAGGAACAGGAGGCCCTGGACAAGGCAAACAAGGCTTTCCTCGACTCGATCGACAAGCAGATCACCGCTGCCGACAATCAGGACCAGTCGCTCCAGGACCAGATCGATACGTTCGGCATGACGAAAACCGCGCTTGACCAGCTGAATGTCGCGCGCGCCGACGAGGCAGTCGCCACGATGGAAGCCGGTCGTGCCGAGCGGCTCCGGAACGACGACATGGCGGATACGACGGTTATCGACGCCAGAATCAACAAAGAGAAGGAGCTTGCCGCAACTCTGCGCGGAGTCGCCACCGATCAGGCTGCGCTCGACGACAAGAAGCAATTCCAGAAACAGCAGGACGATCTGGTTAAGACGTGGCAGGGCACGATCGACGGCATCGGCACGGACTTCCATAACGGCTTCCTGCAAATGCTGGGCGACGGTGCGAAGGGTTGGGCGAGCTTCACGGATTCGCTGAAGAACACGTTCGAGACGACGGTCGTGAACGAGCTGTATAAGGCGTTTGCGAAGCCGATGGTGATCAGCGTGATTGCGCAGATTGCTGGTATTGCTGGCGGCAGCGATATTCAGGCTCAGATTCTGCAAAACAACGGCATGGCATCGAGCGCGCTCGGCGGCATGAACAACCTGTCGACTGGATACAGCGCGCTCACGAAGGGCTATGGGATGCTTCAGGGCTATCTTGGCCTTGGCGAAACGGCGTCAATGACCTCTGGTGCGGCGTCTGCGATCGGAGGCACCCTTGCCGGCGGGTTTGGCAGCAGTGGTCTCGGCGCAGGAATCGGCGGCGAGGTGGCGTCATCTACGGCGGGGATTGCCGCTGCTGAAGGAGTGGGGGCTAGCGGTACGTCCAGCTTCGGCGCGGGCGCTGGATTGACCGGCGCAGCATCGTCTTTCGGATGGGTTCCTGTCGTCGGCTGGATCTTGGCCGGCATGGCGGCTGACGCGAAGTTGATGGGGCAGGGATGGAATCCCGACAACGGCTCGATGAGCGGCGCCGGCAAAGTGCTCGGCTCCGCAACCATGGCCTCGTATGATCTGGCAAAGGCAATCGGCATTCCGTCGGGTATCGCAAATATCCTGACCGGCGCGTCGACGATTTCACGCCTGTTCGGTCGCAAAGATCCGACAGTAGACAGCGCTGGCGTCGATGGCAACGTGACGGTGGCCAACGGTTTCCAGGGGCAGGACTTCACGGACTGGACCGCGAAGGGCGGCTTTTTTCGTAGCGACGCTCACGGCACTGTCAATACGCCTGCGACGCAAGATCAGCTCGACCTCATCAACGGCACTGTCGTGGGCACGGTTGCGGTGATCAATCAGCTTTCCGGTGCCATCGGCGGCATTGATGGCCTGCAGGGCAAGTTGTCGGCGTTTAATTACAGCATCCGCAACGACTGGCGCGACCAGACGAACGTCACGAAGTCGCTAACGGACCTGTCAAATGGCCTGGTCGACGCGATCATTCCGCTTGAACAATACCAGCAGACCGGAGAGACGCTCACGCAAACCGCCGTCCGACTTACTGGCGTGTTCACGTCGACGAACACGCTTGCTGATTTGCTCGGCAAGACGATGACGCAGGCGTTCGGTGCGGTGGGCATTGCCGGCACGCAAGTTCGCCTGAACCTCATCGCAGCGGCTGGCGGCATCGACAATTTCAATTCGGAGGTGTCCGCCTACGTCAAGGCGTATTACAGCAACTCGGAGCAGCTTGCGCAGGCGCAAAGCCAGATGACGCAGACTTTTGCGTCGCTGGGGCTGGCGTTGCCCAAATCGAAAGATGCATTCCGCGCCGTGGTTACGTCGCTCGACCTCACGACGACGGCAGGGCAGAACACGTTTGCCGCTCTCATGGCGCTGGCACCGGCTTTCGACCAGTACACGCAGGCAATGAAGCAGGCCGCCGATGCGCAGCAGGCGCTTTGGAATCAATACTTCAGCGCGGTCTACACGCCGACGCAGCAGCTGGCGATGAACACGAAGCAGTTGCAGGACCAGTTCAACGCGCTGGGCGTTGCCATGCCGAAGACAAACGCCGATTTCCAGACGCTGGTCGAGCACATGGACACGTCGTCGCAGCCGGCCAAGGATCTGCAAAACGCATTGCTTGCGCTTGCACCGTCCTTTGCGCAGGTAACGTCGGCCGCGGATCAGGCCACGCAGGCGGCGCAGCAGGCGGCGGCACAGAACCTGCAAACGGCGCTTGGCGATGTTCAGACCGCCTACGACACGCAGTCGAAGGCGATTCAGGCGAATATCGACTCGATCAACCAGTTCATCAGTTCGCTGACGAGCCTGAAACAGTCGTTGTCGCTAGGGTCGTTGTCGACGCTCTCGCCACAGGACAAATACCTCGCCGAAAAACAGTTGTTCGAAACGACGTCGGCGAGCGCGGCCGCTGGTGACGCCCCGGCCAAAAGCAATTTGCCACAGATCGCTCAGGACTTTCTCACTGCGTCGCAGGCATACAACGCAAGTTCGCAGGCGTATGTCGACGACTACAACGAGGTCCAGCAGGCGCTCAGCGCGAACATCGCGGTGGCGCAGCAGCAGCTGAGCGCAGCGCAGCAGCAGCTCAATGCGACGAATCAGATGGTGCAGGGGATTTTGAACCTGAACCAGACGACTCAATCGCTTGCTGATGCGCTGAAGACGTACTTTGCGGCGGGCGGCACAGCGTCTGCGGCGGCCAATACGTATGGTGGTGCGGCGGGCGGCAACCTCAACGCGGCGCAAGTGCAGGCGACGGCCATTAATGGCCTGATCCCGTACAGCGCCGCAAATCCGTATGGGCCGATGGGCGGCTATTCGGTTGGCGACTGGCAATCGTCGATGTCAGGAGTTTCTGATGCCGCAAAAGCTGCACTGGGCATGACGCTCGGCGCGGACGGCACGTATGGCTGGAATGTGGTCAACGGCTCACACGCCGGCGGTCTGGATAGCGTGCCGTTCGACGGATACCGCGCCGAGCTCCACAAGGGCGAGGCGGTGGTGACGTCGACGAACAATCAGAAGTTGTCGCGGATGTTGAGCGGTGACTGGTCGCGCTTCGGCAATAGCGATAACGCTGCGCTCATCAATGAGGTCAAGGCGATACGCGCAGAGATGGCGCGGATGAAGGAGCAGCTCGTTGCTGTAGGCGTCGCCCGTTTGCAGCAGGCAGACCAGCAGCACGGGGAGAGCAAGTCGGAGCTGAGCAAGCAGTCGCGGCATCTGCAAAACGCTGTCGATGCGGCATCGCGCACCGCCAACCACACGAGCAAAATCAAGTGACGATAGCCATTGATGCGACTGGCTACCGGCTGTCGGACGGCACGTTGCAGACCCTTCGTTTCTCCGACGATGGGTTTATGACGCTGCCGTCCGACACGCCGGCCAACGCCTATTACGAGCCGCGCCTGAGTGCTCCTCCGCACTTTGCGCGGTCCCTTTTTAATACTGCACAGGCGAGCTTCGGCGCATCGCAATCGACGCCCGGCGACATTGTTCTCGAGAACAGTGACGGCGGCATCGATTACCTGCTCACCGACTATGCATTCGACGGCCGGCCGTTCACGATGCGCGTCGGCACGCTCGGCACGCCGTTCGGCGCATGGACGGTAACAGCATCGGGCACGCTGAGCGATGTGAAGGTCAGCAACACGACGACGCTTAGCCTGGTGGTCAATGATCGCCTGCAAAAGCTCACGCTCACGCAGCAGCGCCCGACGTACGGCGGCACCAATGTGCTGCCGAACGGCATCGACGGAACGGCCAACGACCTCGCGGGCCAGTACAAGCCGCGAGTCTATGGCTCGGTGCTGAACATCGCGCCGAAATGTGTCAATACATCGAACCTGATCTATCAGGCGTCCGATCAGGCGAACTGCTTGATCACCGCGGTCTATGACAACGGCGTCTTGCTCACGCAGGATGCGGACTATCCCGACCTTGCGACGCTGCAATCGACGCAGCCCGCGTCAGGCCATTACCGGCGCTTTCAGGGCTATTTCCGGCTCGGCGCAAGCCCCGCGTCGCAGGTTACGTGCGATGCAACGAGCGGCACAACCGGGCCAGCCGGCATCCTGCAGCAGATCGCACTCGATGCGGGCTTCATTTCGGCCGACATCAGCGCCGCAGATGTGACGGCGCTCAACGCGCTGACCTCGGCGCCGTGCGGCGTCTGGGCTGACGGCCAGGTCACGAGTCAGTCGCTGATGGATGCCATCGCGGTCAGCATCGGCGCGTACTACTCGTTCGACCGCTTCGGCGTGTTGCGCATGGGTCGCGTGACTGCGCCGACCGGCTCGCCCGTCGCAACCTTCGATGATGTCGTGCTCGAGCAGGTGAACATCAAGGAAGCTGGCATCCCAGCCTATCAGGTGACGATCAACTACGCGAAAAACTACACCGTGCAGAACCAGCCGGCCGGCAGCGTGACCGTCGACCGGCGCACGTGGATCTCCCAGGCGTCGCGGAGCCAGGTGGCGACGAGCGTAGCAGTGCAGACCGCATGGCCCTCCGCAACAACGCAGACGTTCGACACAGTGCTCATCAACGCATCAGACGCGCTGGCCGAAGCGAACCGACGGCTCGCGCTGTTCAGCCGCCGGATGCTGCTGTCGGTCGACATCGACCTGTCGCAACTCGGCACGCTTGACCTGGGCAGCGTGGTCGGCTTCACGTTTCTGCGCTACGGCCTGCCATCGAAGCTGATGGTGGTCGTGGGCGTCGACGCGGGCGCCGATACGCACCTTGCAACACTCACGCTATGGGGATGACGTGGCAAATGTCCTACTCGCATATCCTAACCTGACGGACGGCGCGACGCTCTCGGGCGGCAGTTGGCAGGCGCCGCTGACCAACCTGCAGGACCGGCGTCTGGCGCGCGTCGCTCGCACTACCGACTGCACGACGCCGAACACCCAGTTCGCCATCGACCTCGGCAAGGATCGCAAGCTTCAAGTCGTCTCGCTCGTCAGCCACAACATGAGCACGCAGGGTCAATGGCGCGTGCTAACGGGCGACGACCCGACTTTCGTCACGAACAAATACGACTCCGGCTGGCAAGTCGCATGGCCGGTCGTCTATCCGTTCGGCACGCTCGAATGGGAAGACGACAACTGGTGGGAATGCACGATCTCGCAGGACGCCCGCGCCGGGTATCCGGGCATTCTGCTTGACCTTCTGCCGAGCATTGTGCTCGCGCGCTACGTCAAGGTGCTGTTCAGCGATGCGGCAAACGCGGCAGGGTATCTGCAGTTTGGCCGTCTGTTCCTCTCGCCTGGCTGGCAGCCCGCCAACAACATGTCATACGGCGCGTCGTTCAATTGGGAAACGGATACGAAGGTTGCGCGCTCGCTCGGCGGCACGCCTTACTTCGACCGGAAGAACCCGCGTCGAGTCGACAAGTTCTCACTCGGGTTTCTGAGCGATGCCGAGGCGAAGGCGACGGTGTTTGAGATGCAGCGAACGCTCGGCATGGATGGCGAGCTGCTTGTCGCGTGGGATCCAGGCGACGCGCTGAACCTGATCAGGCAATCGTTCGTCGGCCGCATGCGCGCGCTCAATCCGATCGCCACCGTGTTTCTGAACAACAACAGCAACGCATTTGAAATCGAGGAAACGTCCTGATGACGAACCAAGTTACTTTCCCGACCAACGTCGGCGGCGATGGCTCAACCGTCACTGACGACAGCAGCGCGACGACTGGCCTCGCCAACGGCGGCTTTCGCACGCGGTTGCTGCCGATGTTCACGAACATCATCAACATCGCTAACTGGATTCTCGGACAGGCGGGCAGCATCGCTGCGAAAATCACGGATGCCGAGACATCCGCCTCAAATGCGGCGGCCAGCGCAGCGACGGCCGTCAATGCGCCCGGCACAGCCGCCACGTCGACGACACCGCTGACGATCGGCACCGGCAACCAGTCGCTGACTGTGCAGGCCGGAAAACTGTTCGTGGTGGGGATGACCGTCACGATCGCGAACACTGCATCTCCGACGAACGTCATGTCGGGAATCGTCACCAGCTACAACAGCGCAACGGGCGTCCTCGTCGCGAGTGTGACTTCAATATCTGGCAGCGGGACTTTTGCGGCGTGGACGGTGGCGCTCTCGGGCGCCGCGGGTGCCACGGGTGCAACTGGCCCAGCTGGGGTGCTCCCTTCTGGCACGATCACCTACTCGGCCGTCAGTCCTGGAGCCGGCTACCTTAAGGCCGATGGCTCTGTCTACAGCCAGTCCGCATATCCAGCATTGTTTGCCGCAGTTGGAAGTTTGCCGGCGCTTTCTGCCCCAACGGGTCGCAGCACTGCGGGCCCAGGGAACTACACGTCCGTGGCCGCCTATCTGAACGGGAAATTTCTGGTCTGCGATACCGCAGCCTCCCTGTCCACATCTCCCGACGGCATCACATGGACCTACCAGAGCTCACTCACGACAACTATCGCTGGCTCGGCGGGTGGATTTGCATACGGAAACGGCAAGTATGTATGCGTCGGCTGGTATCAAAACGGCGGGTATGCCGTCACCACGACATCGACAGATGCCGTCAACTGGACCGGACAGAGCCGTCCTTTGCCTTCGAGCGCTCAGTTGATCGCTGTGGCGTTTGGCAGCGGCTTGTTTGTCGCAGTCGGGACTACTGGGGTAATTGCCAGTTCATCGGACGGAGTGACGTGGACGCAGAGAACGAGTCCGTATAGCAGCACCTGGTATTGCATTACATATGCGGCGGGGTTGTTCGTCGCCGCCGGCGCTAGCGGGACTATCGCAACATCTCCCGATGGCGTGACCTGGACTGCGCGTGCCAGCGCGTTCGGGGGGAATGAAATCCGATCCATTGCATACGGCAACGGTAAGTTCGTCGCTGTGGGTGCAACTGGAATGCTGGCGACGTCTCCGGACGGTGTGACGTGGACTGCTCAAAACACAGTCTTTGGAACAAGCGAAATCTACGCTGTGACATTCGGCAACGGGTTTTTCGTAGCCGGCGCATATGGAGGTGTGCTTGCCGCGTCTTCTGACGGCGCGACCTGGACAGCGTTCAATAGCGGCGGCAGCTCAAGCGGCCAAATTTCGGGGCTGGCCTACGGTAATGGAATGTTTGTGGTCACCGGCACATCCTACGGCGCGGCCACTGTGGAGACGCTGTCAACCACCTACTCATCCACATCGCAGTTCGTGCTGCCCAAGCCGGCTGCCTATCTCGGCGCAAATCCCTACATTAAGACGTGACCATGCAGACCCTCTACGGAATGAACGCGTCCGGCGTATCGACGGGCGAAACACGGCAGATTGACGATCAAGAGGGCATCGAGCCGGGCTGGGTTCCGGCCGAGCCGCCGGCGCTCGCTGCGGGTGAGGTCGCGATCTGGGCTGCGACTCAATGGCTAGTTACTCCTGAGCCACCGCCCGACGTCGATGGCGCAAAGGCATCGCAGACAGCGCTCGTATCGGCAGCGTGCCAAGCCGCCATCGTCGCGGGCTTCACATCTTCGGCGCTCGGGGCGCCGCACACGTACCCAGCCAAGCCGACCGATCAGCAGAACTTGAACGCATCGGTCGTCGCGTCGATCCTTCCGGGCGTGGCTGCGGGCTGGACTACGCCGTTCTGGTGCGCTGACGGCTCGGGCACATGGGCCTACGTGATGCACACCGCAGCGCAAATCCAGCAAGTCGGGCAAGACGGCAAGGCGGCGATTCTCGCGTGCCTGACGAAGAACCAGCAGCTTGCTGCTCAGATCGATGCCGCGACGACCGTCGAAGCCGTGCACGCCATCGTGTGGAGCTGACCATGAGCCGACTGAAACTGCTGATGGTATGGCTGCTGTGCACGCTTGCCGCGCCGATCCTTTCTATCGCAATGCTCTGTCAGGCTGCGTTCGGATCGACCGACCGCGCGCTGTCGATGGCTGTTGCGCAAGACGAGTGCGGCAATGCGCTGTTCGGCGGCGCTCGCGGCGAAACCATCTCGACGCGCACCGGCAATGCGCTGATTCAAGGGAAGCGCTGGGCGAAGATCGCGGCGCCATGTATCGACGCTCTGTTCGGCGCGGGGCACTGCCTGGCCAACGCGACACTGCCTCACTGATCCCGTAAAGGCTCACCAACTCCCTGACCCGCCACCCGGCGGGTTTCTTATTTGAGGCCTTGATGATTCAAAACGACACGGTCGCCAGCGTTGTAAAAGTCGCGCCTCCCGTCGCAGTGAGCGCAATACAGGCGATCACCGAATCGCTGCCGAGTTTCGTGCTGTGGGTTACGGCCATCTACACCGTTCTCCAGCTCTACGTTTTGATTCGCGACAAGATTTTGCGACATGAGGAGGGCGGTGATGAGCAGTTTTGATGACGCTTTCGATGCGCTCATCGGCAACGAGGGCGGCTACTCGAACAATCCAGCGGATCCGGGCGGCGAAACGATGTGGGGCGTCACGGCGCGGGTCGCGCGCGCGTCGGGCTATAGCGGCCCGATGAAGGACTTGCCGCGCGACACGGCGAAGGCGATCGCAAAGAAGCTTTACTGGGATCCGCTGCGGCTCGACGAGCTGGACGGGCGCGTGGCCTTCCAGATCTTCGACGCCAACTACAACGGCGGCCATCCGGTGATCTGGATGCAGGGCGCCGCCGGCGCAAAGGTCGACGGGCTGATCGGGCCTGCAACGATCGCGGCGGTGCAGGCCACTGATCCGCTCCGGTTCATGTTGCGCTGGAACGCGCTACGCCTCCGCTATTTCACGTCACTCAAGATGTTCGGCACCTTCGGTAAGGGCTGGACGAATCGCATCGCCAACAACCTCATGAAAGGAGCTGCATGATGCCGCTTATCCCTATTGCAATGGCGCTCGCGCACTTCGTACCGATGATCGCCGGCTGGCTCGGCGGCTCGAAGGCCGAAGACGTCGCCAGCAAAGTGGTGAGCATCGCCCAGACTGTGACAGGGCAGTCAGCGCCCGACGCGGCGCTCGCTGCCATCCAGTCGGACCCGAATCTGGCGATGCAGTATCAGAAAGCGGTGCTCGACCAGCAGGCGCAGCTCGCACAGATCGCCGCTGATGTCGAGAAGGCCGAGCTCGCCGCCGACGAAGCCAACACGGCAACGGTCAACCAGACGATGCAGGTTGAGGCCAAGGCGGATCACTGGCCGACCTATGCATGGCGGCCGTTCGTCGGATTCTGTTTCGGATTCGCCTGGATTGGGGCGTACTTCATCATCCCGCTACTGCGCGGCTGGTGGCCGAGCATTGCTCAACCGAGCATCCCGCCCGAGGCGTGGATTGCAATCGGTGGCGTGCTCGGCGTGGCGAGCTTCTTTCGCGGGAAGATGCAAAGCGACCCGCGTGTGATGAGCGACAACCGCGGATGAAGTTTTGCGTACCAAAGTTAGTTTAACCGCGCTTAGTTGGGCGGAAAAAGACAGAGCGACCGGGAGCATGTTTGCGCATGCTCCCGGCCGCCTCTTACCCCGTGGGCGCTGGTGGCCGCGAAACAGCGCGTAAGGAGGTGATTAACTTCAGCTGGGACGATGCCGCGCAGCCAGCCGGACTGTTTTAATCGGCCCCAAAAGTAAAGAGTCCGCTTCGGCGGGCTCGTTTTTGCGTTGCCCAGCAAGTAAAATCGGCCGCTGCGGATTTGCTACAGCAATGGTTTGGGATTATCTGGAGGGCGTTTTGCTCGTCATTCCATCCTCAACTATCGCCGAAGGAAGATCGTCAAAGTGACTTTGAACGGCTCAGGTCGGACCCAATTCAGCCGTCCGTCGGCGATCTTCGAACGGCCGATAGGCGCTGAACTACAGCCGGCGAGCAATCCGACCTCCTTGTCGACGGCGACAGGAACATCTCACCAACGCTGGGTAGCCGTCAACGCGTGAGCGACGCTCAGTTCGATTGGCTTGGGGCGGACCGATGTATGCCTCGCGCGGTCGATCGCAAATCCTGCTGGTTCCGCTGCTACCTGCAGCAGCATTACGATGGTCAGTTGCAACTTCTTCCCAATATCCGACAGTCATAACCCGACCCGGTTCGAGACCTGGCGATGAAACGAGCGCCCGTCTCAACGTACGCATCCGGGTCGCTTCGCCAACCGCCCATACGAACACATTGCAATTGTGTGGACACCGGGCAAAGGGATTGGCGCCAAGCGCGTCCTCTTGGGTAGGCAATGCCGCGCCGTGCCGTCGCACGAGTCTGCGACGGCACTATCACAGGACTCTAAACGACGAGCACCCTCGCTTCGATTTGCTGAGCGCTGATGCAGGGCGCAGTCCCATGCGCGTCCGTGACCGTGTAAATCGCGCTAACGCTCAATTCCATGGTGCTCGCGATTTCCAGAATCCCCATCGTGAGCGGCACCGCCGCTGCCGGTCGCGCGCCGAAGAGCAGTTCAGCGAGCCTGCAGCAATCGTCCATCGTGGCGTTATGCGCAGGCAGAAGGAGCGTCTCGAGCGTGACGGGCGCGCTGAACTGCGGTTCACGACCCTTCGCCGCACCCGCGAGAACCAGCGGAATCACCCGTTTGATCACCGGCGCATCTTTGCCTTGCCAGTTGTGGATATTGATTTCGGTCGAGTAGTGGCCAGGACGCACCGGAGCACATCCACAGCAATCGTCGCGCTGCTCGCCGCATACGAACTTGACGCTGTACATGAAAAGCCGGAAGTTGGCCGATGTGACGACGACCGGGTCTCTTCCGGGCTGCACGATGCCGATCCGCGGTGGTTCGAACGACCCCGGATTCATGCACACGTCGACTTGGTACGAGCCGTCGCCCAGATCACTCACCGCGCTTCCGAGCGTGCTATCGGGTTGCGGCGCGAGTGTAAACCCGTCAACGCGGCCCGGCCCCATCAGATTTCCGTACTTGTCTCGCGGCGTGAACACCATGCGAACGCACGAACCCCCGTTCGCGTCTGGAGGCAGATTTGTAGTGGTGGCGGTCGTCTTGTCCGGATCGACGCCGACTTCGACGTGAATCGACCACGTCAGTTCACGCATGCCCATGCAATCGTCGCCGTAGGTCGCCTTCGCGTGGAACGTGTAGTTGCCTTCGGCTTTAAGAAAATCGACCAGCGGCTTGCCGAACGTTGCCGTTGCTTCGAACGCGCCGTTGGTGTTCACCGAGTCGTTGAACAGATCGATCGTGGTGTCGATATACGTGACGACCGGCTTGCCGCTCGACTGCTCGATTGACTGCAGCGTCGCCTGGCGCGGCGCTATCCCGTCCGCGTCGATGTTGCCCGCGGGCGCAAGCCCCGTCTTGCTGAGCACATTACCGATGCTAGTGTCGGGATACGTGATCGTCATCGACGTATTCATGCCGTCGGGCCAGCCGCCATCATCATAACGGATGAGCACCATCGGATTGATCGTGTCGCCGGTGTAGTAGCGGCGACCTTCACGGAAGCGGCGCATCCGCGGCCCACCGCTCGGAATTATGTTGATGAAATAGCGCAGCGCCGGCGTGGGCGGCGGGAATTCGCCACCGCCTCCGGGTCTCACGACGTTGACGCTCCAAAGTCCGTCGCGTTCGCCGCCGACGGGAAGCGGGACGCGCAGGAACGTCCACGTCCTGCCCGACGAAGACTCGACAGTCGGCGCATTGATCGTGATCACCGCGCCGCCGGGCGTCGTGACTTCTGCGTAAAGGGCCGCGTTGGCATTGTCCCAACCGGCCACCACCGTGATCGCCTCTTCGCCGCAGATACGGAACGGCAAAGCGGTCCCCGCCGGCTGGTTCGCTGGCAGATCGAATTCGGGGTCCATCAGGATGCCGTATTCGAAGATGTTGCCGAACGCGGTAGCGAAAAATTTCTCCAATGACAGGCCGCCGCTCGCACGCGTATAAAGGCCACCATGCGACCCGGCGAGCGTCTGAAGCAGCGCGCCGTCGAGATTGGATTCGCTGCCGAAGCCGATAGCGTGAACCGTCGTGCCGGCAAGCGAGGCGTCAACGGCCGCAATCATCGGCGGCTGGTTCTGCAGTCCGTCCGTCATCAACAGAATCGCCTTCGGGCTGGGTCCGCCCGCGCCGGCCAGTTGTGCCTGCGCTGCGCCGAGACCTCCGCCGATGCTAGTCATCCCACCCGGCGTCAAGCCAGGCAACTTGCCCCCGATATAGGGCGGCGGACCGATCAGCGCATTCTTCGACGTCGGTGTGACAGTGTTGATCGCAAAGTCGACGGGCGAACTGGCCGACGTGCTGAACGAAACGAGACCAAGGCGATTGCCTGTATTGGATCTCACGAGCTGAACGAACAGCGACAGCGCATCGCGGGCCGCATCGATCTTCGGCCGGCCCGTGCCGTCGTCAAGCGACATACTGCCTGAGCGGTCGAAAACCAGCATAACGTCACGTGTGACGGGCGGCGGCGGAGCCGGGGCGATGATCTGCAGTGTCGTTGCAATAGGAAAATAGTTCAGCATGCCACCGGCGCAAGGATTGCCGTTTGACAGAATGCCTACGATGCGTCCTGCGGCATCGAACAGCCCCGACCCGGAACTGCCGCCCGATACATGAACGTTGGTGGGTACGTTGATCGCCGATGCATTGCTGTTGACGACTGTGGCAAATCCTTCGCCATGCGGTATCGATAGTTTTTTGACGGCACCGTTTGGATGGTGCACGCCAAATATCTGCTCGCCGACGAGAGGAAGATCCGGGCGCATCTGGATGATCGGAACCCCGGCCGGCGCTTCGGCCAATTGCAACAGGCTGTAGTCGCCCGTTGAGTCATAGCGGTGCGCGAGCACCGCTTTCACCTTGTAAAAACGCGGATTGTAACCAGCAGGCTGGCTGCCATCGCATTGCGTTTGGTAGTCGAAGGTAACCGAGCCGTTCAGTGCTTCCGCCGGCGTGTGGCAGTGTCCCGCAGTAATGACCTTGTCAGAATCCACGAGGGTGACCGAGCAGGTCGAGAGTTGCTGAACGCCAGTGAAGTCGCTCGCCTCGACGGACAAGATCATTCCGACGCTGCGCGACACCCGGGCACGTATGTCGGTGGAAGGCGTAGCACATGCGGCATTCTCCCAATTCGGCGGGTTGGCGCAATACCAGAATGGATCGTACGTTGGCTCCTCGTAGGCAGGCGCCTGGTAGAACGGATCGCAATTTGAAAAGCTCGGATGGTCGGTTTCGCCTTGATGCCGCTCGCCTCGGCCGTACCGGTCCAGTTGCACGCTGCCCGTGCCTGGCCCGGCAGCAACATACGTGATCTGAACGCCGGCCGGAAACGCGTAGATATTGACGGGTCGAGTCCAGAAAGAAGGGCCGTCGCCGGCTGTAAACCGGTCGATGTCATAGCCAAGATTGACCTGCAACTCGTCGCCGGGCCGGAAGTTGAGGTTCTGGAAATGCAAGACCAGATACTTGGTTCCTCCCGGAGCAGGCGACGCAGGCGGATTGAATACGGTAGTCCCGGGACCAATTGCGATCGGGGCGCCAAGGATCTGAATCGTTCCAGTGATATGCGACACGGCCGTTCTCCTCTAAAGGTTATCGGCGGGCGGTAACCTGTTTGACGTCGATCGAAACGCCGCTTTCCGGCATCGATCCTGACGTCGTATAGACGGCCGTGACTGCGACATCGGCGCTTGCCGTGATCTCGATCAGACCGGTGGTAAGGGGTAGCGATTCTTGCGTTACCGCGCCCAGGAGTTCTTCTGCAATCCGGCAGCAGTCATCCATCGTTGCGGTTTGCGCAGGCAAAACGATCCGGTCTTCCGCGCGCGCGCCGGCCGTTCGCGGCTCCCTTGCGATCGCTGCGCCGGACAACACGAGGGGGACGAAGCGTTTCAGGATCTCCACTGGCTTCAGCGAATAGTTGTGGATCGCGATCGACGTGGCGTATCGACCCGCCTGCACAGGTGAGCATTCGCAGCTGCACGCGTTTTGCGGCCCGCAGACGAAGTCGACTGCATAGACGAACTGGCAGGCCGGCACAGTGATCTTCACGGCCTTGCTTGCGACAGTCTTGCCGTCGGCCAACGCATCGATGGCGCCCGTAACGACCTGCTCCTCTGGTCCGCAGGGTACGCCGGTGAATCGAATCTTGAAGGTCAGCACGTAATCCTGCTCGCCGGCAAGCGGGCCGTAACCAGCGGGCGGGTCGATCGAAGTCACGAAGGGCGCGACGCTCGACGAAGGTACGAGTTTCACGTTTTGTAGCGAGCCGACTGCGGCCTTCACGAGCGCAATGATCGTGTTCACGATATTTCCCGCATTGATGCCGACCGCGAGCGCCCCGCCCGTCGCAGCGGTCAATCGGCTGGCCTGCCCCGGCGCGCCACCAGGCGCGCCGCACTGAGGTTGATAGCCGTCGGCGTTGACGGTCGGATCGCCGTCGAGGCCAGGCGTCGCGGTGGAGATGGCGAGGACGATGATGCCCTCGTTGACGAGCCTGGCGATAGCGCCGGCCTCGGTGACGGTTGGTGCGCTCGAGACCGCATTGCAGATCGGATCGTGGCTGGGCGCGTCACCGAACCAGACGACAATGCGCTTGCTCCCCGCACGCCAGCCGATGCCGGGTCCTGGTGGCACTGCGAGGCTGTCGAGCGCGAACAACGCCGCTTCTGCTAAGTCGCCGCCGCCGTTCGCAGACCACGCGTTGATACCCGTGGCAACGGCCGCGGCGGCGCTGGTCGGACTGACTTGATGCTGGAAGCCATAGGGATCGCCGGACGCGAAATCCTTGTAGTTGCCGACCCCGAACATCAGGTCGAGGCCGAGCGCGTTAAGCGACGCCAGGACATTGTTTGCACCGACCTGGACGGCGTTCAGGATCGTGCCCATCGAGCCGGTGGTGTCAGCCAGAAAATAGACGTCTGCTTTCGTCGGTCCGGCGTTCTTGGGGACAGTGACGGTGATGGTTTCGTCGAGCGTCGCGCCGGGATTCAGCACCAGAACATTGGTGTCTGGGTTGATGACGATGGGCGCTATTACCGATGCCGATTTCACGTCGAGAACTGGCCGGTCGAAGCGTTGCTCGAGGGCGTCTGTCGACTCGAGCGCTTGGCCGTGGTCGTCGACAAGCACGCTATAGGCGGCGCCGTTGGCATTGCCGGCATCCACCAGCTTGAATCGATAATACGGCTTGCTCGTGTCGGGGTGTCGTGCCTCTGCGACGTCCACCACCAGTGGCGCTTCGAGCCGATGCTTCAGGGCCGCGAGCGCGGCCGCCTTTTCGGCGTGCGACTTGTTGGTCATCGATTCACCTCTGAAGGTTGGAGACACGACGAGCTTTACAACCCCGTGTATCCCGATGCCGAGCCGGGCACGGGGTTCGAATGCGTGCGGGTACGCAGCCATCGCTGTTTTGCTGGTATTTCAGCACGGCCGAACGCCGACGCGTCTCGATTGTATTGAACGTACCAGATGCTTTCCGTGGCGGACGCTCTCTAAAGGGACTACCAGTGGCAAAGTTCTGACCGGTTTCAGCTGTCAGGAAGATAAACGGGCATCGGCAACACGGTTTAACGGAAGGGCCGGATTCTTTTGGGTCATGCAGGAATCGGTCCGCTCCATCCGGCGAATGCGACCGAATTTTTGCGGACGTCAACGAACGCTGTGGTTTCACGAGTTAGTGCATAAAACCGTCGCGACAAAAACGCAAAAGCTTTGATACGATATATTCGACTGTCTCATACTTGCCAGCCACCACCTCACGGAAAGTCATACTGCCTAAACCGCTCGCCGCCGATCGCGTCGACCGGCGAGTTACCCTTACCGACCCGCTGCAGCCCTTCAGCTAGTTTCTGCGGATGTCAAGGCCGTGCTGACCGCAACTAAATGAGTGATGCGCCTAGGCTGCTCGGCTCGCTCTTTAGTACACAAGGGCCGTTCGCTTGCATCTCGGTCAAACACGACATGGCGATTCTATTTTCCGTATTAAAGTACATCACCAACAACTTCTCAATGGAAATTTTAACCACCGCGGCATCGAACATTTAATAGTCTATGGAATTCATTATGACTATGATGTGAAATGATAAACTTGCACCTGACGTTCGTCCGATAGTGACTGGCGTGTGCCGATCCGCACGTATAATCAGTCCATAAATTGGCGGGAAAAGCAGTAAATATGCTGTTTAGATTTTCGCGCGAACGGAGAGGAGAGGCGCTGTGAAACGCATACTAGAACAAACTGATTTTTTCTGATGCGCTGGTTACATTCGCGCTGTTGCGGATCGGCCCCGCTTCTGCGAATCGCTGCGGATGCCAACTGCCCACACCTCGGTTAACTACTGCACGTCAATTGGCAACGCGGAGACTTATTTGTCCGTACGTGTCTTAACGTAAGCTTACGAGAATGGGCGGCGGTCCAGCGCTTGCATTTAAAAAGGCCGCTCTGCGTAAAGCGACCGACGAATCGTCGGTCGCCTTCTCTTTGCCAATTGTGACTCTTCGCCCTGTCAGCAGACATTCGGCATGCGCCTGGGAAGGACCGTCGATGGCCGGCTACCGCCCGACGCGTTTAACTCAGGTCGACCCGTTGCTGCCGGTCGAGCCGCGCGCCTTTGCTGGTGGCTCGTCATCAGATCCAATTGCGTGGACCCAGTAGACGCAGCCCGTCTCGGGGTCCGCTTGGACCTGCCGGCGATCACCGCGTACGCACAACGCATGAGATCCGCCGGCAATGTCGCCGCCCCAATGCTCACAGGAACGGCAGGGGCGGTCGGTTTCCGAAGAATTGAATAGACCCATGATAAACCACTGTATAAACATACAGTGTATCCCGGACTTGCGGCGGTATCATAGAACCGTCTCAAAACCCGGAGCCGGCCATGTGCTATTCAGCGCAGATCGTTGCGGACTATCGAAAATTCGTGAGAGCGTTCGGGGCGCGGCTGAGCTTGCGGGAGTTCGCGGAGCTCTACTTTGAGCGCGCCAACGGGAGCAAGGCAAAGATTCCGAAGGCGATGGACGCGGCGTTCGCCGACCCCCAGACCGAGGAACAGCGCGGGATCAAGGCCGCAATCGACCGGTACAACGCCGAGCAGGCCACTGCGCTCGAGCAGGAATTATTCAGACAGCGGACCCGACTCGCTGACGCTGAACGGACGCTTCAAACGAAAGCCACCAAGGCAGCCACAGAAAGCAAACGCATCGCCACGGACAAGATCGACGCGACGATCCGCCGCCTCGACGATCTCAGGCGGACCGAACTGCAGGACCGCTACGCGCGCATCTTCCCGGGTACGTACGCACCTGTCATGGTCATGGAGAACGGCCAGCGGGTAATCAAGCCGATGCGCTACCAGTGCCGGCCGGCGGGTAAGCCGAAGTTTTACGACACGAAGTTTCCGGGCACCTACAACGCGCGCCGCGACAATCTCGAAGGGTTCTGGCGCGATCTCTTCGGCTATTCGCACGGGCTGATGGTCGTCAACGCGTTCTTTGAGAACGTCAGCCGCGCCAGGATGGAAGGGCGCGAGCTGCAGGATGCCGAAAAGGACGAAAACGTGGTGTTGGAGTTTCGACCGAATACCGGCGGAGAAATGCTGGTTGCCTGCCTGTGGTCACACTGGAAGGCGCCGGGCGAGCAGGATCTCCTTTCGTTTGCGGCGATAACGGACGAGCCTCCGCCGGAGGTCGCGGCGGCCGGCCACGACCGCTGCATTGTCCCGATCAAGCCCGAGAACATCGACGCGTGGCTGTCACCCGATCCGGCGAATCTAGGGGCGCTGCACGCGATCCTCGACGATCGTGACCGTCCATATTACGAACATCGGCTCGCGGCATAGATGCCTTCGGTCGACCAAGACGAGGGGCGGGCAGCGGCAGCGTCGGACTCACTTCGGGCCACGAGCGGTCTTTCGCAGTCGGTTGGCGACCGTTTATTGACGAGCGACGAGCCGCCATTTTGTAAAGCAACGACCGATGATTCGGCAGACTGACCTACGCCCGACGGTGACTTCCGTTTGAGCGATCCGTTCGCATGCGTCTCGCCCAGACATGGGCTCGGTCATCACAGTCCGCAGTGTGTTTGTGTTTTTTTATGACCAGCCTGTATGTGATCGAGGACATTGTCAAAGATCGGAAGGTCGCCCACTGGACTGCCGGTTGACGGCTGTCCTTCCAAGGGCTGGGCTAATTTGCCGGCCGGCATTCGCCTGCCCTCCACGTGGGTCGTCGTGAGTAAATAAGTACATATTACAAGACTGTAAAAAAATTTCGCAACAACCGGAATCATCCGGGCGGCGATGGTGTACATTTGTCTGACAATTAGTAATTTTTAGCCTACCCTAAGTTTCTCTGTCACCTGATCTCCGGGAGCAATTTTGCCAGACGACTCCAGGCACCGACCAAACCGCCTTCATGATGCCTGTCCATGCAGGCCCACACAGTTTGAACACGGTGGCCATTGACGCTTTCAGGTTGCCGGATAGCAGGCAAATGTGCACGATGGCATTGCTGCTGGTGCTATCGGTGCCGTTCGCCCACGCAGCGCCGACACAGGAATTTGCCGGCGCCCCGGCGCGAGGCGCCATCGCTGCGCTGGCAGCGCCAGCGGCCACGCCGGTTTCGCAGGAACCCGCCGCGACCGTTCTGTTTGGTACGGACTGCACGCTTCCCGCTTCCCTGTTGATTCCCGCTACGCTGGATGGAGTGAATGCGACGCTCATCGATCCGGCGGGCCCCCGCCAGCTGCATTGCATTTCATTGCACGAGGCATCGAACGTTGGGCGCGCAGGTTCTGTCACGCGGTCCAAAGCCCGCGGGGCAGATTCCCCCCCGTCGACAGTCGCGGACACGGCAGACGTTAGTCTGACCGGTACGCCGGCCAGCAGCGACAACGGAACCCCGGCTTCAATCTCCTTTCCAGTCGTTACTTTTCGCGTGCAGGGATTTACCGATCCGCCGGCCAGTCCGCTGGTGCCGACCGGCTGCGGACAGGATGATGTGTGCGATCGCCTGGCACCGCCTGCCCCGCCTGCACGGCTTGAGGGGGCCCCTGATGCGGACCACTCGGCGCGCAAGCCGGGGGCCCGGCCGCGCACGCCTGCAAGGACACCGATCAATCTCCACCTGCTGTCATGGCTGGGCCTCTGGCTGGCGTTGTGGCTGATCCTGCTGGGTCTGTGCGCGCTGGCATGGATTTTCGTCAAACGCCGATTCGGTCCCGATGCCAGGCTGATGCGCGCTGCCCGGGCCGGATTAAGGAAAGGGGAGTTCCGTCTGGAATACCAGCCGGTGGTCAGCCTGCGCGACGGCAGGTGCGTGGGCGTCGAGGCGCTGATCCGCTGGACCAATCCCGAGTACGGCTCGCTGGGACCAGCGCATTATATGAGCCGTCTCGAGCACACGGCGCTAATCGGCCCGCTGACCCGGTTCGTGCTTTCAACGGCGGCCCGGGAACTCGGAGCGCTGATGGCTGAC